>JABSSC010000008.1 GCA_013214635.1 Paracoccaceae bacterium | reverse complement strand
CCGAGCCGCTCCGCGCGCTTGCGATGCTGATCCTGCTCTTCAGCCTCGCCGGTGTCCCGCCGTTTGTTGGGTTCTTCGGCAAGTACTACGTCTTGCTTGCTGCGATTGATGCGGGCCTCTTTTGGTTGGCGGTGCTTGGCGTGATCGCCTCGGTCATCGGGGCGTTCTACTACCTACGGCTCGTCTACTTCATGTATTTCGGCGAAGAGCGTGAGGCGCTCGACCCCGCACGGTCCATGGTGCTGACCACGTTCCTCGTGGCGTCTGCGGCGGCAATGGTGCTTGGGGTCGTGAACCTTTTCGGCGTCGAAGGTGCAGCAGCGGCGGCGGCGGCCACCCTTGTCAACTGATCCCTGGCCGGAAGGGTACGACTGGATCCTCCACGAGGAACTGGACAGTACCAACGCAGAGGCGGCGCGTATTGCCGAACATCTGCACCGGCCAACCTGGATCATGGCGCGGCATCAGACAAATGCGCGGGGGCGACGCGGGCGTCCATGGACGAACCCGCCCGGAAACTTCGCCGCGACCCTTGTTCTAAAACCCTTGGGCGGCCCTCAGGCCGCCTCACTGCGGTCATTTCTCGCCGCCAACGCGCTTTATGAGACGTTGTCGCACTGGTGCGACCGCTCGGCTTTGTCGCTCAAATGGCCGAATGACGTGCTCCTCAATGGCGGCAAGGTCGCCGGTATCTTGCTGGAAAGTGCGGGCACGGGCGGCGCGACGGAATGGCTGTCGGTCGGAATTGGCGTAAACCTTCTCCACACACCGCACGGGGTGCGCGATCCCTCCTTTCCGCCGGTCTGCGTGCGCACGGAAACCGGGGAAACGGTGGAACCCGACGACTTCCTCCGCGTCCTCGCAGACAATTATGCAACCGAGGAAATGATCCTCGACCGACTTGGTTTTCAGCCCATCCGCCGCCGGTGGCTGGAGCGCGCCGCGCGGCTGGGCGAAATCATCACTGCGCGCACCCCGCGTGAGGAAGTGACAGGTCGGTTTGAAACCGTCGACGAAATGGGCCAGCTTGTGCTCAAAACGCTCAAGGGGCGCGTCAAGATCCCGGCGGCAGACGTCTTTTTCTGAAGAAAGGGGGGCGAGATGCTTCTCTGTATTGATTGCGGCAACACGAATACGGTCTTTTCGATCTGGGATGGAACGAGGTTCCTGGTCACGCTGCGGACCACGACAGAACACCAACGGACAGCCGACCAATATTTCGTTTGGTTCTCGACGCTCCTGCGGCACAACAATCTGGAAGGCGTGACGATTGACGAGGTCATCATCTCGTCCACCGTGCCGCGCGTCGTGTTCAACCTGCGTGTCTTTGCTGACCGATATTTCCAAACGCGGCCCCTTGTCGTGGGTAAGCCCGAATGCCTTCTGCCCAGCCCACCGCGTGTGGACGAAGGCACCCAAGTCGGACCAGACCGTCTGGTCAACACCGCTGGCGCATTTGATCGCCATGGTGGCAACCTTGTCGTGGTGGATTTCGGGACTGCGACAACCTTTGACGTGGTGGCGGATGACGGGGCCTATGTGGGGGGCGTGATCGCGCCCGGCGTCAACCTCAGCCTTGAGGCCCTTCATCAGGCGGCTGCCGCCTTGCCCCATGTGGACGTGACCAAGCCGCAGGGTGTGATCGGGCGCAATACGGTGGCCTGCATGCAGTCGGGTGTGTTCTGGGGTTATGTCGGCGTCGTCCGCGAGATTACAGAGCGCATCAAGGCCGAATACGAAGCCCCGATGCGTGTGGTCGGTACAGGGGGCCTAGCGCCGTTGTTTGCCACCGGCGATGTGCTATTTGACACGATCGAAGATGATTTGACGATGCACGGGCTGACCGTGATCCATAACTATAACAAGATGCAGGACGCGGGATGAGTTCGGACAGGTTGTTCTATCTGCCCCTTGGTGGGGCAGGCGAAATTGGCATGAATTGCTATGTCTACGGTTACGGCCCGCGTGATCAGGAGCGTCTGATCGTCGTGGACCTTGGCGTGACCTTTCCGGATATGGACACAACACCCGGTGTCGATCTGATCCTGCCAGATATCACCTGGCTGGAAGAGCGCCGCGATCGCATTGACGGCGTTTTCATCACGCACGCGCATGAGGATCACGTCGGCGCTGTCGGACACCTCTGGTCCCGGCTTCAGGCCCCGATCTTTGCCCGCGCGTTCACGGCCAATATCGCCCGCCGCAAGCTTGATGAACACGGTGTGCCAGAAAATGAAGTGGTGCTGTGCAACGCTTGGCCGGAACAAATCACTGCCGGACCGTTTCAGGTCGGCTTCGTTCCGGTCGCCCACTCGATCCCTGAAACCTCGGCGCTGGTCATCGACACGCCCGGCGGTCGCTTGCTCCATACCGGCGACTTCAAACTCGACCGCAGCCCCGTCGTCGGCGAGCCGTGGGACCCGGACGTGTTCAAAGCCATCGGCCAATCTGGAGTGAAGGCGCTGATCTGCGACTCCACCAATGTCTTTTCACCCGAAGCAGGCCGGTCCGAGGCCGCGATTGGGCTGGCAATTGAAGAACTCGTGCAAGGGCACGCCGGTATGGTCGTCGCGACGACCTTTGCCTCCAACATCGCGCGGGTCAAAACATTGGCCGAAGCCGGAATTCGCGCGGGACGGTCCGTTTGCCTCCTTGGGCGCGCCATGCGCCGCATGGTTGAAGCCGGGGTGCAAAGCGCCGTGCTGACCGACTTTCCCAAGACGGTCACAGCAGAGGATGCCGCCGACATTCCGGCCGAAAACCTCATGCTGATTGTTACAGGCAGTCAGGGCGAACGCCGCGCGGCGTCGGCCCAACTCAGTCGAGGCAAGTATCTGGGATTGCAGATGGGGGAAGGGGATTTGTTCCTGTTCTCGTCCAAGACGATCCCCGGAAACGAACGCGGCGTGATCAGCATCATGAACGCGTTTTCTGAGATGGGTGTCGATGTCGTCGATGACACAGGTGGCAAATACCACGTCTCAGGCCATGCCAACCGGCCTGATCTGCAAATGGTGCACAAGCTTGTGAGCCCGCAAATGGTCATTCCCATGCATGGCGAACACCGGCACCTGCGCGAGCATGTGAAACTCGCCGAAGGCGGCGGCTTCGCCGGTGTCTTGGCGCCGAACGGTACCGTGGTCGAGCTTCAGGGCAACGCTCCGCGAATCGCCGAATACGTTGAAACCAGCCGCACCTATTACGACGGCAATGCCTATGTCGGCGCCTTTGACGGTGTCATCCGCGACCGCATCCGAATGGCACTGAACGGCCATGTCACGGTGACGGTGATCATCGATGAAGAGGGCGACGTTCTGGGCGATCCATGGTGTGAACTCATGGGGCTACCTGAACGGGGGTCTTCCAACGCCGCGCTTGTGGATGTTCTGGAAGAGGACTTAGGTCAGTTTCTGGGCCGCGCCGATGACAAGACCATTCGCGACAGCGACAAACTGGACGAGGCATTGCGGCGCATCGCGCGCAAGACGACCCAGACCGAGTTGGGCAAGAAAGCCGAAGTGACCGTGGTGGTCAGTCGTCTGGCGTGATGCATACAAACTATGGCGACATACTCGATCGAATTGACGAGCCCCCCTTGTGGTGGGATGAACATGCCGTCCCGCGTTACACTCCTTTTCGTCCCGAACGGATGGCCAACATCTATGCTCGTGAAGCAGCGCTTGTCCTGATCAATTGCCAGTTCTGCAAACGACCGTTTCAGGTGGCGTTTTCTTCTCCGGTACAAAGATTTACTACAGTCACCGAACCTTTTCTTGGGCCGCCAGAACTCATTAGACACCAAATTCTCGCAAAGACGTTGCGGTTTGGTGATCCACCTAACGTCGATTGCTGTGCCGGAGTGACGGCTACTTCGATAGAAAGGCGCGTTCTTGAGTATTGGGTAAAGCCCTATGCGATCGGAGAAGGTGTTGTATTGGAGCAAATTGGCTCTGGGTCACGGCTTAGCGGGGTAATCAAGGGGCGAAATGCTATGAATTGGCGCCGGGAACAAGCGTTTGAAATCGACATCACGCAGGAATTGTGACGTCACTGGACTTCATTGGTCCTCAAATACCTAAAAAAAGACCACGGCCCGTTGACCGTGGTCTCATAAGTCCCGGAACAGGCTGACCTAGCTCGCCAGACGCTCCTCAAAGCTTTTCTCAATGAAGCTGGGCATGTGGTCGCCCATACCAACGGTCTTGTTGCCGCCGCGATCACGACGATTGCCGCGCTGTTTGCGCTCCTGAGGTGCGTCTTCTGCAGCAGTTTCGACCGGTGCGTCTTCGACCTTCGGCGTATCGTCTTTCTTGCTTCTGCGCGAACGGCTGCGCTTGGGTTTTTCCTTGTCCTTGTCTTCGACCGTCTCTTCCACGACCGGCGCAGACCTGAGTGGGTTCTCAGCACGGGGAATTTCCTTGGCGATCAGTTTTTCAATCGCCTCAAGGTACTTCTCGTCCCGTGATTCACAGATCATCACGGCCTTACCTTCGCGGCCCGCGCGACCCGTCCGCCCGATCCGGTGGACATAGTCCTCGGAATGGGTCGGAACGTCATAGTTGAACACGTGGCTGACGCTTGGAATGTCCAGACCGCGCGCCGCCACGTCTGAAGCGACCAGAAAGCGGATCGTGCCGTCGCGAAACCCATCGAGCGTCCGCATACGCTGCGACTGGTCGAGATCGCCGTGGATCGGTTCGGCGTTATAGCCATGCTTGCGCAGCGACTTGGCAACGATGTCCACGTCGGACTTGCGGTTGCAGAAGACAATCGCGTTCGTGCACGCATCGCCCTCGGCATCAATGACCGAACGAAGGATATTGCGCTTTTCTTTTGCGGCGCGGTCACGCCGAGATGGCTTAAAGACCACAACCGATTGCGCAATGGTTTCCGATGCCGTCGCTTGCCGCGCAACTTCGATCCGCTCGGGGTTCGACAGGAAGGTGTTGGTGATCCGCTCAATCTCCGGCGCCATGGTGGCCGAGAAAAACAGCGTCTGACGCGTGAACGGAGTCAGCGAGAAGATGCGTTCGATATCCGGAATAAAGCCCATGTCGAGCATCCGGTCAGCTTCATCGACGACCATGATCTGCACGCCGGTCAGCAAAAGCTTGCCACGTTCAAAATGGTCCAGAAGCCGTCCGGGCGTCGCGATAAGGACATCGACGCCTTTGTCGATGAGCGCGTCCTGCTCTTTAAAGCTCACACCGCCGATCAACAGTGCCTTGGTCAGCTTTACATGCTTGGAATAGGTATCAAAGTTTTCGGCCACCTGCGCCGCAAGCTCACGCGTGGGGCAGAGGACAAGGCTGCGTGGCATCCGGGCGCGTGCGCGCCCTCGTGCAAGCGAGTTGATCATCGGCAGAGTAAAACTGGCCGTCTTGCCTGTGCCCGTCTGGGCAATCCCCAGGACATCGCGCCCTTCTAGCGCTGCAGGAATTGCGCCTTCTTGAATAGGGGTGGGCGTTTCATATCCGGCCTCTTCGACGGCCTTCAAAATCTTTGGTGACAGATTGAGATCTGCAAATTTGGTCATGTGCGTCCGTTGTTTAATTGTACGGACCGCTTTCATGGCCCGTGCGGATTATGGTGGGGACTGGCCCGTATGGCCGTAACTTATCCACAAGCGCCCCAACGCTGCCAGTTGGCTACCCCATATATAGGGTTCGGTCAACGCAGGTCACCTAGGGTGAAACAATTCATCCTTCAATAGGGGAATTGTTGCCAAAGACGTTACGTAAACTGGCCGACTGGAGATGTAGAACCGCGAACAAACCCTTGGAAAGACCGCGCAATGTCGTCCTCCCGGACAAATTGCCAAAAATTTGCGGCATAGTTGCTGCGCTTTGGCCGCATTTGTGGCCGACGTTCTGGTCAGAATTTCTTACGGAGACCTTCAATGTTGGCATTTTTTGCAGACAATCCGATGATCACGGCCTTCTGCATCGGCGCGTTCCTGTGCGGTGTTGCAATCTTTCACACCGTGATGATGCGCACCTATACCAAGCGTCGCGACGAAGAGCAGGACGACGCGCAAGCCTGATGTGCGGCATGCGTGCGGTGCGCCGCGCGCTAAACCATCATTTCTTTGGTCGCGCTCAGCGTGAGATCCGGGAAATCGCGCTCGACGCGGTCGATATCCCATTGCAGTCGCGTCAGGTAGACACAGTCGCCATCGTTGTCATAGGCGATATGTCCCTTGTTTCCATTCACAAACTTATCCACATCGGCCCGTGGGCCTGACACCCAACGGGCCGATGTGAACTGCGACGGCTCGAACCGGACGGGCAGACCATATTCCATCTCGATCCGGCTGGCGAGCACTTCGAACTGAAGCTGGCCAACAACGCCCACGATGAAGCCTGAGCCGATCATCGGCTTGAAGATCTTTGCCGCACCTTCCTCGGCGAATTGCATCAACGCTTTGTCCAGATGCTTGGCCTTGAGCGGGTCGGCCGCGCGGACCGATTGCAGCAGTTCCGGAGCGAATGAGGGGATGCCCGTGACGCGGATCGCTTCGCCTTCGGTCAGCGTGTCCCCGATACGCAATTGCCCGTGATTGGGAATGCCGATGATGTCACCAGCCCAGGCCTCATCCGCGAGTTCGCGGTCAGAGGCGAGAAAGAGAACGGGGTTCGACACGGCCATCGGTTTCTTGGTGCGGACATGAGTAAGCTTCATGCCGCGTTTGAAATGGCCCGAGGCCATGCGCACAAAGGCAACGCGGTCGCGGTGTTTGGGGTCCATATTGGCCTGCACCTTGAATACGAAACCTGCGACCTTCTTTTCCTCGGGGCTGACCTGGCGGGGTTCGGCGGATTGGGGCTGTGGCTCAGGGCCAAAATCGCCGATGCCGGTCATCAGTTCCTTGACGCCGAATGAGTTGATCGCTGAGCCGAACCAGATCGGTGTCAGTGTCCCGTCGAGAAACGCCTGCTGATCAAAGCGTGGCAGCAACTCGCGCGCCATCTCGACCTCTTCCTTGAGTTGCTCCAGAAGGGCTTCGGGCACGTGCTCGGCCAGATTCGGATCATCGAGGCCCGCGATCGCGATGCTTTCGGCCACCTTGTTGCGGTCGGCCCGGTCCATCAGCTCAAGCCGGTCATTGAGCATGTCATAGCATCCCAGAAAGTCCCGACCGACGCCGATGGGCCAACTGGCCGGGGTCACGTCGATGGCAAGATTTTCCTGAATTTCGTCAATGATCTCAAATGTGTCACGGCTTTCCCGGTCCATCTTGTTACAGAATGTCAGGATGGGCAGATCCCGCAGGCGGCAGACNTCGAACAGCTTNTGGGTCTGGCTTTCAACGCCCTTGGCGCCGTCGATGACCATGATTGCCGCGTCCACGGCGGTCAGCGTCCGATAGGTGTCTTCGGAAAAGTCGCTGTGGCCCGGCGTGTCGACCAGATTGAACCGGTAGGTCCCAAAATCAAAGGACATCGCAGACGCGCTGACCGAGATGCCGCGATCCTTTTCCATCTGCATGAAGTCTGACCGTGTCCGCCGTGCTTCGCCTTTGGCGCGCACTTGCCCTGCCATCTGGATCGCGCCGCCGTACAACAGGAACTTTTCCGTCAGGGTCGTTTTCCCGGCATCGGGGTGCGAGATAATGGCAAAGGTCCGACGCCGCGCAATTTCGGGCGGCAGGTCAGGCGAGTTTGAGGCACGGTCCAGCATGGGCGCGATATAGGTCAGCGCGCCGGGGGGCGCAATCGGACTTACGGTTCGACCGCAACGGACATGGTGACAGGGGCAGGGGCGCCGTTCAGCGTCACGGTGTCACCGGGATCGGAGTTGGCGAGTACGCCGCGGATGGGTGTGCCTTTGAACACCCCGGTGGCCGATCCGTCGACAAGAATGGTGTTCCCTTGGCCGTTCAGCGCGCCTTCATAGTCGAAAGCCAGATCGTTGGGACGCGTCGCGCGAAGCTCACCATTTGTGAACGACACCTGACCGGTATAGTCTCCCAGGACGCCGCCCTGATCGCCAAAGACATCGGTAATCTCGCCCGCAAGTTCGCGTCGGAAGAAATCGAGACGCATTTCGGCGTCACCCACCAACGTCAGATCGCCCGCGCCGGTGTCGATCACCATGCCAGCAAAGCCCGAATAGGTCGCAGACCCGTTGCGTGGTATCTCGTCGAATTCACTGTTGAAGCGGGACTCGAGCCGGCTGGTGGCCGCGGCGAACTCTGCAACGCGCTGTTCATTGGTTAGCGGGACCAATGCCGCGCTGCCACCAACGCCTCCCTCGGTGCTGCCGCCATCACTGCTGGAACACCCCGCCAAGGCAAGTGACACAACGCCCGCGCATGTGCTTTCCCGGCCCCAAGTCGCCATGATCCAACCGTCCACTGCCCAGTTTTGGTTAGCGCATGATTAACGGCGGTGCCGTACTTGTCGAGCATGATCCCGTGTTGAGGTTAATTTTGCGCGGTGAGATGCCCGCTGATCGTGCCACTGGTCCCTGCGGCGGGGTCGAGCGTGCCCGCGATATCGCCCGCGATCATCGCGCCGCCGCTCCCCCGAAACTCGCCCGTCAGAGTGCCGTCAATGCCAAAGTCCGTCCCGTCGCGGGTCAGATCTGCTTCGATCATCCCGGTGATGTCCGCACCGCTGAGCGCGCCACCAACCATTTGCCCGCCTCCGTTGATTGGATTGCCGTCGGTCAGAACGGGGTCGCTGAAACTCCCCGACAGCGTGCTGGCGTCGAAGTCCGCCATAAGGTCGGCTGTCATAAGAACGCGAAACGCCTCAACGCTTAGCGGGGTGACTGACAGATCAAGATACCCAGAATAACTGGCCGTGCCTGACACCGGCAGATCGGTGGTCCGCGCCAAATCCTCTGCCCGGCCCATCATTGCCCCGTTCGCGGCGCGAAAGGTTGTTGCGGACGCTAACCCCGGCGTGACAACGACGCCCGACCCCTCTGTCACACCCGTGCCAGAACTGCTGCTGCATCCCGCTGCCGCCAGTGTCGCGCAAATGATCGCCGTGCGCCCAAGCAAGGTCGCCATATCAAGCCCGCCCAATTCAATCCGATGGACGTGGTATGATCGATTCGCACTAAAAGCTTCTTAAGCGCCAACAGTCACGTGCGGATCAGGAGGGAGTCCCATGACCATAGAAGACATTGCCAAAACGCTGGTCGAGTATTGCAATACGGGGCAGGAGGCGCGTGGACTTGATGAACTCTATGCGCCCCACGCTGTTTCGGTTGAAGCGATGGTGCCCCCCGACAGCGACCGTGGCCCGGTGACCGAAGGCATTGAAGGCATTCGCGGTAAGCATGCGTGGTGGGCCGAGAGTTTTGATACCCACAGCACCAGCGCTGAAGGCCCTTATATTCACGGCGACAGGTTCGCGATCCGTTTTGCCGCAGATGCCACCGAAAAGGCGAGTGGTCAGCGGTTCCAGATGACCGAGGTCGGTCTTTACACGGTCGCGGACGGAAATATCGTGCGGGAAGAGTTCTTCTTTATGCCGTTTGGCTGACCCTGTGCCTTTCCGAGCTGCCACCGCAATGCTAGGTCGCTGGCAAGACTTCAGGGAGAACGAGATGGATCTTGGAATTGCAGGCAAAACGGCGTTGGTATGCGCCTCTTCCAAAGGCCTTGGGCTGGGGTGTGCCCGCGCGCTGGCCGAGGCGGGCGTTGACCTGATCATGAACGCACGCGGCGCAGATGCGTTAGAGGCCGCTGCCGCCACCATCCGGGATGACTTCGGGGTCAATGTGATCACCGTCGCCTGTGACGCCACCACACCCGAGGGTCAGGCCGAGTTGATCGCCGCCGCTCAGGGCGTTGATATTCTGGTGACCAATGCCGGTGGTCCCCCGCCGGGGATCTGGACGGATTGGGAACGGGACGACTTCATTTCAGCCTTCGATCTAAGCTGCCTCGCGCCCATCGCGTTGATGAAGGCCCTGATGCCGGCGATGATCGACACGGGGTGGGGCCGCGTGGTCAACATCACGTCGATGACGGTCAAGGCCCCGGCGATTCCGCCGCTTGCTTTGTCAAATACGGCCCGCGCGGCGTTGACGGGTTACGTCGCGACCGTTTCGCGTCAGGTGGCGCCGCAAGGTGTAACGGTTAACAACCTTTTACCGGGCTTTCACGCCACGGACCGGATGGATTTCCTGGACACCGCGACCGGGGACGCACAGGGCACCGACATGGCGACTGCGCGTACGGCGCGTCAGCAAGCTGTTCCTGCGCGCCGCTATGGCACGATCGACGAATTTGGCGCGACCTGTGCCTTCATGTGCTCGCAGCAGGCGGGCTTCATGGTGGGACAGAATATCCTGCTGGATGGCGGTCAGATTGAATCGACGATCTAGGCGTGCCCTTGTCGAGGTGCGGGCGGGCTGATATCCGGCGCATCCGAGTGTAATTGTCGGAATTCGCTGGACACATCCTGACGTGACGACCACAGCCCAACCCAGACTGCATGTCGCCGATCTGACGCGACGCTTTGGTGCGCGCGCGGTGGTCGACGACGTGTCGATGACCGTGGCAGCGGGCGAAGTTCTGTGTCTTCTGGGGCCATCGGGCTGCGGAAAATCCACGACACTGCGGATCATCGCCGGGATCGAACAGGCCGATGGTGGACGTGTTGAGGTCGATGGTGCGGTCATGGCCGATGTCGCGACCCATCTGCCGCCCGAGGCGCGCAGTGTCGGGTTGATGTTTCAGGATTTCGCGCTGTTTCCACATCTGACGGTGGCCGAGAATGTCGGGTTTGGCCTGAAAGGGCCCAAAGCGGCGCGTGCGCAGCGGATCGGTGAGATGCTGGAGCGCGTTCATATGAGCGGATTCGCGGACGCGCTTCCGCATGAGATATCAGGCGGGGAACAGCAGCGTGTCGCACTGGCCCGCGCGGTTGCGCCGAAACCCCGCGTGATGTTGATGGACGAGCCGTTCTCGGGCCTCGACAACCGGTTGCGTGATGGCATCCGGGACGAAACGTTGGACCTTCTGAAAGAGGAAGGCACCGCGATCCTTTTGGTAACGCATGAACCCGAAGAGGCGATGCGCATGGCCGACCGGATCGCGCTGATGCGCAGCGGCAAACTGGTGCAGATCGGTGCGCCCTATAACGTCTATAACGCGCCCATCGATCGTGCCGCGGCCGCATTTTTCAGTGATATCAATGTGATATGTGGAAAAGTTCAAGGCGCGCTTGTCACGACACCCTTTGGTCAATTCCTCGCACCCGGCTACGCAGACGGAGCAGATGTTGAGATCGTGATCCGGCCTCAGCACATTCGCATCGACTTTGACCGGAAAGGGCGCGGACCCAACCCGACACCCACGGATGGGGTGCCCGCGCGCGGCGTGGTTCAGCGCGCCCGGTACATGGGCAACGAAAGCCTTGTTGAGTTCCGCATGGACTATGACGGGTCTATTCTAAAGGCCACGGTCCCGTCTGTGTTTCTGCCAAAACCGGGCATGGCGTTGTGGTTGATGATGCGCCGGGACAAATGTCACGTCTTCCCGGCGTAGGGACCGTTATTTCTTAGCGACTTTCGCGCGTTGCGGCCCAAAGAAGTGCTGCAATACCAGCGTGGCGATCACACTCCCGATCCAGACCAGAAGGGTTGCGAGAATCCAGTTCACAATCCCGCCAATCTGGAACCCCGACATCACGATATTGGTCAGAAACAGACCCGCACCAATTGTCAAAAGTGCCAGACCGCCCATCAGAGCCGGCGCGTTCTTTTCCGAATACTTGCGGATCATTGGCGTGAGAAGTGCCAAGATGACGGAGAACAGGATAACGGCCACCAAAAACGCTGAAATATCAATGCTAAAGCCCGAAAGTGTGAACATGGCCAGCAAGAGCCCAATCGCATTGCCGCCAAGATAGATCAGCATAGAAATAATGGTTTTCATCAATCGACCCTCGGTTGTTCCCTGTGGTTTTTCAGAACCGTACCCGGATGGAGGCAAAAAGCCAGCCCCGAGTTTTTAGGCACGTCCGTCCTTGGGTGAATCCATCACGACATAGGTGGTGATGACGTTCACTTGCGGCAGGCTGCCCAGAATGCCGGTGTGAAAGGCTTTGTACGCGGCGAGGTCAGCGACCTCGACCCGCAACAGATACTCAACGGTTCCGGTGATGTTGTGGCATTCGATCACCCCGCGCGAGGCCGCCATGGCCTGTTCGAACTTTTCCTGCGCGATCTTGGTGTGCGTGTTGAGCCCGACCGCGACGTAAGCCGTGAAGCCAGCCCCGAGTTTCGTGCGGTCGAGCACGGCACGGTAGCCCTTGATGATGCCTTGTCGCTCAAGCTCTTGCACACGGCGCAGACAGGCAGATGGGGACAGGTTCACGCGGCGGGCGAGGTCCACATTGCTGATCCGCCCGTCCTCTGAAAGGACGTGCAATATATTGTGGTCTATTCGGTCAACTGTTGTCATTTGTTGCAAACAAATCCGATTTTGCCGAACATTTGCAAGAATATTCTGCCAGAGTGCGTGCGTTGTTGCGACCATGACCTATGACTTCCTTCCCGGTCTTGTGACCTTCGCCTTTGTCAGTTCGATCACGCCCGGGCCGAACAACCTGATGCTGATGGCCTCGGGCGCGAATTTCGGCATCCGGCGCACGGTGCCGCACATGCTGGGCGTGGCGCTGGGCTTTGTCTTCATGGCGATGTTGATGGGGGCGGGGCTTGTGCAAGTGTTTGAGACCTGGCCTGTCAGCCATCTCATCCTAAAGGTTGCCGCGACCGTCTATATGCTTTGGCTCGCATGGAAGATCGCCAACGCGGCCCCTCCGCGTGAAGGCGCTGCCGGGGGCACGCCGATGACGTTTCTGCAGGCGGCGGCCTTTCAATGGGTCAACCCAAAGGTCTGGGCGATGGCGATAACCGCTATCACTGTCTATGCACCGGGACAGACGCTCGCGGCGATCGTCGCGGTGTCGCTGATTTTTGGTGCCGTGAACCTCCCATCGGTCGGGTCTTGGGCATGGTTGGGGCAGGGGATGCGGCGGTTTCTGACGAACCCCGCGCGCCTGACCGCGTTCAACTGGACGATGGCGGTGCTGTTGGTTGCGTCGCTTTACCCGATCTTGGTGACGTAATCCGCGGCACGCCACCTGAGCCAAATCTTGGGGTCAATCGGCATGGCCACCATCCACGGTCGCCAAATAGTCGATCAGCGTTTTGCCGGGCTCGTCCTCGAAATGGTCGGGCGTGAACCGAAGATCTGCGATGCGATCCACCCGGAAGACCCGGAAATCCTCGCGTAGCTCGCACCAGCCGGTCAATGTCCACACGCGCCCCCAATACTCCATCTGCAGTGGGCGAACGATGCGTTCGGTGGTCTGCCCGGCCGCATCCGCATAGTCGATGACCACCTTTTGGCGGGACCGGATTGCCGTGCGCAAGCCCGGCATGTTCTTAAATCCCTTCGCGGCGTCGGCCATGGGATAGACCGCGAACCCCCATCCGGCCGCGGGCGCGCGGCGGCTTTCGGGAATGATGGCATCCACTTTTTCGCCGAGCGCGCGCGCCGCGGCCTGCAGTTCGGGATCGGCGGCTTCACTGACGACTGCAACACCCAGGTGCAGCGCCTCAAGCTCGGCAATTGTCAGGTTCAGGGGCGGCAGGGTTATGGGGGCGGTCATCATATAGCCCAAACCGCGCTCACCCTCGACCGGCACGCCCGACGAAATGAGCGTGTCCATGTCGCGATAGATGGTCCGCACCGACACACCCAACCGATCTGCCATGTCTCGTGCAAGGTGCAGACGCCCATCGCGCAGGATCTGGACGAGTTCAAAAAGGCGGTCGGTGCGGCGCATGGGTCAGGCGGCCTGCGAGACCATGACAGGGGCATGAGTCATCACGACGCTTGCGGGGTCGATGAGCATCATGAAGGGACCTGCGGCTGGTTCTGACATCAGCGCCTCGGAGGCAGCTTTGGCCAAACCGAGGTCACTCCAGACCACATGATCGGTCCACGTACCATCGGCGCCGCATGACAGGTGGCGGCTGACAAAGCCCGCGCGGGTCATAAGAAACGGCTCAAGCGCGGCGGCGGCTTGCGTCAGTTCGGTGTCATCGGTGCCGGGGACGGCGCGAAAGGTGACTATCTCGGCAATGAGTGTGTCGTTGGTCATCGGGTATTCCTTTGATTCGGGTTTCGATATGCCCTGAATAACGGCCCCCAACTGACACAAACCTGTCAGTTGTCTATCGTGACCCGCAAAGCCGTGTCAAATCATTGCCAGAAACGGCGCAATCCTCGGTTTCAACCTTTTCCCCGATGCCCGGACGCAATACATAACGCTGTGATTTGGGATACCGCGCGTGGGAGCGTGCTGGTTCAAGGGAGAAACCCCATGCTGAACAATATCGGCCTTCCGGGCCTTCTACTGATCGCTGTTGTCGTGCTGGTCCTGTTCGGGCGCGGCAAGATCTCTAGCCTTATGGGCGAGGTCGGCAAAGGTATCACGGCCTTCAAGAAAGGCGTGGATGACGGCAAGCAAGAGATTGAAGACGAGGCCGCCGCAGTCGCCCGCGATGTGACGCCTGAGGAAGAAAAAGACAAAGTCTGATCCAGACTTTCGTCAGGGAGAGCGCCCATGTTCTCGATCGGCTGGACCGAGCTGATGGTGATTGGGATCGTCGCGTTGATCGTGGTCGGTCCCAAAGACCTGCCCAATCTGTTTCGTAGCTTGGGCAAGGTCACGGGCAAAGCCCGCCGCATGGCACGCGACTTTCAGCGCGCGATGGAAGAGGCCGCCGATGACGCTGGCGTCAAAGACGTCGCCAAAGACCTCAACAAAATGACAAACCCCAAGAAAATGGGGCTTGATGCGCTGAACGATGCGGCCGAACGCTTTGACAAGTGGGAGCCGCCCAAACCGGGCGCGGCGCCCCCGCGCGGGCCAGCCACCCAGAAGCTTGCTGAAGAACGGGCTGAGCAGGCGCGCAAAATCCATGAGGAAACCGCGAAGCGAGCCGCCGAAAAGCGTGCGGCCGAAGCCGAGGCTGATGTGCCGCCCGCCGCGGAAAACGACGCTTCACCCGAGGCGGAGACGGACAAAGCATGACCCAGACCGACGAGATCGAAGACAGCTCGGCCCCGTTGATCGAGCATTTGGCAGAGCTGCGGAACCGTTTGATCAAGTCGGTCGTGGCTTTCCTGATCGGTATGGTGATCTGTTTCACGGTCTGGAACCCGATCTTCAACTTCCTGACCGACCCGATCTGTCGCGAGCTGAATGAGCTTGGGCAGGATTGCGGGCTGATCCTGATCAAGCTGCAAGAGGGTTTCTTCGTGGCCATCCGCATTTCGCTTTTGGGCGGATTTATCCTGGCGTTTCCGTATATCGGGTATCAACTTTGGCGGTTTGTGGCTCCAGGCCTATACAAATCGGAAAAGAATGCGTTCCTGCCGTTTCTGATCGCGTCGCCTGTGATGTTCCTTCTTGGGGCGTCTTTCGCGTTTTACGTTGTTATCCCACTGGCCTTTGACTTCTTCCTTGGCTTCCAGCAGCTGGGCACCGCCGGGGAGATCACGAGCGATGGCACCGAGACGCTGGGCGATGCCGGGATCACGTTCCAGGGATCGGTCGCCGAATACCTAAGCCTGACGATCAAGTTCATCCTCGCCTTTGGTCTGTGTTTCCAACTGCCTGTGCTTTTGACGCTGATGGGCAAGGCGGGCCTTGTGTCCTCGCGCGGTTTGGGCGAGATGCGCAAGTACGCGGTTGTGGGAATTCTCGTTCTCGCCGCGCTCGTGACACCGCCGGATGTCATCACGCAGGTGATCCTTTTCGTGGTCGTCTACGGTCTTTACGAAGTCTCAATCCAGCTTGTGCGCCGCGTTGAGCGCAAGAAGGATGCGCAGGCGCGGGAAGAGGGCGTCATCGGTGAGGACGAAAGCCTCTTCGATTTCCCCGAGGATGACGATCTGCCTGAGGAAAAGGCCGAGTGACGACCGACCCGATGGAGCGGATTGCGCAAGCGCTTGAGCGGATGTCGCCAGCGCCGCTGAAGGCGCCGGATTTCGAAACTGCAAATGCTTTTGTCTGGCATGTGGCGCCAGACAGGCTCGACCCGGTGCCCCGGGTCAACAAGGTCGATATCGCGCTATTGGTTGGCATCGACCGCGCGCGGGACACGCTGGTGGCCAATACAGCCCAGTTCGCACGCGGCCTTCCCGCCAACAACGCCCTGCTTTGGGGCGCGCGGGGCATGGGGAAGTCGTCACTGGTCAAAGCCGCTCACGCTGCTGTCAGAGCGGAGGGGCACGACCTTAAGCTGGTGGAAGTTCAGCGCGAGGATTTGCCGTCGGTGGCGCGGTTGCTCAATCATCTGCGTGACGCGCCGTACCGGTTCCTGCTGTTTTGCGATGACCTCTCGTTCAGCCATGACGATCAGCACTACAAGTCGCTCAAGGCGGTGCTCGATGGTGGGATCGAAGGCCGCCCTGATAACGTGATCTTCTACGCCACATCGAACCGACGGCATTTGATGCCGCGTGACATGATCGAAAACGAACGCTCCAGCGCGATCAGTCCGTCAGAGGCGACCGAGGAAAAGGTATCGCTGAGCGACCGGTTCGGGCTCTGGCTGGGTTTCCACCCCTGCACGCAGGACGAATACCTGGCAATGATCGACGGCTATTGCGCCGCCGTCGGTCTTGAGGTTGATCCTGCCACGCTTCGCGCGGAAGCGATTGAATGGCAGGCGACGCGGGGCTCCCGGTCGGGGCGCGTGGCCTGGCAATTCTTCACGGATCTCGCAGGACGCCACGGCGTCACTCTGTGAGACCCGCTGACTTCATTGGTCCAAAAATACTCAACCGATACGCTGGCCCAAGGTCACGTCATTTGAGGTACGGAAGTGGGTCAACGCTCTCAAAACCTTCCCGAACCTCGAAATGCAGGAAGCTCGGGTCGGCGGCACGGACCTTTGCGATCTGCTGACCCCGCGCAACGCGGTCGCCTTTCTCCACAGTGACGGCGTCCACACCAGCATAAACGGTGAGCAGGTTGCCATCATGTCGCAAGACCAGGATCGGCACCTGATCGGTGTCGCGGGTAATCGCGGCTACAGTGCCGTCATCTGCTGCGGACACGGCCGAACCG
Organism: Paracoccaceae bacterium; assembly: GCA_013214635.1. GTDB lineage: Bacteria > Pseudomonadota > Alphaproteobacteria > Rhodobacterales > Rhodobacteraceae > JABSSC01. Next base: position 6,734 of record JABSSC010000008.1, on the reverse strand, counting down.
GTCGCCGCCTGAATGGCAATGCCATCGTTACGGCCCTTTTCAAACGGGCGCACGATGGGACCGGCCACCGGCATGCGCAGGCGTCCGGTATCAGATGCGCTGGTTTGGTCGGTCGCAAGTTCGGCGGCGGGTTCCGGCGCAACCTCCGGCGCGGGGCCGGGGTTGTCTTCGGGCAATGCTGTCGAGGCAGAGGGCGGTGCTGGGGCCAGTGACCCTGCGCCGGGTGTGGTGACGGCGGCTGTGCCGGCTGCAACGGCGGTCGCCGCAGCAGCACCAGATGCGCTCGGATCAGCAACCGGGATCATCAGGAACTGCCCTTCGCGCACGGTCAGGTCGGCATCAAGCCCGTTCCATTCAGCCAGAGAACGTGCTGAGACGTTATACGTCCGCGCGATGGAGAAAGCGGTTTCGCCCGCAACCACGCGGTGGCGCACGGGTTCAACACCGGGAGAGGCCGCTGGGATCTGAGGGGCAGCGTCGTCGGGCACTTCGGCAAGTGCGTCTTCGGCCAAGGCCACGACGTCGACACTTCCCGGTTGTCCGCCGGAGGACACTGCCACCCGTGAACTGAGCACCAGAACCTCACCCTGGCGGAGCGTGGCGTTGGCCGGGATGCCGTTAAGCGCGGCAAGCTCGCCCGCGTCCTGACCCAGACGTGACGAGATGCTGGTCACTGTGTCGCCCTGCTGGGCCACCGCCACCTGATAGGTCGGATAAGAAATCACACCGCGCGCATCGGGCTCGGGCCGTGCCAATGTCGGTGCGCCTTCCTGAGGTGTCGAGGTCGAAAACCCGCCCGTGACGTCCCTAAAATCTGTGTCGAGCCCCGTGCAGCCCGCCACCGCGACCAGTGCGGTGCCTGCAATCAGGGCCTTTATGCGATATGATGCCTGTGCCATCGCTTCTTTCGTCCTCAAAATCCGGCCAGCTTGTTGTTTGCCGTGCCGTTGCCTGCTCAAGTCTTAGTCCGGTTATTCGCCGCCCAGTCCCTCGACCAAAGGGACAAAGCGCACCGGGCGCAGCTCGGTGTAGTCCAGCCCGTCCGTTGTTTTTGTCACCTTAATCAGGTGTTGGACGTGATCGGACTGGCCCACCGGCAACACCATAATACCCCCCTCACGCAGTTGAGCCAATAGGGGCCCGGGCGGGTCTTCTGCTGCAGCGGTGACAATGATGCGATCAAATGGTGCCTGATCGGGTAAACCGTGACTGCCATCAGTGGTTTGCGTGGTGATGTTCACCAAGCCAAGCCGGTCAAAAACCGCCTGTGCATCGGCCACAAGCCGGCGATAGCGGTCCACCGAATAGACCCGGCGCGACAAATGGGCGAGAATTGCGGCCTGATATCCGGACCCTGTGCCAACCTCGAGAACCTTGTGTCGCGCCTGCACATCCAAGGCTTGGGTCATAAGCCCAACGATCGAAGGTTGGCTGATCGTCTGACCACAAGGGATCGGGAGCGGCATATCCTCATAAGCGCGATCGGCGAAGATACCCCGCAGGAAATCCTGACGATCAACGCGCTCCATCGCTTCGAGCACGCGTTTGTCGGTCACGCCTTGCTGGCGCAACTGAAAGACAAACCGCATGGTCGTGTCGGCATCCATCAGCTTTCGAGCCGTCCCCGCAACGTGTCGAGTGCATCATGCGCCGTCAGATCCGCGCGCAACGGCGTGATCGAGACATAGCCGTCCAGATTGGCGTCGTTGTCTGTGCCGTCTCCGCTGCGGGTATGCTGGGGACCGCCCGTCACCCAAAGGAACATGCGCCCGGATGGGGACACCTGACTTTGCATGCCGTGGTTTGTGCCCCGGCGGTACCCTTGGCGCGTGACGCGGACGCCTTTGACAGCGTCGGCCGGGCAGGGTGGAAAGTTGACGTTGTAGAACAGGCGATAGTCTTCGGCGTCCCAGATACCATCGTCAAGAAGCGCGCGCACCGTGCGGGCACCCCATGCCACTGACGCCTCGAACTGATTGTCGAGCTTGACGTTATCCGGGCCATAGAACTGGCTGAGTGCAATGGCGGGCAGACCTTGAAGTGCGGCCTCCATCGCCCCCCCAATTGTCCCGGAATAGAGGGTGTTTTCTGCGGCGTTGTTCCCGCGATTGACCCCGGACAATACAAGGTCAGGAGGCGCGTCCTTCATCACTTCGTAAAGCCCCGCCAGCACGCAATCCGCGGGCGAGCCTTCGGCGGCATAACGACGCTCGCCAAACTTCACGAGCATCGTTGGGTGGGTGTAGCTGATGCAATGTGCCACGCCAGACTGTTCAAAGGCGGGGGCCACCACCCAAACCTCGCCGTCGGGGCCCGCAATCTCGGCCGCGATATCTTCAAGCACTTTGAGCCCTGGGGCATTGATGCCGTCGTCATTGGTCAGAAGAATGCGCATTCGGTGTGCCCCTGAAAAGTGCCAGCGCAAGTGTTCCTAATTGAGCCTGTCTCGGGCGGCAAGCGGCAGGCTTAGAGCGTGGACGCGATCCGGGCCGCTTCGTCAGCTATATTGGTCAGCGTGGTCCGATCCTCGCCGGGGTAAAACCGCGCGCGCAAGGCGGTGGGCATCGGTGCAGGCGTGACGATCTTGACCTCGACACCGTTCGCCGGAGACTCTGCGGCCCAGCTTTTGGCCAAGGCCATCTGCCCTGACTTTGTTGCGCCATAGCTTCCCGCGTATCGACCTGAGGCGTTGGGATCATCAAAGAACACGGCCTTGCCGCCTCCTGACGCGCGCAACAGTGGTGAGATCAATGGGATCAACATCGCTGTGGCATTGGTGTTGATGGCGAGGCTTTTCTCCCAATCCTTTTGCGAGATGTGATCCGCAGGCGTCAGTGGCGCGGCGTGGATGGCCGTGTGCAGCCACAGATCAAGCGCGCCCCAACGGTCCATTATCCCCTGCGCAAGCGTGCCCATCGCCTGCGGAACCGTAATATCCATAGGGGCCAACGTCGTAGCGCCGCCTTTGGCTTTGATACGGTCGTCGAGTTCTTCCAAAGCGCCGGTGGTCCGTGCGACGGCAAGAATGTGATAGTCGGGCGCGAGTTCTTCGGCCAAGGCCGCGCCGAGGCCGCGCGAGGCACCAGTGATCAGGGCAAGTTTCTGGGTCATGGCAGGCGTTTGGGGCAGGGGGCTGCGGGCGTCAAGAGGCAGGTTACTCTGCCGCTTTCAACTCGAATCCCTTTTCCAGCATATCGTGGGGTGCAACCGGGTATTCGCCGGAGAAGCAGGCGTCACAGTACTGAGGAGCATCGGGGTCACGGCCAGCAGCCTCACCCACGGCCCGGTAAAGCCCGTCCAGCGAAATGAATTTCAACGAATCCACTTCGAGATGCGCGCGCATTTCGTCTTCGGTCATCGACGCCGCAAGCAGCTTGTCCCGGTTGGGCGTATCCACCCCGTAAAAGCAGGGCCATGCCGTGGGTGGTGAGGCGATGCGGAAGTGCACTTCCTTCGCGCCGGCATCGAGGATCATCTCTTTGATCTTGCGGCTGGTTGTGCCGCGCACCACGCTGTCATCGACAAGGATCACTCGTTTGCCTTTGATCAGCGCGCGATTGACGTTCAGCTTAAGGCGGACGCCCATATTCCGAATTTGCTCGGTGGGTTCGATGAATGTGCGTCCGACATATTGGTTGCGGACGATGCCCATACCATAGGGGATGCCGGATTCGGACGCGAACCCGAGCGCTGCGGGCGTGCCGCTGTCGGGAACGGGACAGACGAGGTCCGCGTCAACCGGTGCTTCGCGCGCAAGCTCCACCCCGATCTGGCGACGCGTTTCATAGACCGACTCGCCACCCAAGATCGAATCCGGTCGCGAGAAATAGACATGCTCAAAAATGCAAAAACGCGGTTTTACCTTTTCGAACGGGTAATGCGAGGTCAGTTTGTCGTGTTCGATCACGATCATCTCGCCCGGGTTAATCTCGCGCACGAACTCGGCGCCGATAATGTCGAGGCCACAGGTCTCGGAACTTAACGCCCAACCTTCGTTAAGGCGGCCCAAAACCAAGGGCCGGACACCAAAGCGGTCGCGGACGCCGATGAGCTTGGTCCGGGTCATGGCGACAATTGAAAAGGCCCCTTCAACGCGGCGTAGCGCGTCTTTCATGCGTTCGGGCACGGTGCGTTGAAGCGAACGCGCCATAAGGTGGATGATGCATTCACTGTCGGACGAGGATTGAAAGATCGACCCACGCTCAATCAGTTCACGACGCAGCGCATCGGCGTTGGTAATGTTGCCGTTATGGGCAATTGCCGCGCCGCCCATGGAGAACTCACCAAAAAACGGCTGCACATCGCGGATCTGGGTCTGGCCCTTGGAACCGGCGGTGGAATAGCGCACATGTCCAATGGCCAAGGGGCCAGGCAGTGTTTCCATCAGTTTGGCGGAGGTGAAGTTGTCGCGGACATAGCCAAAGCGGCGCGCGGAATGAAAGCCGGATCCGGGTTCGTGGCTGACGATCCCTCCGGCCTCCTGACCGCGATGTTGCAACGCGTGCAGGCCAAGCGCGGTGAAATTCGCCGCCTCGTCCACACCCGTGACGCCAAACACGCCGCATTCCTCGCGGAGTTTGTCGTCGCCATCGGCGCGAAATGCATCAAAATCGAAGGGGTGGGCAGGCGGCATCTCAGCCATGTGCAGGTCCGAATCCATTTCAGCAGCATTTGTGTAGATAGTGTAGCATGCCGCCGCTGTCATCAAAGGATCACAAACCTTTTCGCGCAACGCAGCGGCACTAGGTCTCAGGAGCACCTAGCTTGGGACAAATGCCGCGTGACTGAGCAGCCATCAAAGAGCCGACCGATCTCTGTCCCCTCCAGTAGGGCGGGTCGTTTGACGCGATTTGGCGGTATGGCAACTGGGGTGGCGGGGGCAATGCTCGTCGACGGCGTCGGTCGGCTCAGCCGGGGCGAACGCCCAAGTGTCCGTGACCTTTTTCTGACCCCCGGCAATATCGGACGCGTGACCGATCAGCTTGCCCGGATGCGTGGTGCGGCCATGAAGGTGGGCCAGCTTGTCTCGATGGACCCGGGCGAGATGCTGCCGCCCGAACTGGCCGAGATCATGGCGCGCCTGCGGGCGGATGCAGATCACATGCCGCCCAAGCAGTTACGGGACGTCCTTGATGCAAATTGGGGGAGGGGATGGCGCCAGAAGTTCGCGAAATTTGACGTGCGCCCAATCGCAGCGGCGTCGATCGGGCAAGTGCATCGCGCGACACTTCCTGATGGGCGCGTGGTTGCCGTCAAAGTGCAATATCCCGGCGTACGGGCGAGTATTGACAGCGACGTTGCCAATGTGGGCGCGCTGATGAAGATGTCCGGTCTGGTGCCAACGGGCATGGCTGTTGGGCCACTGTTGGACGAGGCGAAGCGACAATTGCGGGAAGAGGCGGATTACGCCCGCGAAGCTGGGGAGTTGTCGCATTTTGGTGCGCTGCTGATTGGTGACGACCGTTTCCTGGTGCCTGGAGTGGTCCCAGAGCTGTCGACCGAAGATGTGCTCGTGATGGAATTCGCCGAAGGCGTGCCGATTGAAGACGTCGCCTCTGCCGACCAAGCGACGCGCGACCACGTGGCAGAGACACTCATCGCGCTGTTGTTGCGGGAATTGTTTGAGTTTCGGGCGATGCAAACCGATCCGAACTTTGCCAACTACCGGTATAATCCGGAGACGGGCCAGATCGTTTTGCTCGATTTCGGGGCAACGCGCTATTTTTCAACGGATCTCGTCGCCCACTATCGCGCCTTGATGGCAGCGGGCCTGAACGAAGATCGGGCAGGGCTGCGGACCCAAGCGTTGCAGATCGGTTTCTTCGACGCCTCAAACGCACCACATCATCAGGACGGGGTTCTTGATATGATGGAGATCGCGTTTGATCTCTTGCGGTCGCGCGAACCCGTGGCGCCGGGCGACCCGGAGCTTTTGCGCCGGATGCGCGCCGCAGGCGAAGCCTTGGCGATGGATCGTGAGTTTGTTCACGTCCCACCGATGGATGTCCTGTATCTCCAGCGCAAGTTTGCTGGCATGTTTCTGCTTTGCGCCAAGCTTCAGGCCCGGGTGGCGCTGAGGCCACTTTTGGAAGCGTATCTTTAGAAAAATCGCGCGCAGGCGATGAGCGGGTTTGCGCTGCGCCCTCGCAAGTGGCACGTCGCACGCATGAAACTCACCGGGCCATTTCTGTTTATTCTGATCACTCTGATGATCGACGCCATCGGAATTGGCATCGTTTTTCCGATCATGCCCGAATTGATGGAACGTGTTGGCGCCGAAGATACCGCGCAAGGCGCGCTTTGGGGCGGGATCATGATGTCGGCTTATGCGGCCACAATGTTTCTGTTTGGTCCCATCATCGGTAGTGCATCGGACGCGTTCGGACGCAAACCCATCCTGCTTGCCGCCCTCGCTACGCTGACCATCGATTATGTCATCATGGCGCTGGCCGACACCTATTGGCTGCTGCTCGTTGGGCGCATATTGGCCGGCATGGCCGGGGCCACGTATATCACCGCGACCGCCTATATCGCGGATGTCGCCGAGCCGGAGGAACGCGCGGCAAGTTTTGGGATGATCGGGGCCGCGTTTGGGATCGGTTTTGTCCTTGGACCCGCCATCGGAGGCTTGGCCGCGGGTATCCACATCACCGCACCCTTCTGGATCGCAGCGGGACTTTCGGCGGCGAATGTGGCGTTCGGGCTTTTCATCTTGCCTGAGTCCCTCAAACCAG
>JABSSC010000078.1 GCA_013214635.1 Paracoccaceae bacterium | reverse complement strand
AGATCGTGTCGACGTCGGTGCTCGGCAGCCCGAAGATCACCGAGACCGAGATCATCGCCATCGCGAACTCCCGCGGCGTCAGCGACGAGATCCTGCGCCTCATCTGCCTCAAAGAGGCTTCTGACTAGCCAAGCGGCGCGCCCGCGTCCAGAGGTCAGATCAGACTTTGACCATACGCCGCGCAAGCCGCCAGTAAATCCGCTCCACTCGGCCGCGGTCGAGCCTCCCGTCGTCGCGATACCAAGTGGTCACGCCGGTCAACATGCCGATCAGGGCCATGGTCGCAACGCGGGCATCTGGCACGCGTATGACCCGCAGGTCCTGCCCGTCACGAATGATCGCCTCCAGGCGCGCCTCGTAGGTGTTGCGCAGCGTTTCGATCACCGCATAGTTTTCGGGCGTCAGGCTGCGCAATTCCATATACGCAATGAAAACCGCGCGTGGGCGGTCCAAGTGAAACCGAACATGGAACCGGCAAAAGGCCTCCAGCCGCTCCACAGGCCCGGCGTCCGTGGGGTCGGTGGCGTCCCAGGCGGATTGCACCTGCTCCAGATGATTGCGCATCAGATCGAACAACAAAGTCTGCTTGTCTGGCGTGTATCGATAAAGCGCGCCCACCTGTACACCCACAGCGGTTGCGATCTGCCGCATGGAAACCGCGGCGTATCCATGCGCCGCGATCAACTCTTCCGCAACTTCGCGGATTTTTTCATGGGTCTCGGCCCCGATCGAACCTTGCGTGCGTGCCATGGGGTCACAGTAACTGAACAATTGTTCATTTCAATCACCCTTGCCTGCCCTTGCTCGGGCAGGCTAGGCCAAGGCATGAGAACTGCGTTCGCCTTTCTTGTGCTCTGCGTGTTGGCCGCTTGCACACCGCCGCCCGAGTTTGAGGCGGAGAAAGTCGTGCTGTCACCGGATGTCACCACACCATCGCTGTTGCCGCTCGACGCTTTGATCGCGGCGACCCAGCGGCCCGAAGGCGCAAGCGCACCAGAAACCGACGACCTTGATGCAAGGGTCGCCGCGCTGCAGTCGCGGGCATCCACACTGGCCGAGGCTCAGGTTGTCGATCAGACCACACGCGCCCAACTTGACGCAGCACTCGCGCGCCGGGACGCGCAATAGAGACATTGCTGCGGACACGTTCCTGCGCTAAGCCGCAGGCCGCAGCGACGCCAACACTACAGGAGACCGTTCGTGCCTCAGCCCCTCCGCCTCGGGATTGCCGGACTTGGGACCGTCGGAACCGGCGTCCTCAAAATCGTGCGTCGTCATGAAAGCACGCTTACACAACGCGCCGGACGTCCCGTAAGCGTGTCTGCCGTCTCCGCCCGAAGCCGCGACAAAGATCGGGGCGTGCCTCTGGAGGCGTTCGCGTGGGAGGACGATGCCGTTGCGTTGGCCAAACGCGATGACGTCGATGTTTTCGTTGAATTGATCGGCGGTGATACGGGCCCCGCGCTTGAAGCAACCGAGGCCGCGCTTGCGCTGGGAAAAGACGTTGTCACGGCAAACAAGGCTATGCTGGCTGTCCATGGTCAGCGGCTTGCCGAACTGGCAGATGCCAACGGCGCAACGATCCGGTTCGAGGCCGCAGTCGCCGGTGGCATCCCGATCATCAAAGCGCTGACAGAATCCCTCGCAGGGAACGAATTCACCCGTGTCATGGGCGTGATGAACGGGACCTGCAACTATATCCTCACGCGGATGGAGAATGCCGGCCTGCCCTATGATGACGTTTTTGCCGAAGCCGATGCGCTTGGATACCTCGAAGCTGATCCGACGCTCGATGTTGGCGGCATTGATGCGGGACACAAACTCGCGCTGCTCTCCGCAATCGCCTTTGGCACACAGGTGGATTTCGACGGCATCGATATCGAAGGAATCGAAAACGTCACCATCGAGGACATCGAACAAGCCGCCGATATGGGCTTTCGGGTGAAGCTTCTGGGCGTAACCCAGATGACCGGGCGCGGGCTGGAACAGCGCATGTCACCCTGCCTTGTTCCCGCGAACTCGCCCCTCGGACAGCTTGAGAACGCCATGAACATGGTCGTGGTCGAAGGTGACAGTTCGGGCCAGATCGTGCTGCGCGGCGCGGGCGCCGGCGAAGGCCCAACCGCCAGTGCGGTGATGGGAGACGTCATGGATCTTGCCCGCGGGATCAGAACACCGACCTTTGGGCAACCCGCTGCCTCCTTGAGAAAGGCGACAGCGGCGCGTGCTTCTGCCCCTGCCCCGTTCTATCTCCGCATGCAGCTCGAAGATAAGCCGGGCGCGCTTGCCAAAGTGGCCGCGACCCTCGCCGATGCGGGTGTGTCAATTGACCGGATGCGCCAGTACCAGCACGAAAAACCGTCTGCACCGGTCCTGATCGTGACGCATCGCACCACACGCGCCGCAATCGACGACGCAATTGCGGCGATGGGGGCAACCGGCGTGATGGCGTCCGCCCCCGTTGCCCTGCGCATAGAAACACTCTGAGCCGTTGCAAACGGGGTTGCAGGAGCGGGCGCGAGCGAATAGATACGCCGGGTCCTGACCAAAGTCTGATGCCCACATGGAAAACATCGTACTGATCGTCCACCTGATCCTGGCGCTTTGCCTTATCGGCGTTGTCTTGTTGCAGCGGTCCGAAGGCGGCGGTCTTGGCATGGGCGGCGGTGGCGGTGGTGGCCTTGTGTCATCACGCTCAGCGGCGACGGCCTTGGGCAAACTGACCTGGGCCTTTGCGATTGCGTTCATCTGCACATCGATCACGCTGACGATCTTTGCCGCGCAAAATTCGCAAGACGCCTCGGTTCTGGACCGGATCAGCGTCACACCTGACGCCTCGGGCGACCTGCCCGCGGTGCCATCTGGTGATGACCTGTTGCCGCCCTCGCTTGGGGACGCCCCCCTGACCCCGCCGCGCGGCGAATAACCACAATAATTTGCGCGTGGGAGATCACGCACAAACATATGTTGCGGTCTCCCCGTTGCGGGATGGGGGCGAATCGTCTATGGCTTAAATCCCGTGATGTAGGGAATCTGCACCCTGCACGAGCAGTAGATCACGGGGGTCCGCCACCCATATGGCACGTTTCATTTTCATCACCGGTGGCGTTGTGTCGTCGCTTGGCAAAGGCCTCGCCTCAGCCGCGCTTGGCGCGCTGCTACAGGCACGTGGATACTCGGTTCGTCTGCGCAAGCTCGACCCCTATCTGAACGTCGATCCTGGCACGATGAGCCCGTTTGAGCATGGCGAGGTCTTCGTCACGGACGACGGCGCAGAAACCGATCTCGACCTTGGCCACTACGAACGCTTCACCGGCGTTCACGCACGAGGAACTGACAGCGTCTCGTCCGGCCGGATCTATTCCACCGTTCTCGAAAAAGAGCGACGCGGCGATTACCTCGGCAAGACAATTCAGGTGATCCCGCACGTCACAAACGAAATCAAAGACTTCATTTCCATTGGAGAGGATGAGGTCGACTTTATGCTGTGCGAGATCGGTGGCACGGTTGGCGATATCGAAGGCCTCCCCTTCTTCGAGGCGATCCGCCAGTTCGCACAGGACAAAGAACGCGGCCAGTGCATCTTCATGCACCTTACCTTGCTTCCATACGTTGCCGCTTCTGGTGAGTTGAAGACGAAACCAACCCAACACTCGGTCAAAGAACTTCGCTCAATCGGCATCGCACCGGATGTTCTTGTCTGTCGCTCTGACAAGCCTATCCCTGAAAAAGAGCGCGAGAAGATCGCATTGTTCTGTAACGTCCGAAAAGAAGACGTGATCGCGGCACCTGACCTGAAATCGATCTACGAGGCGCCACTCGCCTATCACCGCGAAGGCTTGGATCAGGCCGTGCTCGATGCCTTCCGGATCAGTCCCGCTCCAAAACCCAACCTGTCCCGCTGGGACGATGTGGCAGACCGCATCTTCAACGCCGAGGGCGAAGTGCGGGTCGCAATTGTTGGCAAGTATACTCAGCTTGAGGACGCCTATAAATCGATTGCCGAAGCGCTAACACACGGCGGAATGGCCAATCGCACGCGGGTCAAAGCCGAATGGATCGACGCCGAGATTTTCGACAAGGAGGACCCGGCCCCGTATCTTTCCGGCTTCAATGCGATCCTTGTGCCCGGCGGGTTTGGCGAACGCGGGACCGAGGGGAAAATCCGCGCCGCCCAGTTCGCGCGGGAACGCGGCATCCCGTATCTGGGTATCTGCCTTGGCATGCAGATGGCTGTGATTGAGGCCGCCCGGAATCTGGCCGGACTCAAAGACGCCGGGTCCGAGGAATTTGACCACGAGGCGGGACAAAAGCGTTTCACACCCGTGGTTTACCACCTCAAAGAGTGGGTCCAAGGCAACAACACCATCGCCCGGAAAGTGACGGACGACAAAGGCGGCACCATGCGCCTTGGCGCTTATACCGCGATCTTGAACGAAGGCTCAAAGGTCGCCAAGGTCTATAACGCGACCTCAATCGAAGAACGCCACCGGCACCGTTATGAGGTCGACTTGAGCTATCGCGACAAGCTCGAAGAACAAGGTATGGTATTTTCCGGCATGTCCCCCGACGGTCGCCTGCCCGAGATCGTCGAGATCAAGGATCACCCATGGTTTATCGGCGTTCAGTTCCACCCGGAGCTTAAGTCCAAGCCTTTTGCGCCACATCCGCTCTTTGCTGACTTCATCCGTGCAGCGATGGAAGCGGAGCGGCTGGTTTGACCGTGACGCCACAGATCGACATGAAACTTCGCGCAAGACCTTGATCCCCGGACAGAAATCGACGCAATAACGCCTATGGACGTTTTGACCTCTTTGCGCGCCTGCGCCGTTGTTGTTCCGCTTGCCGTGCTTGCGGCTTGTGAACCCGCGCCGTTGGAAGAGGTGCCGACGAATTCTGCGCAAGTGCCCGGCATTCGGGTCAGCCCACAGGATATGCCAGCACTCTGCCGCGCCGAAGCAGCAGATCAGTTCCAGATATTCGGGGCATCGTTGTCGCTTCAGGAAGCCGCGCCCGATCTGACTGGCGGCTGGATCGTCGAAGGCATCATTCGCGACAGTGAAACGCCCTTTACGTGCAGATTTAATCAGGATGGCGCATTTTTAGGCGTCTCGGGTGGCGTTACGGACCCTTTTGAAGCGGCCGTTGTTGACCCAACCAGCGACGGATTGTTCTGATCGCTTGATTTTGCGGGCAAACGCGCTCAGCTTCTTCTTATGCGTTTAATTGCCCTTGCTCTTGCGGTCTTTCCAGCAATCTCTTTTGCCGAGGTTGCGCGCGTGCCCTACGACCCCTTGGTCGAAGAGCTCGACACCCTGATCGATTTTGAAAATTACACCAAGTTTCTGTCACCCGGCCTTAGGTTGGATGACGTGCAGTCATTCAAAGGTGCAGCCTTTGGTGAACGGTTTGCCGGCCAGACCACAGTGATGGACAACGGCTTTGACATCGTTCAGGGCCGTCCGATGGCGCCGCTGACGCTGGTTCCCGGCGTGGCGGGTCAAAACCTGGCCGTGACGTTTTACTTCATGCTGTCGAACCACCTGGTGGGCCACGCCGCGCCCGGCTATCCCGAAAACCGCGCAGGCGGCGAAGGGGCCATTTCGATCATGTTCGACAATGATCAATACGCCATCGGCTTTCGCGTGGCCTCTGAACCCGAACCGTCCGAGCCGATGGCCAAGGGCGAGATGACGGTGCGCTTCTTTCGTCGCGATGGGTCTGAAATCGCGACGCTGCCAGTCACGCTTGATTGGGGGCGCAAGGGCTACGGGTTCCGCCGTTCGGGAGACACCACCGATATCACGGGTGTGTCGATCACCAACCGTGACCCCGCCGGGATCGGCATAGATGACCTGATATTCAACGGATTGACGGTGACAGGATTCCTGACGCCTGAAATCGCTGCCCCTTGCGCGGACGGCCCGCGCTCTATACCTGCAATCCATGTTTGCTGATTTTCTTCGCCGTTTGACGGACCCCGAACCCGAACAACTTCCCGACACGGACGCGCGACTTGCTTTGACAGCGCTTCTGGTCCGTGTGGCCAAATCCGACGGTGACTATGCAGATGCCGAAGTCAGCCGCATCGACCGTATCGTTGCCAAACGCTATGACCTCAGCCCGTTTGAGGCGACGCGCCTTCGCCGGGAAGGTGAACAGCTTGAGGCGGAAGCGCCCGACACCGTGCGCTTCACCCGCGCGATCAAAGATGCCGTCGCCTACGAAGAGCGTGAGGCCGTGATCGAGGCGCTTTGGGACATCGTCCTTGCCGATGGTGAGCGCGATGAGGAAGAAGACAGTCTTCTGCGCATGGTCGCAAGCTTTCTGGGCGTCAACGACCGCGACAGCAATCTGGCGCGCAAACGTGTCGAAGCCCGTCTCTGAATGATTGCCAGCCTGCCGATGTACGAACGCGCCGAAACCCGCGGCGCGCATGACAGGTTATGGTCGGCAATCCGGGAAAACCTGATCGCTGTCGACATTCCGGCGCCTGAAAAACTCACCCGCACCGAAGATCCCTGGCCGGTTTGGGAAAGCCCGGACCTCCTTCTGGCGCAAACCTGCGGTCTGCCCTATCGGGCGCGTCTGGCCGATGACGTCACGCTGGTGGGAACACCGGACTACGGGCTCCCAGACACGCCACCTGGCTATTACCACAGCGTCCTCGTTGCGCGTACCGATGCACATCTGGGGGACACTCCCGTCCCGGCGGTGAATGACGCGCTGTCTCAGTCGGGCTGGGCCGCGCTTTATGATTGGAGTCGCGCCGTCGATATGAGGCTTGGCGCGGCACTGCACAGCGGCGCGCACGTCCAAAGCGCCCGCATGGTGGCCGAAGGTCGCGCAGATCTGGCCGCAATCGACGCCGTGACCTGGCGCAACATCGACCGCTACGACCCATCGCTTGCCCGAAATCTGAGCGTTATTGGCGACACACCTCCCACACCGGGCCTTCCACTCATCACCGCACGGCCGGATTTCGCGGCCCGGTTGTTTGACGCGATCGCGGATGCAATCTCTGGCCTCAGCGCCGCGGATCGCACCGCCACAGGCCTCGCCGGAATCGTCAGAATTCCCAGTTCTGCCTATCTTTCGATGCCCGTGCCCCCCAACCCTGCAAACAGTTAAGGCAATCGGCAAAAAGGGCGCAGTCGTTACGTCAGAACCCCAGTTGTGCATTGCATTTTATGCAGATTCACGGCTTAGTCCCATGTGTTGTAACCGCTTGCTAACCACCGTGACTGACCCAAAAACGCCCGTCATAGAAATCCGCGACCTGCACAAAAGCTACGGCGCGCTGGAGGTGTTGAAGGGCGTCGACCTTGTGGCCGAGAAGGGTCACGTGGTGTCGATGATCGGATCGTCCGGATCGGGCAAGTCCACGCTTCTGCGCTGTGCCAACCTTCTTGAAGACAGCCAACAGGGCGAAATCCGCTTCGAGGGTGAGCCGATCGCGTGGAACGGCACCGGCCACGCGCGCCACCCGTCGGACAAGGCGCAAGTCACACGCATCCGCACCAACCTCAGCATGGTGTTTCAGCAGTTCAACCTCTGGTCCCACATGTCGATCCTCCAAAACGTGATGGAGGCGCCCGTTCATGTGCTCAAGCGCGACAAGGCGGATGTTGAGGCCAAGGCGCGCGGATATCTCGACAAGGTGGGCATCGGGGACAAATGCGATGTCTACCCCGCCCAGCTTTCTGGTGGCCAGCAGCAGCGCGCCGCCATTGCGCGTGCGCTTTGCATGGAACCGCGCGCGCTGTTGTTTGATGAACCCACCTCCGCGCTCGACCCCGAGCTTGAGCAAGAGGTCGTCAAAGTTATCAAGGACCTCGCCCGCGAAGGGCGCACGATGGTCATCGTCACGCATGACATGCGCCTTGCCGCGGATGTCTCAGACCATGTGGTCTTTCTTCACCAAGGGAAAATCGAGGAAGAGGGTCCGCCGGATCAGCTTTTCGGTGCCCCCAAAACCGAACGGCTGCAGCAGTTTCTGTCTGCGACTGCAGCATAACAAGAAGCAAGTAACGGGAGTAACCTTATGAAAACGCTTGTTTTGTCGACTACCGCGCTGGTGCTGAGTGCCAGCTTCGCCATGGCCGATGGCCATTCCGTCGTCCGCATGGGCACCGAAGGCGCCTACCCTCCATACAACTTCATCAACGACGATGGTGAAGTTGCAGGTTTTGAGCGTGTGCTCGGTGATGAGCTTTGCGCCCGCGCCGAACTCACCTGCGAATGGGTCACCAACGACTGGGATTCGATCATCCCGAACCTGACCTCGGGGAACTACGACACCATCATTGCAGGCATGTCGATCACCGACGAACGTGATGAGGTCATCGACTTCACGCAGAACTACATCCCACCAGCAGCCTCGGCTTACGCGGCCATGGACCCCGGTGCGGATCTGAGCGGCGGCGTGATCGCGGCACAGGTGAACACCATTCAGGCCTCGTTCGTCGCTGAATCCGGCGCAACCCTGCTTGAATTCGCAACGCCGGACGAAACCATCGCAGCCGTCCGCAACGGCGAAGCCGACGCAGTCTTTGCTGACAAAGACTTCCTCGTGCCAATCGTCGACGAAGACGCTGACCTGAGCTTTGCTGGCGACGACGTGCCGCTTGGTGGCGGTGTCGGCATGGGCATCCGCGAAACCGACGGTGAACTGCGCGCCGCCTTTGATGCGGCCATCACGTCGATGAAAGAAGACGGCACGCTCAACACACTGATCAAAGAGTGGTTCGGCGAAGACGCCGCCGTCTACGAATAAGACCTTAGGGCGGCGGCCAACTGGGCCGTCGCCACGTCCCCCATGTTCTCCTTCTGCACCGATCCTGACACGCTGAACAATCTGCCGTGGCTCGCCTGTTATCTGACCACAGGCGTTCACATGAAGCTGTATTCCAGTCTGTTTGTGGTGTTGGGGCTTTTGGCGATCACGGCGCCCGTCAGCCTCGCTTTTGGCTTTGCAGGTGCAACCGCATCGCGGTCATCTATCCCGCCAATCGCTTGGTTAGGCAAAATCTACACCGCGATGGTCCGTGGCATCCCGGACATCGTGTTTTTCCTGTTCTTCGTCATCGCACTCGACCAATCGATCGAATGGCTCAAGCATCAGGTCGTCTGCCCCGACTGGACGGACCCGATCCGGCAAGGCGCAAACTTCATCGTCTGCCCTGAGGCCAAAGTGCCGCTCTCGACCGCCCCGCAATCGGTGCATGAGGCTTATAACTTCACGCTCGCGGTGTTTACCTTCTCCATCGTGTTCGGCGCATTCGCGGCCAACGTGCTTTACGGGGCGATGCGTGCCGTCCCCCAATCACAGATGGAAACGGCCGAGGCCTATGGCATGTCACAGCGACAGGCGTTCTGGCGCGTGATGGTCCCGCAGATGTGGATTTACGCCCTGCCCGGTCTGTCCAACCTGTGGATGATCCTGATCAAGGCCACACCGCTTTTGTTCCTGCTGGGGATCGAAGACATCGTCTTCTGGGCGCGTGAACTCGGCGGCTCAAAGACGGCTCGTTTCTCCGACTACCCACACCCTGATTGGCGTCTGTGGTACTTCCTCGGGCTTTTGGTGTTCTATCTCTGCATGACCAAGCTCAGCGAGATTGGCCTGCGCCGTCTCACCACGCGTCTCAGCCACGGTCAGGCGACCATGGCGGGTGAGGAGCTACGCCGGGCATGAGTTGCGCACAGGCCTTCTCTGACTACGCATTGCGGTCGCTGGGCATTGGCGAACGCCTCCTTCCGCGCACCGACATTACATTGTGCGAGCAGGTCGTCCTGATCGGCTCGGGCATGATCTGGAATGTCTATTTCGGCCTTCTGGCGCTGTTTTTCGGGTTCTTCTTCTCCACGGCTCTGGCAGTTGGCAAGAACGCGTCCAACCCTTGGGTCCGCAAGCCGTCAGAGTGGTTCATCTTCGTCTTCCGCGGCTCGCCACTCTTCATCCAATTCTTCCTCGCCTACTTCCTCTTCCTCGCGCTCAAGCAACAGAATGAGGTCTTCTCGCCCCTCACCTCCGCGTTCGTCGGCGCGTTGGCGGTGCTGTTCCTGAACACCTCCGCCTATGCGGGTGAGATCTTCTACGGCGCGCTGCGGTCCGTACCAAAAGGTGACCTTGAGGCGGCAGATGCCTATGGCCTGACCGGCTGGACCAAGTTTTCGCGCGTCACATGGCCCACAATGCTGCGGCTCGCATGGCCGTCGTACACGAATGAGGCGATCTTTCTCTTTCAGGCTACAACGCTTGTGTTTTTCTCGGGCTTCCCTGCTCTGCAACAGCGTGGCGACGGGCTCTATTACGCCAGCTACTTTGCGGACAAGACGTTCAACCCGTTTGTCCCCTACCCGATCGTGGCCGCATATTTCATCATCCTCACACTGATCCTGATCTCCGTCTTCGGGCTGATCAACAAACGCCTGAATCGGCATCTGCCTGACACAAGCCGTCGGCGTGTGCGGTACCGCCCCAACCTCATCCGATGAGTGGGGGCCTGCGCATCGCGGCAAGTGATCTGAACGGTCAACCACGCGGCAAGCGTCTGGCCGACAGCTATCTCGACAAGCTCGACAGCGACGGCGTGCGCATGCCGCTGTCTGCGCTGAACGTGGACCTCACGGGCGCAGATATCGAAGACAGCCCGCTCGTTTTCGCGAGCGGTGATGCAGATGGCGTCCTTCGCCCAACCGGGCGGGGTCCGGTGCCGATGCCGTGGCTTGGCACGGGCGCGACGCTCGTTCCGATGTGGATGTTCACCGATGACGGCGCGCCTTTTGCGGGCGACCCGCGCCATGCGCTTGGCAAAGTCCTCGACCGCTACGCGCAGCGTGGGTGGCAGGTCCTCGCGGCGACCGAGCTTGAGTTTTACCTTGTTGACGATGCGGGCCTTGCCCCCACCCCGCCAAACCATACGCACCCGCTAGAGGGTGACGGCATCCTGTCGCTGGCCACACTCGACGCTTACGACGATTTCTTCACCGATGTCTTTGACGGGGCGCAGGCCATGGGCATTGCCCCACAATCCGCGATCTCGGAAAGCGGCGTCAGCCAGTTTGAACTGACGCTCGCGCATACGGACGCGATGCGCATGGCCGATGACTGTTGGTTGATGAAGCAATTGATCAAAGGGCTGGCGCGCAAACACGGCGCGACGGCAACTTTCCTAGCCAAGCCCATGACGGATGGCGCGGGCACAGGTATGCACGTGCATTTCTCGGTAGTGGACGACGCAGGGAGAAACGTCTTTGACAACGGAACGGACACGGGCAGCGATGTCCTGACCTCCGCCGTCGCGGGCTGCCTTGCTGCTATGCCCGCTTCAACGCTGATCTTTGCGCCGCACCTGTCGAGCTACGCCCGCTTCGTCGATGGCGCGCATGCGCCCACAGCAGCCTGCTGGGGGTACGAGAACCGCACCGCCGCCATCCGCATTCCCGGCGGTCCCCCTCAAGCCCGCCGGATTGAACACCGCGTCGCGGGTGGCGACATCAACCCCTACCTCCTGCTCGCCGCAATCCTCGGCGCGGCCCTGATCGGGATCGAGGACGGCGCGACACCCCCACCCCCCGTCACCGGCAACGCCTATGATGCCACTGCGCCCGGTCTCGCCACCGACCTGCCCAGCGCAGTGGACGCCTTCCAAGCCAGTGACCTGATCGCCCGCATCTTTGACCCGCTTCTGATCGACAACCTCACCCGCACCAAGCGTCAGGAAATCGCGCATCTTGGGCCGATGTCACGCAAGGACGTGATGCGCCTGAGCCTTGAGGCAGTTTGACGGCGCAGCACGTCACAGGTACGATCGCCACAACAAACCAATAATTCAGCGGTGCACCATGAAAATCGGAATCCTGCAGGCAGGTCATCTGGCCGAGCCAATTCAGGACTCCGTTGGCGGCGACTATGATCATCTGTATTCCCAGATGCTCGCCCCTTTCGGAATTGAAACAGAAACCTGGGATGTCGTGGATGGCGTCTTTCCCGATAGCGTCGACGCCGCCGAAGGATGGCTGATCACCGGCTCCAAATACGGGGTCTATGACGGCTTCGACTGGATCGCCCAGCTCGAAGACTTCACCCGCGCTGCCTATGCCGCGAAAAAGCCCATGGTCGGCATCTGCTTTGGCCACCAACTCATCGCGCAGGCGCTTGGGGGGCGGGTCGAGAAATTCGATGGCGGCTGGAACGTGGGCCAGACATCCTATGACTGGAACGGCACACCCGTGTCGCTCAATGCATGGCATCAGGATCAGGTTTTGACCGCGCCCGAGGGCGCAACGGTCGAAGGCACGTCCGACAACTGCGCCATCGCGTTCCTCGACTACGGTCATGGCGCGTTTTCGATCCAGCCGCACCCGGAGTTTGAAGATTCCGAGATCGCGCAACTGATCGACGTCCGCCGCGGTGTCGTGCCGGATAACCTCCTGAATGCGGCCGAGGCTCGCCTGCCCGCCGCAAACGACAACGCCAAACTTGCCGAACACATCGCCACCCGCCTGAAGGAGGCGCGTCATGGATAAGTTCCTCAAAAAACTGCCAGAGGCCGCGCAAAGCTACCTCGAAGGGCACCGGCTGGACGAGGTCGAATGCATCATCAGCGACCTGCCCGGGGTCGCCCGTGGCAAGGCGATGCCCGCCACGAAGTTCTCAACCCAAAAGCAGTTCTATCTACCGAACTCGATCTTTTTCCAAACCATCACCGGCGATTGGGCGGAAGAGATCTCGGATGACGATTATACCGAGCCAGACATGGTGCTAAAGCCGGACCTGGCGACCGCCACAGCCGCACCTTGGACGGGGGACTGGACGCTTCAGGTGATCCACGACGCCTATGACCAAAAGGGCAAACCGATCCCTGTCGCGCCGCGCAACGTGCTCAAGCGTGTCGTCGCGCTTTACGAAAAACAGGGCTGGCAACCTGTTGTCGCGCCCGAGATGGAGTTCTTCCTAGTCGCGCGCAACACCGACCCCGCCAAACCGATCGAGGCGATGATGGGTCGCACCGGTCGCCCCGCCGCCGCACGGCAGGCCTATTCGATCAGCGCGGTCGACGAATACGGCCCCGTCATCGACGACATCTATGATTTCGCCGAGGCTCAGGGTTTTGAGATCGACGGCATCACACAGGAAGGCGGTGCTGGTCAGGTCGAGATAAACCTCCGCCATGGCGACCCCGTGAAGCTGGCCGATGAAGTTTTCTATTTCAAACGCCTCATCCGCGAGGCTGCGCTGCGCCATGATTGCTATGCCACCTTCATGGCCAAACCCATCGCGGGCGAACCCGGCTCGGCCATGCATATCCACCATTCGATCCTCGACAAGGAAACGGGCGTGAACATCTTCTCCGGTCCGCAAGGCGGCGAGACGGACGCGTTTTTCCACTTCCTCGGCGGGCTGCAAACCTACCTGCCGCAGGTCATCGCGATCCTTGCACCTTACGTGAATTCCTACCGCCGCTACGTCAAAGACCACGCGGCGCCCATCAACCTCGAATGGGGCCGCGACAACCGCACGACGGGTCTGCGTATCCCCATCTGCACCCCCGAAAGCCGCCGGATCGAGAACCGCCTCGCGGGGATGGACTGCAACCCCTATCTCGGCATCGCGGCCTCGCTCGCCTGCGGGTATCTGGGGCTTAAGGAAGGCATCCGCCCCGGCCAATCGCTCAAAGGTGATGGCTACGGCGAAGAGGGCGACCTGCCCCGCGTCATGTCCGAAGCGCTGCGCCTCTTTGCCGAAGGCGGCAAGGTTCGCAAAGTGCTGGGTGAGGACTTCTGCGACCTCTACGAGATCGTCAAGAAATCGGAATACGACGCCTTTCTTCAGGTCATCTCACCTTGGGAACGTGAACATCTGCTTCTGAACGTATGAACCCGCTTTTCCGAAATGACGCGGCGGGGGAATACCCGCCAAGCTGGTACACCGCCACCGCTGAGACCGCGCCGGAACGCCCCGCGCTGGCCGGCGACCACCGCTTCGACGCCTGCGTCATCGGTGCAGGGTTCACAGGCCTGTCGGCTGCGCTTTTTCTCGCTGAAAAAGGGTTCTCCGTCGCCGTGCTCGAAGCCCACCGCGCGGGGTTCGGCGCCTCGGGTCGCAACGGCGGTCAGGTCGGATCCGGATACAACAAAGACCAGATCTGGCTCGAAAAACAACTCGGGCCCATCAAAGCGCGCGCGCTCTGGGACATGGCAGAGGCTGCTAAGGATCAGGTGCGCACCCTCTCTGCGGCCCACGCCCCGGATGCGCGTTTCCTGCCGGGCGTCGCACATGGAGAATACAGCGCCCGGGACACCACCGAACACCACGACTACATCGCGCACCTGCACGACACCTATGGCTATGATCAGGTTGATTGCCTCGACGCTGCGGCGTTTGCCGACCTCGTCCGCTCCCCACGCTACAAAGGCGGGATCGTCGACCGCGGCGCGGGGCACATTCACCCCTTGCGCTATGCCCTCGGCCTCGCCCGTGCGGCGGAAGCGGCAGGCGCGCAGATCTTTGAACGCAGTGCCGCCACCCGGATCGAAACCGGCACACAGCCCGTCATTCATACCGATCAGGGAAGGATCACCT
Source organism: Paracoccaceae bacterium (assembly GCA_013214635.1). GTDB lineage: Bacteria > Pseudomonadota > Alphaproteobacteria > Rhodobacterales > Rhodobacteraceae > JABSSC01. The sequence continues at coordinate 2,209 of JABSSC010000078.1, read as the reverse complement.
GCGATCACCTGATCGTCGCAGGCAACGGGTACCTTCCCGATCTCGATTCAGCGATCTCAAGCCACGTGATGCCGATCAACAGCTTCATCGCCGCAACAGAGCCATTGGGCCACAACGCGCAGAAGGTTCTGACCGAAGACATCGCGGTGGCTGACAGCAAATTCGTCGTGAACTATTACCGCATGTCCGAAGACAACCGCTTCCTCTTCGGGGGGCGCGAAAGCTACACGCTGGGCTTTCCCACCGACATCACGACCAAGCTGCGCGAGCGGATGCTGTCGCTCTTCCCGCAACTCTCTGACGCAAGTATCGACTATGTCTGGGGCGGCACCTTGGGCATCACGATGACCCGCCTGCCATATCTCGCGCGGATCGGACCGTCGACACTCACGGCGTCCGGCTTTTCCGGCCACGGCGTCGCGCTTTCGGGTTTCGCGGGGCGCATCATGGCAGAGGCTGCTGCGGGTCAGGCGGAACGCTTTGATCTGATGAGCGAGCTTCCAACACCCGCGTTCCCCGGAGGCAAACACCTGCGCGCGCCGATCCTCACATTGGCGATGACGTGGTATTCGCTGCGCGACCGATTGGGGGTCTAATCTCGCCGCATCGCGCGCCCGTCACTCCGTGCGCGGTGCGGCGTAATCGGTGTCTGTCACATGCTCCATCCAATCGGCGGTTTTTCCGTCCACGGCCGTCTGCACCGCCAGATGGGTCATAGCGCAATCCGGTGCGGCGCCGTGCCAGTGACGCTCCCCCGGCGCGAACCAGACCGTGTCACCGGGCCGCAAGACCTGAACCGGCTTCCCCTCGGATCCCGCCAGACCAAGCCCCGCCACGACATAGAGCGTTTGCCCCGCCGGATGCGTGTGCCATGCGGTGCGCGCGCCGGGCTCAAAGGTCACCGACAGGATCTTTACCGGCGACGGATCATCGCCTGAGACGACCGGATCGAAACGGACAGTGCCCGTAAAGTACTCAGGCCCCGGATGCTGGGACGGACGGTCTCCGGCGCGATGGATCTGCATATGATCGTTCCTTTTCTTCTCGGCGCTCAGGCGTCTTCGGCCGTGCTCGGTGGTCCCGGAACAATCCGAAACGCGGCGCAGTTTTCAAGCTCTGTCCAGAACGACAGGCCCGCAAATTTCTCAAACACATCCGGCGGCAGAACCGTGCGTCGGGGATGGCGGCCACTTTGGGCCGGACGCGGTGCAACCCATCCAGTCCCAATTGGTCGTCAAAGGCTGGCGCGTCATAGGCCACCGCATCTAAGTCATGGTCAAACTCGGGCTCACCCAGGAACTGATAGATGAGCTTGATCACATCGCGCGGCTGCGCGGTCAGAATGTCGTAGTCCACGATGACCAACCGGTCGGCATAGGGTCCGAAACAGGCCTCCCGCAGCGCCTGATAAGCAAAGCCCACCAGCCGGTTGGGCGCCGACAAAGCCTCGGTCCGGGTATAGACCGTGCCTCGCTCCGCAGGCGTGTTGAAAAGCCCCGTATTCTCAAACGTCTTCGACCGGAACTGAAGCTCCAGTGAATCCATGACCCACGCCACATTGCGCACGCAGCAGATGAACTTGGCGTCGGGAAATAGCGCCATCGCCTCGGCAATCTTCGACGTCCAGGCCCGATTGGTGTCAAAGATCACCTCGGCTTCTGTCTCGGCATAGTAACTGTCAAAAAGCCCCCGCAAGATGCGCAAGCGTTGTTCGGGCGTGACGATCGCCGACAGTTCGGACCCTGCCGACACCTGCGCGACGATCCCGTCCATTAGCGATGCGATCGGGCTCGACATCCCGGCCGAAAACCGTGGGTTCTGCCGCAAAATCGCACTCATCAAGGTCGATCCGGACCGGGGCAAACCAGAGATGAAGTGATACGCCTTCTGTGTCATGTCGCGCCTGACCCGTTGCTTTCTGCGCTTACATTTGTGGGCGCGGGCACACGCGAATTCAACAGTCACTGGAAACTTTGCTAGCAGGTTCGGCGGCGGCGTGTTTGTGGGAACCAAAGACACAGCCCAAGACAGGATAGACGCGACCATCCAGAATTCGATTATTCTCGGCAACAGGTCCGGAGTTATTAGCCCGACTTTACCAACAGAAGGCCGCGAATATCTGGTCCAGTCGGACGAATTAATCCTGACAAACAGTCTCACAGAAGGCGATCCGGACGACGTCTTTGCCACAACCGAAAGCGTCCTGACC
>JABSSC010000077.1 GCA_013214635.1 Paracoccaceae bacterium | reverse complement strand
CCACCGGGCCACCATTGCCTGCCCGATTGGCAGAACGGGTTCTGCCTCTTGGCCAATATCGCCATCGCCATCGAGGCCGCGCGGGCCGACGGGCTGGTGGGTCGCGTTGCGGTGCTCGACTGGGATGTGCACCACGGCAACGGAACCGAGGCGATCTATTACGAAGACCCCGACGTTATGACCATCAGCCTGCATCAAGAGCGGAATTACCCCCTCGACACCGGCGGTGCCGCCGACACAGGGCGCGGTGCGGGCGAAGGCGCAAATCTGAACATCCCCCTGCCCCCCGGCACCGGGCACAAGGGTTATCTGGCAGCGATGGAGCGCATTGCCCTGCCCGCCATCCGCGCCTTCAACCCCGATCTTATCGTCGTTGCCAGCGGCTATGATGCCAGCGCGTTCGATCCACTGGGGCGTATGTTGGCCTCGGCCGACACGTTCAGCGAAATGACCCGGATGACGAAGTCACTGGCCGAAGACGTGTGCGACGGCAAACTCGTTCTGGTGCACGAAGGCGGCTATTCTGACACGCACGCCCCGTTCTGCGGGCATGCCGCGATCTCAGAGCTTGCAGGATCACGCATCACGGCCCCCGATCCGCTGGGCGTGGCAATCGCCGCGCGTCAGCCCGGCGCGGCCTTCGATGCATTCCTCGATCAATGGCTCGACGACCTCGCCGCCACTTGACGTCCGCCTCACGGACCAACACATGGGCATGGCACGATATGACAAGGACACGATATGCCCGATCCGAACCCGGCCGCGCTTGAATTTCTGCTCAGCCGCCGCTCTCGCCCGGCCAAGACGCTGACGACGCCCGTACCAGATCGCGCCACGGTCGAGGGGCTTTTGGTCGCTGCCGCGCGCACGCCGGATCATGGCAAGCTTGAGCCTTGGCGGTTTGTCGTGCTGGAACACGCCGCGCTTCAGCGTCTCGCCGCTGCCGTTCCCGCACGTGGCGCCGCGCTGGGGCTAGAGCCGGAAAAGATCGACAAAATGGCCAACCAATTCGCCATGGCAGACCTTGCCGTGGCGGTGGTGGCCTCTCCCAAACCGGTCGAGAAGATTCCGCAGATTGAACAAACCCTGTCGGCAGGTGCGGTTTGCCTTGCCTTGTTAAACGCCGCGCTCGCCTCGGGCTGGGGCGCGAACTGGCTGTCGGGCTGGGCAAGCCATGACGCGGACTTCGTTCAGGAACACCTCGGACTTGAGCCGCAGGAAACCATCGCAGGCTTCATTCACCTCGGGACCGAGACCTCGACCCCACCCGAACGCCCCCGCCCTGACATGGCCCGCATCACACGCTGGGTCAGCGCATGATCCTGACTGACTTCTTCCGCGCCGTCGGCCAAATTGGTGACCCCCGCTTTCGCCGCGTTTTGGGCTTTGGCATCGGGCTGACGCTTGCGCTCCTTTTTGTCGTGACCGCAGTGCTCGTTGTCGTCGTGGGCTGGTTTGCGCCCAACACGGTCACACTTCCCCTGATTGGTCAGATCGGGTGGATCGACAACGCGCTCAGCTGGGCCATTGTACCGCTGATGCTGGTCCTGTCGGTGTTTCTGATGGTGCCCGTCGCGTCTGCCTTTACCTCGCTCTTTCTCGATGAAGTCGCCGACGCGGTGGAAGAGGAATATTACCCCCACCTCCCACAAGCGCCCCGAGCGTCATGGGGCGACACGATCTCGGACGGAGCACTGTTTCTGGCCGTCATTGTGGGGGCGAACCTCGGCGCGCTCATACTTTACGCCTTCTTCCCGCCCGCTGCGCCGTTCATCTTTCTGGCGCTCAACGGATACCTGCTGGGCCGCGAATATTTTCAGCTTGTCGCGATGCGCCGGCTGGGGCGTGAGGGGGCCAAAGCCGCCCGTGCACGACATTTCGGGCAAATTTGGGCAGCAGGCATCCTGATGGCGCTGCCGCTAACGATCCCCGTGGTGAACCTGCTGATCCCCGTGCTGGGTGCCGCGACCTTTACCCACCTGTTTCACCGGCTGGAGGGCCCATCCGGTTGAACCAATCGAGGTCTTCGACCGAGATAACGCCAGACAGAATGATCGCCGCGACGATCACCCAGATCACGGCTGAGACCAGCGTGGTGATCCACGCCTTGCGACGCATGTTAATCTCAGCCGGTGATCCCAGCATCGTGCCGGGCACAATCTCGCCCCGGTCGCCTTGCGTCTCCAACCGGATCGGCAAGATGACAAAGAGCACCAGAAACCAGATGACGGCAAACAGGACCAGGCCCGAGACGACGCCCATCAGACCTGCTCCAGCTCAACAAGTGTGCCTGTGAAATCCTTGGGATGCAGGAACAGGACGGGTTTACCATGCGCGCCGATCTTGGGCTCTCCGGTGCCCAGAACCCGCGCGCCCGTGGCTTTCAGCGTGTCCCGCGCGGCAAGAATGTCTTCCACCTCATAGCAGATGTGGTGAATGCCGCCCGATGGATTCTTGTCCAGAAACCCCTGAATGGGAGAGTTTTCGCCCAAGGGGTAGAGAAGCTCGATCTTGGTGTTTGGCAGTTCAATGAAAACCACCGTCACGCCGTGGTCCGGCTCGTCCTGCGGCGCACCGACCTTGGCCCCGAGCGTATCACGATACTGGGCCGCAGCAGCCTCAAGATCAGGGACGGCGATGGCGACGTGGTTCAGGCGGCCAATCATGGCGAACTCCTAAAGGATTGCGTATCGCGTGTGAGGTAGCGCAAGGCGCGTCCGGGGGAAACCGTGAAAGGCGTCGCAGGGTGCGACCTAACGTTTGGCCAGCGCCGCCAAACCCACACCGGCCAAAACGACCAGCGCCGCACCAATCAGCGACGGCGTCAGCACTTCGCCCAGCAGCGCGGAACCTGAGACGAGCGCGATCACCGGCACGGTCAGTTGCGCCACAGCCGCTGTTGTCGCCGCGATCTTCGGCAAGACCGAATACCAAAGCGCATAGCCCAGCCCGGACGTTACCGCGCCCGACAGAATGGCCAAAACAAGCCCGGCCAGCGTCACGCCATCAAACGTCAGCGCAAAGGCCAGTACACCAAGCGGCACGCACAGTATGAAGTTCGCCGCCGTATCACCCAGCGCATCCGTACTGCCGCGCCCATGCACCGAGTACACGCCCCAGCCAAAGGCTGCGGCGGTCATCAAGGCGATCCCCGTCACCGGCAGCGCGGCATCACCCCCTGGCCAACAGAGCCAGATCAGCCCCGCAAACGCCAACGCTGCCCCGGCCCAGCGCAAGGGTGGGATATCCTCCCGCCGTAGCACGGCCCATCCAAACATGGTCAACTGCACGCCACCAAACAGGATCAGCGCCCCGACGCCCGCATCCAGCGTCACATAGGCGAACGAAAACCCAAAGATATAAAGCGCCAGCGACCCTGCCCCGATCGCACGGCCCGGCGCCATCAACCGCACCGAACCCGACCGACGCAACACCAGAAACCCCAGCATCGCCGCCCCCGCCCCAAGCCGGATCATGGCAAACGCCGCCGGCCCCATACCGGCATCTGTCAGCGCAGCGCGGTTCAAAAGCGAATTGGCAGCAAAAGCCACCATGGTCAGGGCAATCAACAAAAACAGGCGCATGAGGTCAGTCGTCGTAATACTCGGCCACGAATTCCGAGCGCGGCACACCAGGCCAATAGATCACCGACTCGCCAAAGGCCGGACGCTCAAAAAGCTGTGCGGCATAAGCTGCAACTCTCGGATGCGCGGTTGCGTTCAACGGATGATCTCCCGCCCACAGCCACGCCATCCCGATCCACTTCATGCGAAACAGCGAAACCGCCCACAGGACATCGGCCAACGTGAATTGATCCCCGCAAATCCAACCGCGGCCATCGCCCAGCCGGGCATCCAGCGCAGCAACGATATCCACCATCTCGCCCACGGCGGCCCGCATCGCCTCAGGCGTATGCACAAACCCGCGCCCTGCGTTCTCTTTCTCGATCTTCGCGGCAAAGGCCGCCGCGACCGCCGCATCATCTGCGGTCTCAGACATCAAACGCGTCAGCTTCTCAATCCGCCGATCATGCATCCCCGGCATGATCTTGCGAATACGCTCGGGCCGAAAATCATGCTCAGGATGCGCGCCATAAAGCATCGCGACATGCGGCGTGCCGTCGATGATGTCCAATTCATGCGAGATCGCGGCTTCCAACGCAGCGGGCACCAAATGCGGCGCACTATATTGGGCGATGTGATTGCAGATCACCCGACTATCGATCACCACGCGCTCTTGCGACAGATCCACGAGCGTCGGCACCACCAGCGGGTCCACGCCCTCGGTCCCGACCGCCGACCGCCCGGTGTACCCGGTCGCAAATCCGCGCCCCTCCACACCCATCAGCCGCAGGCGAATGTAATCGGGGTGATAGTTGCCGGGGTCAGCGTTCACGTCATGCGCGACATAGCTCACGCCCGCCTCCGCCAGCGTCGCGCGCACCTTTTGCGAACAAAGCGACAGGGCGAAATGATAAAGCTCATATTGCGGCGCAGCGGCTCCAACCGCGATATTCATCTCGGGCGCGGGCGCTGCAGCATTGGCCGCCTCAACCATCTCACTTAGGGGTCTCATGGCCATCGCGCGCCTCCTTTGCCCGGCTGCACTATGCTGCTAACGCGGCCAAACGCAAAGCACACCTTCGTGTGAACCTAACGCCGCGCCCGGATCACGAGCAAACCAGCGCCGACGATCATGGCCATACCGGTGAGCGAGGTTGGCGTGATCGCGTTCCCAAAAATTAGCACATCCCAGACGACCACAAACACCAGATAGCTGTATTCAAACGTGGCAATGATCGCGGGTGGTGCGGCTTGATACGCGCCTGCCAACATGATGCCGATCACGACCGTGAAGACAGCCAACACCAACAGCACACCCCAGTCTACGACCCCGACAGGCGCCCATTGCCCAAAGATATAGGGAAACGCCTCAACCAGATCCGCACGAGGCGCCATCACCTTCAACACAAGGCTGATGACACACCCGGCCAAGCACATCATGGCCCCCAGCGCAAAGGCCAACGCCTCGGGGCGTACAGTCGCGCAGCGGGTCCGGGTGATGATATGCCCCACCGCATAGAAGGCCGCACCGCAAATGGGCAGCAGCGCAAAGGGCGAAAACGCCTCCGTCCCGGGCTGCAACAGCACGACCACGCCGGCAAAGCCCAGAAACACCCCCATCCACCCCAATCGCCCAACGGGTTCGCCGATGACAAAGGCCGACAGGATCGCGACAAAAATCGGCGCGACATAGTTGGCCGCGCCAACCGTTGAGAGGTTGAGAAAGGGGATCGCCGCGTAAAAGGCCAGAAACGTCATCGTCAGGCAAAGGCCCCGCACAAGGGGCCAAAGACCCAGCGACGCCTTCCAGATCGACCAACCGTACCCGCGCAACCGCGCAACGAGCAGAAACAGCGGCAGCGCCAAGAGCCCCCGCAGAGCAAAGATTTGCCACAGGGTCAAATCGCGGCTGATCAGTTTGAACACCACATCCTGAAGCGAGATCGCCAGCGTCGTGGCGATGATCAGCGTGATGCCGCGCTAAATGTTCTGTGATGCAACGTCCGCCGCCATTCGCCCTGTCGTCCTACCCCACCAGCTTGGGACGAAGCGCTTGTAATTGGCGAGAGCAAATCCGCAAGAAAACGGATCGATAGCGACAGATCAGCCAGGTGCCAAGACGAACAAAGGCCCCACGAGGGGGCCTTTGCTTTGAACTCTGAGCGTTGTCGCCTTATCGGTGATTGCCGGGGCAATCACCTTCCGGGCTTCGACAAATTCACTTGCGTGAATTCGTCTTACATCATGCCGCCCATGCCGCCCATGTCGGGCATGCCGCCGCCAGCAGCCGCGCCTTCTTTGGCGGGCTTGTCGGCAACCATGGCTTCCGTCGTGATCAGAAGACCTGCAACCGAAGCTGCGTCTTCCAGAGCCGTACGAACAACCTTGGCCGGGTCGATCACGCCGAAGGAGAACAGATCGCCGTACTCTTCGGTCTGTGCGTTGAAGCCAAAGGATGCGTCATCCGATTCACGGATCTTGCCAGCAACAACAGCGCCGTCGACACCTGCGTTTTCAGCAATCTGACGCAGAGGAGCTTCCAGCGCACGGCGGACGATGGCGATGCCTGCGTCCTGATCGCTGTTTTCGCCCTTCAGACCTTCGGTGGCTTTTACGCCCTGAACCAGAGCGACACCGCCGCCAACCACGATGCCTTCCTGAACGGCAGCACGGGTTGCGTTCAGCGCGTCATCGACACGGTCCTTACGCTCTTTCACTTCCACTTCGGTCATGCCGCCGACGCGGATGACGGCAACACCGCCAGCCAGCTTGGCCACACGTTCCTGAAGCTTCTCACGGTCGTAATCCGACGAAGTTTCTTCGATCTGACCACGGATCTGAGCAACGCGTGCTTCGATCTCGGCCTTTTCGCCTGCGCCATCAACGATGGTGGTTTCGTCTTTGGTGATCGACACGCGCTTGGCGGAACCCAGCATGTCCATCGTGACCGATTCCAGTTTCATGCCGAGGTCTTCGGAGATGACCTGACCACCGGTCAGGATCGCGATGTCCTGCAGCATGGCCTTACGACGGTCGCCAAAGCCCGGAGCCTTAACAGCAGCGATTTTCAGACCACCGCGCAGCTTGTTGACGACGAGCGTGGCCAGAGCCTCGCCTTCGACGTCTTCTGCGATGATGAGAAGCGGCTTGCCCGACTGGATGACAGCTTCGAGAAGCGGAACCATCGGCTGCAGCGACGAGAGCTTTTTCTCGTGCAGCAGGATGACTGCGTCTTCGAGATCCGAAGTCATCTTGTCAGGGTTGGTGACGAAGTATGGCGACAGATAACCGCGGTCGAACTGCATGCCTTCGACGACTTCGGTTTCCGTCTCAAGACCTTTGTTCTCTTCAACGGTGATCACGCCGTCGTTGCCGACCTTCTGCATCGCGTCAGCGATCTGGTGGCCGATTTCGGCTTCGCCGTTGGCCGAGATCGTGCCGACCTGAGCAACTTCGTCGCTATCTTTGACTTCGCGGGCCGAGGCTTTGATGTTCTCGATGACCTTGGCGACAGCCATGTCGACGCCGCGCTTGAGGTCCATCGGGTTCATGCCAGCGGCAACCGACTTCATGCCTTCTTTGACGATGGCCTGACCCAGAACGGTTGCAGTGGTGGTGCCGTCGCCGGCTTCGTCATTGGTGCGGCTGGCGACTTCTTTCACCATCTGCGCGCCCATGTTTTCGAACTTGTCTTCCAGTTCGATTTCCTTGGCGACCGTCACACCGTCTTTGGTGATGCGCGGGGCGCCGAAGGATTTGTCGATGACAACGTTGCGGCCCTTGGGGCCAAGGGTAACCTTCACTGCGTCGGCGAGTACGTTTACGCCGGTCAGCATGCGGTTGCGGGCATCGGTGTCAAATTTGACGTCCTTAGCAGACATATGCTTGCTCCTGGATAATCTTGGTTAGGATAGAAAGATCAGCGGGTGGCTCAGGCGAGAACGCCGAGGATGTCGCTTTCTTTCATGATCAACAGCTCTTCGCCGTCGAGAGTGATTTCGGTGCCCGACCATTTGCCGAACAGGATCTTGTCGCCAGCTTTGACGTCCATCGCGATCCGATCGCCGTCGTCGTCCTTCGCGCCCGCACCAACAGCAACGACTTCGCCTTCTGCAGGCTTTTCTTTCGCGCTATCGGGAATGATCAGGCCACCAGCGGTCTTCTCGTCGCTTTCAACACGGCGGACCAGTACACGGTCATGAAGTGGTGTAAATGCCATCTTTGAACGTTCCTTATCAGTTCAAGTTTCGATGCATTAGCACTCGGCAGATGTGAGTGCTAACGGGCGCGATCTAAGGGTCGCGAGGTCGTGAGTCAACGGATCGGGGATGAAGTTTTTGAACTTTCGTCGCCGCAGCGCAGCATGACGTGGCAAATTGCAACTTGCCTCGAGACGGGCAGATATGCCCACCTGCACACAGGTTCAAGAACATCTTTGGCACCACGATGCGCACATGGCTCCGCACCCATCCATTGACCACCGCGATGATTGCGCTGGCCGTGTATTTTGCGATCTTCGTTGTTCGCGGCCTGGCATCAGACAACGCCTTTGGGAACGATGAAGACGCGCATGCCAATGTGATCGACCTGTCGCAGATCCTGCTGGAGATCGTCCTCGCCGGGTCTGTGATCGGTTTCATCCTCTGGCTTGGTTGGGGAAGAGAGGCACGCGTAACCGCGCCGCTGCATTGGGGCGGGCTCTGGTACGTCCTCCCTCCAGCCCTGATCACGTTGATGTTGCTTGGCTTTGGCATCCTTGCAGCGACAGAAACCGGCCTGCCAGACACGTTCACTCTGAACTACGTCATCGGCATCCTGTTCCTCACAGCCCTCGTTGGCATATTCGAATAGGGTCTTTTCCGCGGTGTCGTTCTCTTTGGTCTGGAGGCGCGCCTTGGCCCGCTCCTCGCGGTAATCATCTCATCCGTTTTATTCGGGTCCATGCACTATGTGAACTGGATTAGCAGACAGGATTTTGGCGAAACCACCAATCAGGTCATCAGCGCGGGTCTCGGCGGCATCCTCTATGGTGCACTTGCACTACGGACAGGATCGATCTGGCCAGGCGTGGCACTTCACGCGCTTTGGGATGCGGTTGTCTCGATGAACGGGATGCTGACCGCGAATGTCGTTGCTGAAGTTGCCGACAGCGGATCCACCGATGACGGTGGAACCAGCATCTTTGCCTTCCTCATCGGGAATTTCGAACCGATCCTTGGCGTGATCGTCCTGATTGGATGGTGGCGTTGGCGGCGCGCGCAAACGACCTAGTCAGCCTGCGCGCGGTCAAACGACATCCGCGCCGATTTCACACCGTCCATTTGCTCTTGCGACCAGTAAACGAGCGGCTTGAGTTGCGCCAACAGACTGCGCCCGAGTGGCGTCAACTCATAGGACACCGCAACCGGCGGTCCGGGATCAACCGTGCGCTGCTCAAACCCGACTATATTCAGCACAACCCACAAGTGCCGGCCGGCGCCGAAGGATTGCTCAACATGATCCCGCTGGTCAAACAGGCTGGCGTGACTGTCACGACCCTTGGGCCTTCTTCGATCTCTGGCGCGTTGAGGACGGCAAGATCGTGGAACACTGGGATGTGGTGTCGCCCATCCCGTCGGAATGGGCCCATGAGAATGGCAAGTGGTGAATTGGCTCAAAGGCCGGGGGCGCTGCCCCTGGACCCCCGGAAGTATTATTAGACCAATGAAATCAGGTGGGGGGCGGCCAGTTCCCCATCTCTGCGCGGCCCCTCGGGGTGAGGTCATAGACGCCGCGCTCGACCCGCTCAAACCACCCATAATGATCGTCGGCCATGATCCGCGTCGCCGTCTCAACCCCCGTCGCCGCGCGAATGTCGGCACCCTTGCTGGGGCCGTGCTGCGCCAGATGTGCGGCACAACGCAGCGCGTCTTGGCGGTAAGCGGTGATCAGCCCCACGCGCGTCGCGCCGCCGGAATTGGGGTCCCCTTCGCGACGCGCGAACTCTCTGAGCAACCGCGCCTGCCGCTTGGTGGATTTGCGCGGCGCAAAAGGGCCAGGGTCCAGATGCACCTCAACCAGACCGTCCTTCAATCGTACGGTAATCAGCCCAAGACCCAAGCGGCGCGCCAATGCTTTGTTGTCTTTCAATGCGGCGAGGAACCGCTTTCCTGAACCCCGAGGGATCGCAACATAAACGGCGTCGGTCACGGAAAGCCGCGCAATCGCCTGATGAAACAGCGCCAGCGAGAAACCGGTCTTCAACTCAACAATCACAGGCGGGTCGTCGCCCCGGCACGCCATCACATCGACCGGGCCGATCTCGGATTTCACCTCATACCCCTGCCCTTCAAGGAACGCCTTGATCGGGGGGTAGAGGTCGGTCTCAGCGGGCTTCCCGGTCATCGCGTCTCGGCCCGCTCAACCCGGCGTGAGATCAACTCGACCCCCACCGCCAGCGCCAACAGCAATCCTGCCGCCACGACCTCGGCCAGGATGCGCGTCTCGGCATCGGCAAAACTGACCGCGTGCAGCGCCCAAAGAAGAGCCGCCGTGGTTAGTGCCCGACTGTAGATTGGATAGGCCATCGTGATGCGCAAGGCCGCAAAGAATGCGAGGCCAGAGAGAAGGGAAAGCAACCAGACAGGTGGCCCGAACGCAGACACAACAAAGGATACCCCCGCGCCCAGCAACGCGCCCAGCATCCGCCGCGCCGCGCTGCGCCCGGTGTGGATCCCACCCGTTCCGAGGACCTGCAGGAACACCAGCGGAATCCAATAGGGTCGCGCCACGTCAAGGTTCTGTGCCAGCCATAACGTGCCTACAAACCCCAATGACACGAGCACGCCGATCAGGATGGGCGCTCGGCCTAGATCTCCACCCGACGGTGGATCAAGGTCGGCGAGCCCTGTGATGCTTGCCACAATGATGGCCCAAACCGCGCCCGCAAAAAACATCGGAAGAAGGATGGGGTCGACGCCACCCGGGAATGACAGCGCCAGAAACGCCCAGCCCAAGGCGACAAACGCCCCCACGCGTCCACCGCCATAGGGGGCCGCAATTATCCCGGCGAGCCCGAGGAAGCCGCCGATTGCATAAAGGCCCCACGGCGGCAGCACCAAAAACACCCCATATGCCGCCATCGCCACCAGAGGTGCGGCGATCGCCCAGCCTCGGGTGGCAAAAATGCTCGACATCATGCCGACCAGAAACCCGATAACGCAGGCCACAACCTGGAGACCTGCAAACGCCAGCCCCGCAAACACCGGCAGCGTCAGTGCCGCCAGAAGCGCAATTTTCGACCATGGAACAAAGATTGGTCGTGCCATGTGTTTCCTCTCTGCCCGGATCGTGATGTCGCACGACCCCATCGCGCCCCGTGACAACCCTGTGGTCGCTTTCTATAAGGCGCGCGACTCATCCTGACACGGGACACTTCCCCATGACCATCAAAGTTTTCGGCCACAAATCTCCTGACACCGATTCCACCGGCTCACCCATCATCTGGGCGTGGTATCTTAACGAGGTGAAAGGGCTGAACGCCGAAGCCGTTCTGCTGGGCGAACCCAATACCGAAGCGGCGTTTTTGCTTGAGAAATGGGACCTGCCAAAGCCCGCCATCATTGATGACGTGGCTGAAGGTGACGACTGCATCGTGGTCGACACGAACAACGTCGCCGAACTGCCCGCCAGCATCAACGACGCCAATGTGATGGAGGTGATCGATCACCACCTGCTGCAGGGCGGTCTGGCCACCAAGTCGCCGATCAACATCACGATCCGTCCCGTCGCCTGCACCGCCACGATCATGCACGATCTGATGGGCGATGATGCCGCGCAGATGCCCGATTGGGTCAAGGGCACGATGTTGTCCTGCATCCTCAGCGACACGCTTGAGTTCCGCTCGCCCACCACGACGGATGTGGACCGCAATCTGGCCGAAGATCTTGCCAGCGATCTGGGTCTGTCGATCCCGGATTACGCGGCCGAGATGTTTGCCGCCAAGTCCGACGTATCGGCCTTCTCGGACGCCGAACTGATCCGCATGGATTCAAAAGCCTACGAAGTGGACGGCACCAAATTCCGCGTCTCGGTGCTTGAGACCACATCACCCGCCACCGTGCTCGACCGCAAGGACGCGCTCGTGGCCGCCATGCCCGGTGTGGCGAGCGAGGACGAGGTTGATCAGGTTCTTCTGTTCATCGTCGACATCCTCAACGAAGAAGCGACGCTTCTGGTGCCGAACGACCTTGTGAAAGGCGTGGCCGAGAAAAGCTTTGACGCGAGCGTCGATGGTGACACGGTCGTTCTGCCCGGCGTCGTGAGCCGCAAGAAACAAATCATCCCGAACCTCAAGGTCTGACGTGCGGATCGTCGAAAACCTCGCCGAGATCGGCGCGCAGTATGACGCGGTGTTCTGCGACCTTTGGGGGTGCTTGCACAATGGCATCGCGCCCTTTCCCGAAGCGGTCGCGGGCCTTCAGGGGTTCCGCGCGTCCGGCGGCAAGGTCGTCTTGCTGACCAACGCCCCGCGCCCCCGCGCCGGCGTTGAGCAGCAGCTGGCACAGATGGGCGTGCCGACAGACAGCTGGGACGTGATCGCCACCAGCGGCGACAGCGCGCGGCTTGCCATGTTCGAAGGTGTCGTGGGCCTCAAGATCTACCACATCGGGGAAGAGCGCGATCTTCCGTTTTTCGAAGAACTGCACCTGATCGAAAACTGCCCCAAGGTCGACCTTGTTCCCCTGGAAGAGGCCACTGGCATCGTCTGCACCGGCCCTGCCGACCCCAAGGCAGACCCGTCCGCGCATCGGGCGGAATTGCTATACGCCAAGCAAAAGGGGCTGAAACTCCTTTGTGCGAACCCCGATATCGTCGTAGATCGCGGCGAAAGCCGGGAATGGTGCGCCGGTGCGGTCGCTGCGCTTTACACCGAGATGGGGGGCGAAAGCCTCTATTTCGGGAAGCCGCACCCGCCGGTCTATGACCTTGCGCGGCGGCGGTTGGCGGCCCTAGGCACGGCTATCGCCGACAGCCGCATCCTGGCCATCGGCGACGGGATCATGACGGATGTGAAGGGCGCCTTGGGCGAGGATATCGACTCGCTCTTTATCACGGGCGGGCTTGCAGCGGCCGAGACCAAGACCAACCGCCAGCCGGACCCGGACGCGCTGGATCAGTTTGTCCAACGCGCCATGATCACCCCCACCTATGCGATGGGCTTTTTGCGCTAGAACTTGCCCGGGAATCCCTCGGGCAGGTTTTCTGTGGGGATCGTCGCGATGATGTCCCAATGTTCGACGATCAACCCATCGTCGAGCCGCCAAAGGTCATAAAACGCTGTGGGCACGTCATTCAATGACCCCGACGATGCGGTCAGGACAAAGTTCCCTTCGGCCACGGTCAGGTGAACCTCGTCATAGGCCATCTTGATCCCCTGTTCCGCGTTCGCCTTCATGAACGCCTGCAAGCCCGCCAGCCCATCCTCGACCTGCGGGTTGTGCTGAAGATAGGTGACCGGGCTGATGTATTGCGTGACGTCGATCCGCTCTTCTCCGATGAACATCTTCTCTAGCAGCTCCACCACCAACGCGCGGTTTGNCTCTGTCTGATCAAGATCGACGACTTCGGTCGCACCGTCCNTCTGCGTCCGCCCTGACGGGTTCGCGGGCTGCACCGGGATAAGGTTGTCCCAGTGTTCTGCGATCATGCCGTCCTCGATCCGAAAGATGTCAAACGCAACCAGCGGCACCGGCCCGAGGCCCCGCAACGTCGAATGGGTCGCCACCAGATCACCATCGCCAAGAATGCGATGCATCGTATAGGGGGCCTCCTCGGACGGAACGCCCTGCGACATGCGCGCGATCAGCTTTTTCAGCGGTTCACGCCCAGATTTGCTGAGCGGATTGTGCTGGATGTAATCTTCGGTGAAGTAGGTATCGACCTTTGACGCGTCCCGCGCGGCAAAGACCTCGGCCATCATCTCTTGCACCAGCGCTTTGTTCGCCGCGACATCGGCAAGCGCCGCCGAACATCCCAAAACCAGACCCACAACCCCTGTCGCCATAGCTCTCAACATGAATTAACCTTTCCAGAAAGTGATTCTATCTTTCTGAAAAGATAATAATGCTGTTGCGTCGCGGAAGTGAAATTCGACAGAGTCCTGAAAGCAGGGAGATTGCGGAGGGAAACGTGCAAAACGACGAGGAACAAAACCACGCCCCCCGCGTTGCACCGATCGAGGCGCGCATCGTGCCCGTCCTGTTTCGCAGCCGAAACTTCATCTGGGACAACGACCACAAACTGGTTGAAGCCCACGGGGTCACCTGGTCCCAGTTCCTGACGCTGACATCGCTGCGTTGGGCAAACCCGGAACAAACGCTGTCCCCGACCCAACTCTACGCCGCGGCACAGGTCACATCCGGCGGCCTCACGAAAATGCTCCACGCACTTGAGGCGCAAGGTCTGATCGAGCGGCGCGACAATCCAAAGGACAAACGCAGCCGCCTTGTGGCACTCACCGCCGAAGGTGCCCGGCTGGAAGCGACAATCGTGACCGACCTCATCGCCACGAACCAAGAACTTATCGGCGGCATCCTGACCCCGGATGAGAGCGAAGAGCTTGCCCGCCTCCTGCGAAAGCTCAGCCTTGGACTTGAAGCAAAGCTCGCCTGAAGCGCCAACTCTTTCTGCGCTTGCAAAGTAATAAAATTTCAACTACACGTCGTCTCACGTCAATTTATTGCGAAGCAGATGTGCCATGCTCGATAATATGCCCCGCGGAACAATCGTCATCGAAGAGATGGAGGTTGGCATGATGCGCCACGTGACCAAGGAGATCACCGATCGCGATATCGAACTGTTTGCCGAGGTCTCAACCGACCGGAACCCGGTGCATATGGACGATGACTATGCGCAGGACACGATCTTTGAGGGACGCATCGCCCACGGGATGCTGACCGCCGGCCTGATCTCGGCCGTCATCGGGGAACAGCTTCCCGGCCACGGCGCGGTCTATCTGGGCCAGTCACTCAAATTCCTCGCCCCCGTGCGCCCCGGCGACCGGGTCCGCGCGGAAGTCGAGGTCATGGAAATCGACCACGCCAAACGCCGGGTAAAGCTCGACTGCCGCTGCCTTGTCGACGAAAAGCGCGTGCTGGTGGGCGAGGCCAACGTGCTCGCACCATCGGCCAAGTTCGACTGACGCACGCATCTTCATTGGTCCAAAAATACCTCAATCCCCAACAGCCACGCCAAACTGCCGCCGGGCGAAGGTCACCGGGCGGTTGCGTCATGCGTAAGAAGGAAGGGCGTTTGGGGCTAAGTGGCGGCGCCGCCAAATCGGACGAACGGAACCGGGGGTCAGCCCGGCCCTGAAAAGCCTTGTCAGACCCCCGTGCCAAAAGGGGCCAATGTCCTGCGTTCAAGGGCGGTGGGGGACCGCCCAGGGATCGATCGCGAGCATCTTTATGCCAAAGACATGAACCAGCCGTTCCACCACCGTACGCAGGTGCTTGATCCCATCCGCGCGCCCGGATAGCTGAGGGTCATGAAGATCCTGCGCGATTACAGCTTTGCCGAAGACGCCGACCGGGGTGCCTCTGTCGCCATCGGCAACTTTGACGGTGTCCATCTTGGCCATCAGGCGGTGCTGGATATCGCGCGCAAAGGCGCCGAGGCGCGCGGGTGTCAGTTCGGTGTCCTCACGTTTGAGCCGCACCCCCGCGAAGTGTTTCAACCCGACGCCCCACCGTTCCGCCTGATGAATTCCGAGGCGCGCGCGAACCGTCTCGACCGGCTGGGCGTCGACATCCTGTACGAGCTTGGCTTTACGCCCGCGCTCTCATCGCTCACCGCCGAAGGCTTTGCGCGAGACGTCTTGCATGAGGGGCTGGGACTGAGCCACGTGGTCGTTGGTCGAGATTTCCAGTTCGGCAAAGGGCGCAGCGGGACCGCCACCGATCTTGAGGTTTTTGGGGCCAACATGGGGTTTGATGTGACGATCGCTGATCTTCTTGAAACCGGGGGTGTCGAAGTATCGTCGACCCGCATTCGCGCAGCGCTGTCCGAAGGGCGCCCTGCCGACGCAGCGACCATGCTGGGGCACTGGCACCGGATCGAAGGCGAGGTTATCCGCGGTGATCAGCGCGGGCGGCTCTTGGGGTACCCGACAACCAACATGTCCATCGCCGGGCTGCATCCGCCAAAGTTCGGCGTTTATGCGGTAATTGCGGACGTTCTGACCGGGCCGCATGCCGGCAGTTATCACGCCGTGGCCAGCATCGGCGTTCGTCCGATGTTTGGCGAAAACCTCCCCAATCTTGAGACGTTCTTGTTCGATTTCTCGGGCGACCTCTACGGCGAGCACCTGTCGATTGCGCTGGTGGAGTTCCTGCGACCTGAAATGAAGTTCGACGGTGTGGACGCGCTCGTCGCGCAAATGGACCGCGACAGCGATCAGGCGCGCGCAATTCTTGCGGCCCTGGAGGAATGAGCGACCCGATCAACCGTGAGGGCCTGCGCGACCGGTACTGGGAGCGTGTCCCGCTTCAGAACATGACCCCGCGTGAGTGGGAGGCGCTGTGCGACGGCTGCGGCAAGTGCTGCCTCAACAAGCTTGAGGATGCCGATACCGGAGAGGTCGCCTTTACCCGCGTCGCCTGTCGCCTGCTCGACGGCGAAAGCTGCCGCTGCGGGAATTATGACATCCGCAAAACCCTTGTCCCGGAATGTGTCGTTCTAGCACCCGCTACGCTCAAGAAATCCGCCTACTGGCTGCCGTCGACCTGCGCCTATAGGCTCTTGCACGAGGGGCAGCCCTTGCGCGACTGGCACCCGCTGATTTCCGGCACGCCTGAGAGCGTCCATGACGAGGGGATTTCGGTGCGCGGCTGGACCGTGCCCGAGTTCGAAGTCGACGAAGACGACTGGGAAGATCACATCATCGAGGAAGTCCCCTGATGCATTTCGCCTCTGACAATACTGGCCCCGTCCACCCCCGCGTGCTGGAGGCTCTGACGCAGGCCAATGCGGGCTATGCCCTGCCCTATGGGGCCGAGGATCTGTCGACCCATGTGCGCGACCGTATTCGTGAGATTTTCGAAGCGCCCGACGCGGCGGTCTATCTGGTCGCCACGGGGTCAGCGGCAAACTCGATCCTGCTCGCCACGCTCGTTCAACCCTATCAGACGGTCTTTTGCGGCCCGCTGGCCCATATCCATACCGATGAATGCGGCGCGCCGGAGTTCTTTACGGGTGGCTCAAAGCTGACCCTGACACCGGATAGCGACGACAAGATCAACGTTGAGGCTTTGGCCGCACAAGTGGCTGAGCTGGACATCGGTGACGAGCACTTCGTTCAACCCGGCGCAGTGTCGATCACCCAGCTTACCGAGCGCGGTACGGCCTATTCCCTGGACGAGATCGGCGCGATCTCGGATGTCGCAAAGCGCCACAAGATGCCCCTGCATCTGGACGGCGCGCGGTTCTCGAACGCGATCGCCGCACTTGGGTGCAGCCCGGCCGAGATGACGTGGAAAGCTGGCGTTGATGCCGTGACATTTGGCGGGACCAAAAACGGGCTGATGGGGGTTGAGGCGGCGATCCTCTTTGACCCCTCAAAAGCGTGGGAGTTCGAGTTGCGCCGCAAGCGCGCCGGGCACCTGTTTTCCAAGCACCGGTTCCTGTCGGCGCAAATGGCGGCCTATCTTGAGGATGACCTGTGGCACGCCATGGCCACCTCGGCCAACACGGCCTGCGCCGAACTGGTGCGCGGCCTCAAACAGATGCAAGAGGTCGACTTTCCCTACGAACCCGCCGGCAACATGATCTTCTGCAGCTTCCCCCGCCGCATGCACCGCGCGCTAAAGGCCGAAGGCGCGCAGTACGGTGTCTGGGGATCGCTCGACGGGGATGATGATGAAGCCGTGATGTGCCGTCTGGTCGTCGACTGGTCGGCTGATCCAGCCAACACAGCGCGGTTCCTTGAGGTCATGCGCGCGGCGTGAGATCAGGCGGAACAAAATCGCTGCATCCCGGTATGATCTGACCAGTCCGGTTGGCGTGGGCAGCAACGTCAAT
>JABSSC010000076.1 GCA_013214635.1 Paracoccaceae bacterium | reverse complement strand
TTCATCCTCTCTCAATGCCGGGGTCGCCGGGCTTTCGGCCAATGCGAGCCGGCTTGCCACAATTTCTGATAACATCGCAAACTCGGCCACGTATGGCTACAAACGCGCACAGGCGGATTTCTCATCGCTCGTGATTGAATCAGGAAGCGGGACCTATTCGGCTGGCGGTGTTCGGGTGACGACACAGCGGTTGATTGATCAACCCGGCGCGCTGGCGACGACATCGAACCCGACTGATCTGGCCGTCCGTGGCCGCGGTTTCTTGCCGGTGACAACGGAAAGCGCACTGAATAACCAAACAGATGATTTCCCGTTCTTCTTGTCCACGACCGGCAGCTTCCGCACGGATGCCGAGGGGTATCTGCGCACTGAGGCTGGTATCGTTCTGATGGGTTGGCCTGCAGATGCTGACGGGACCGTACCGACGTTCCCACGCGACACAAGTGCCGGGCTTGAGCCAATTCAGATCAACGTGAACCAATTTGCCGGTGAGCCGACCACGCGCGTCGCGCTTGGCGTGAACCTGCCGGCAACTGAGACCGAGTTCGGCGCGGATGGGACCCCGCTTGAGCTGTCTGTAGAATACTTTGACAATCTGGGGACATCGCAGAGCATCAATATTCAGTTTAGCCCGACCATTCCTGCTGCCCCGGGCGCGACAAACACCTGGACAATGCAGATGCGCGACAGCGCGTTGGGCGGCGCAGTGATTGGCGAATATACGGTTGTCTTTGATGACACGCGGGGAAGCGGCGGCACGATTGCCTCGGTCACGACCGTATCTGGTGGCGCCTATGACGGGACCACCGGGCAGCTAACCGTGAACGTGGCAGGTGGACCGATTGACATCAATATCGGCGCGGTTGGAACCGGAGAAGGTCTGACCCAGCTTTCGGACAGCTTTGCGCCCACCTCGATTTCCAAAGATGGGTCGCCGGTGGGGAACTTGATCGCAGTCGAGGTTGATACTAACGGCTTCGTGCGCGCGAACTTTGATATCGGCATCACACGCACGATCTATCAGATACCGCTGATCGATCTTCCCAATCCGAACGGATTGATCCCGATGGATAACCAGATCTACCGCACCTCCAATGAAAGCGGGACATTCTTTCTTTGGGACGCGGCGGATGGACCAACCGGTGATATTGTCGGGTTCGCTCTGGAAGAATCCGCGACCGACGTCGCGGGTGAGCTGACGCAGCTTATCCAGACGCAGCGCGCCTATTCCTCGAACGCCAAGGTCATCCAGACGGTTGACGAAATGCTGCAGGAGACAACCAACATCAAACGATGATGGGGTCCCCGCTGCAAGAATTGCAGGGTAACGCATGAGTATTTCCACAGCGCTTGCCAACGCCGTATCTGGCCTTGCCGCGCAAAGCCGCGCCGCCGAAGTCATTTCGGGGAACGTGGCGAACGCGTTAACAGAAGGATACGGCCGGCGCGAAGTCGTCCTGTCGCCGCGCTCTGTTGGTGGGCAGGGAGCGGGCGTCAGCGTGGACGGCGTCACCCGCATCGTCGATCCGGTGATCTTGCGCGACCGGCGTGCGGCGGATGCCGATGCAGCCTTCAGCGGTGCGGCTCAGGAGTTCAGCACGAGCTATCTCTCGCTTCTCGGCTCCCCAGAGGATCCACTGTCGCTTTCCGGCGTCCTGCGTGCGCTTGATCAGTCTTTGATTGAGGCCGCCAGCCGTCCCGACCTTCCTGAACGATTGGCTGGTGTGGTTGATAGCGCAACACGGGTGTCGAACACGTTCAATTCTGTTTCTGACGGTCTTCAAGCGATGCGGCAGAATGCAGATGCTGAGATCAGCCGCACGGTTGAGGCGTTGAACTCGGACCTAGCACGGGTCGAAGAACTGAACGCATTGATCCTGCGCTATGGCAGTTCGGGGCGCGATGTTGCCGCGTTGGAGGATCAACGCCAACGCGTTATCGACCGCGTGGCACCGATTGTCCCTTTGCAAGTCCTGCAACGGGATAACGGCACACTTGCCCTTTATTCCAAAACGGGTGCCGCGCTGGTTGATCCGACGGCGGCCACGATTGGGTTTACGGCCACACCAACGATTACCGCAGATATGACGCTTGCCTCGGGTGCACTCTCAGGGTTGACGATCAATGGGCGCGCGGTGTCGGTCGGGTCGGCCAACGACCCGTTTACGGGCGGAAAACTCGATGGGCTTTTCGCGATACGTGATGACTTGGCCGTCTCGGCGCAGGCAGATGTCGATGCATTGGCAAGTGACCTTTACGCGCGGCTTTCTGACCCCGGGGTTGACCCAACGCTTCTTGCCGGTGCGCCGGGGCTCTTCACGGATGGCGGGGGTGCGCTCGACCCGCTCGATACCATTGGTTTTTCCGGCCGAATTGGCGTGAACGCGCTGGTAGATCCTTTGAACGGGGGGGCCTATTGGCGATTGCGCGATGGTCTGGGCGCGGTCGCAGAAGGTTCGGTGGGCAACGCGACGCTTTTGACGACGATGCAATCGGCCCTCCAAGCGCCGCGATCAATTGCATTGCCGGGCGGCGCAAGCCCGTCGCGGAGCATGTCCGAACTTGCGGGAGAGGTCCAATCGCTTGCCGGTGTGGCGTTGGTGGCGCGGGAAACGCAGGCCACGTTCGCAACCGCCCGGCAAGAGGGCTTGCGCGAGCTTGAATTTGCATCCGGCGTGGACACCGATCAGGAGCTTCAGAAGCTTCTGGCGATTGAAACCGCATATGCGGCAAACGCGCAGGTCATCCGAACAGCGGATGAGCTGACTGATATCTTGTTGGGTTTGTAAGATGGACACTGCATCCTTGGGTAACCTGGCGCGCTTGTTGTCGCTGCGCACGGATACGGCCCGCGTACGCACCGAGATCGAAGGCCTTTCGCAAGAGCTTTCCACCGGGCGAAAAGCGCGGCCCGATGCCTCAAGCACGGGTGGGTTCGGCGCGCTGCCGGGGCTTCAGGCGGATCTTGAAAAGATTGCGGCTTATCAAACCGTGGCAAAGGAAACGCGCACGACACTCGAGGCGATGCAGACGGCCCTATCCGGGGTTCAGACCGAGTTGGCCAGTCTGGTACCCTCAGCGCTCATGGCTGAAAATGTGGAACAGCCTGCATTGGTTGACAGCGCGGCAGGCGGCGCCCGGGCAAGCCTTGAGGCGTTGATTGGTCGCATGAACACGACTGTAGGCGGCCAATCGCTTTTTGCTGGCACGGCGACGGATGGGGTGGCGCTGGCGCCGGCGGGTGAACTCCTGGCGAACCTCGCAAACGAAGTGGCGCTTGCCGGTGCGGTCACCGCGGCCGATGTGACAGCTGTCATCGACGCATGGTTCGCCCCGGGTGGGGCGTTTGAAACGGTGACATATCGTGGATCGGCGCAAGACCGCGCGCCGATTTCCGTGTCGGAAAGCGACGCCGTTCAATTGTCGCAGCGGGCGGATGATCCTGAGTTTCGAGAGGCGCTGGCGGCCGTTGCGATGGCCGCAATCCTGGATGTTCCGGTGTTGGCAGGTTTGGCGGACGAGAGGGCGGCGTTGTTGCGTAACGCGGGGGAGCGGATGCTGAACGCAGACGCTGGCATTGTCGTCACAAGGGCAACTCTGGGTACCGAAGAACAGCGGGTGGAGCGATCACAGACGCGGCTGTCTGCGCAAACGCTGACCTATGAGCTTGCCCGGTCAGAACTGCTTGATGCCGACCCGTTTGAGGTGGCCACCCGGTTACGCGCGGCTGAGACCCAGCTTGACACGATTTTCACTATAACAGCCCGGCTGTCCCGACTTTCCCTGACGGAGTACCTGCGTTGATCAGATTGGCATGCGTGATTTGGATTTCTTTGGCCGGTGCTTTGGACGCAAGCCAGATCCGATTGAAGGACCTTGTGGAATTTGATGGCGTGCGCGGCAATGATCTTGTCGGCTACGGCTTGGTCGTTGGTCTGAACGGAACGGGTGATGGGATCCGCAACGCGCCCTTCACCGAAGAAATTATGACAAACATCCTCGAACGTCTTGGCGTGAACGTGACGGGCGAGCAGTTTCGCCCGCGCAATGTGGCCGCCGTTCTGGTCACTGCTGAGTTGCCTGCGTTTTCGCGCGCAGGGGGGCGCGTTGATGTAATCGTGTCGGCCATCGGGGATGCGGAGTCTCTGCTGGGGGGGACGTTGATTATGACACCGCTGAACGCCGCAGACGGTGAAATCTATGCCGTCGCGCAAGGGTCCGTCATAGCAGGGGGTGCGACCGCAGGAGGCGAAGCCGCAGATGTGACAGTTGGTGTCCCGACGTCAGGCGTGATCCCCGGGGGTGCACGGGTTGAGCGTGAGATCGCGTTTTCCCTCTCAGAGCTGTCCACGATCCGGTTGGCGTTGCGCACTCCGGATTTTACCACGGCGCAACGGATTGAAACGGTTATCAACCGGGAGTTTGGCCGCGTCGTATCCGAGATGACGGATGGCGGTACTGTTGTGCTGAGTGTGTCGGCGACCGGCGTCGGTTCACCGGCACGGGCGATCGCCCGGGTTGAAAACCTGACAGTGGAGCCCGAGTTGAAGGCGCGGGTCGTGGTAGATCAACGGTCGGGAACCATTGTGATGGGACAAGACGTGCGGATCAGCCGGGTTGCCGTCAGCCAGGGCAACCTGACCTTGCGGGTAGAAGAAGAACCGCTGGTCGTTCAGCCCAACCCGTTCGCTCGCGGTGAATCGATTGTCGTGCCGCGCACCACCGCGGCAGTGGATGAGGAGGAAGGTATCGGACTGGCAGAAGTTCCCGACGGAACATCCCTGTCGGATGTGATTGCGGGACTGAATGCGCTGGGTGTCTCGCCCCGCGATATGATCGACATCCTTTCAGCAATCAAAGCGGCGGGTGCACTACATGCGGAGTTTGATGTTCGGTAAAGCACCGATCCGTTCAGAAGTACCCGGCGATCAACGCTTCTGATACGAGCGTCCATCCATCCGCCACGACGAAGAAGGCTAATTTGAAAGGGAGCGAGACGATCGCTGGCGGTACCATCATCATCCCCATCGACATCAGTACGGCCGCAACCACAAGGTCGATGATCAAGAAGGGCAGAAAGATCAGGAACCCAACCTGAAAAGCCCGGGAGATCTCACTGAGCAAGAAAGAGGGTACGAGGATGGAGGGCGGTGGTGTGTCGGATTGAGGGGGCTGATCACCAAACCGGATCTCAAAAAGGCGCGCATACGTGTCTGGGTCAACCCGGCCTTGCATGAAAATTGAGAAGGGTTGAAAGCCAGAGGACAAAGCATCCTGAAGTGAAATGCGGTTCTCCGTGAGAGGCACAACGGCCAGCGTCCATGCCTCTTCAAAAACAGGCGCCATGATGAAGTATGTGAGAAACAGCGCGAGGCTGATGATCAGCATGTTGGGAGGCGCCTGCTGAAGCCCTATCCCCTGCCGCAAAATTGACAGCACGGTTACGATGAACGGAAAGCAAGTGATCATGATCGCAAGCCCAGGTGCGAGGCTTATCACGGTCAGGAGCAAAAGAAGTTGAACCACGCGACCTTCGAGAGACGCGCCATTCCCCAAGTCTATGGTGATTTCCTGTGCCAAAGCTGGTGTCGCGGCGAGCACGATCCCGATCACTGCGCAGGCGAGGACAGCAAGGCGGTTCATACTTCAGTCGACTCGCCCATGACTTCGGTTACACGCATGGCGAGCCGTGTGCCAAGATCATCGGTAACCTCCTGAAGCTCGCCTTTGGCGATGAGCGTTTCGCCGACAAAAACCTCCACCGGCTCCTCGATCCGCTTGTCGAGTGGAACAACGGATCCGTCTTTTAGCTCAAGAAGCTCCCTCACGCTGACCCGCGCGGTGCCGACGCAAACCTTGATGGAGACGGGAACGTTCGAAAAGGATTCACTGCCGTTTTGAATGGTGTCAGCCATGATTGAGAGCCCTTGTCGTTTCTGTTTCAAGTGCATCGAGAGCGGATTGTACGGCCTCGATCATGCCACTCAGATCGAATGACGTTTCCGCCGGACCAATTTTCAAAAGGATCTGTCCGCTTGATAGTGACGGCTCTGGTGTGACCACGAATGGAACCGTTGCACCCTCCAGGAGCGCTTCAAGTGTGTCGGCCTCCGATGGCGCGACACGGACTATGATGGGAGTGTCCGCGACTTCATCGGTAAGCGTTTCGATATGATCGGAAATGAGCTGCTGGGCCGCAACCCCAGCAAATCTGGGGAAAAGCGCGTCAATGAACGCGCGCATCAAGCCAATGGCCGACGCCTGAACGTGCGCTCGCGCTTCGAAGTAGGTGAAACTCAGATCCCTTAGGCTGCGCGCGAACTCCTCTCGGATCAGGGTTTGGTCCTGCGCTTGCGATGCTATGGCATCGTCCCAACCTGTGGCGTACCCCGCCTCATACCCAAGCGATCGAGCCTCTTCCAAAGCCTCGGTGTCGGCTCCCACTGCATCGGGGGCAAGGCGTGGCTGGGTGTCGAAGTCTTCCAGTTCCAGAATGGCGTGTGACATCAGGCCGGTTCCCCCTCAACCATCCAGGAACGAAGAACCTCCACAGCCTCGCTTTCATTCTCTGATATGATGCCGTTGAGGCGTTCCACGGCTTCGGCTCCGTCCGATGCCTCGGGTGCACCTAGGCCAAGGGCCGAGTCGATATCGAAATCGACCATTTCCACATCAGTCGTCTGATCAAGCGGCGGCAGAACCTGCATGTCAGGCGTCGGAAGGCCAGCGGTATCCGCAATGCCGGGCAATTCGGCCGGGGGAGCAACCAACGCGGGCGGTGGCGCGGTCAGGATAGGCCGCAGAACAAATAACCCGAGGATCAGTGTGACACCCGATACAATCCCAAGCTGGATCAGCTGCATCGGATTGATCCTTACGCCCGCGAGGAAACCTGGATCTTCTGGCGCGACAAGCTCAGGCGGCGCCATAAACTCCATCGCGCGCAGCGTTACGCTATCGCCACGCGCCTCGTTAAATCCAACGGCTGAAGCGACAAGTTCTCTTAAGCCTTCAAGCTCTTCCTCGCCTCGGAGTGGTGCATCTGTTGCGGCGTCAATTTGCTGATTAACGAGCACGGCAACGCTCAGTCGTTGTATGCCGCCTGCCAAGCGTTCGACTTCGCGCCGTGTCTCCGAGATTTCATAGTTTACCCGTTCGCGGGTCTCGTTGTCGTCACTGTTTGAACTTCGGTCGCCGCCGTTTGTATCCCCCTCGGGCAAGTTACTGGCCACGGTGACCTGACCGCCCGCTGCGTCACTGGAGCTTGCGCGGCGTTGTTCGGTTTCCATGCTGATCGCGATCCGGCTATCAGGATCGATGCGTCGTTCAAAAATCTGCTCGTTTTCAAATGTAGGTAGAATCGACACCTCAACGATCACATTGCCTGGTCCAACCCGCGCTTCGAGCAGGCGTTCAACCCGCGACTTTAGATCGGACTCTTGTTCACGGATGCCTGCGGCGGAGCCGGTTGCGCCGTCTTCACCCGGCATCACTTCACCTGATGATGCGTCGATGACTGAGACATCGCCGGGTCCAAGGCCCGGTACGGCAGAAGCAATAAGATGGCGGATTGCCTGTGCCTGTTCCGACGTGACGTGGCCAACTGTCGGCAAAACGGTGGCCGACGCTGCTCCGCTTGTCTGTCGCGCAAATGGGCTTGAAGGCGGTGCAGAGATATGGACACGCGCCGACCGAAAGTGCCGAGTTGATGTGAGCGTGCGGGCAATTTCACCCTCAACCGCGCGTTTATGGGCAGCATCAAACATCTCGGACGTCGTTGAAAACCCAGAGAGGTTATCCAGAAGCTCATATCCCGCGCTTCCCATGGCAGGCAGCCCCTCACCAGCCAACGAGAGACGCAGTGCGTCCCGTTGATCAGCAGGTACGAAAATCGAGGTTCCAGATACTTCGTAGTTGATACCGCGGCCTTCCAGCGCAGACATCACAGCGCCTGCGTCGGACGCTTCCAGTCCGGAAAAGAGCAACGACCGCTCTGGCGCAGTGCCGAGCCTGAGCACAAGGATGAACGTACCCAAGACCGCCAGTCCGGCGATCACGGCCATGATTTTGCGCGACGTGTCGAGGGCCGACCAACGCATCAAGAGTCGAGACAAGGTATTCTCCCGCTTGTTCGATGCGTCAGTGATTGTCAGCCGTCGCTTAAGATTCGGTTAGTTTTGCCGCGCTAAGACCGGGCAACGTAGAAGGAACGGATCATGGCGGAAGAAAACGCTGATGCGGACGAGGACGTTCGCCCGAAGTCACTCAAAATGCCCATGATTCTGGGCGTTGTGGCCTGTCTTGTTGGTGCTGGTGGCGGGTACTTCGCCTATGGCATGACGACGTCGTCCGAAGCCCCGCCCAAAGCAACTGCCGCTGACATCTCGGAGATTGCCTTTGTTCCAATCGAACAACTTGTGATTTCGCTGGGTCGCGCATCGGACAACAGGTTCTTGCGTTTTTCGGCGCAGCTTGAGGTGCCGAAATATCTCGCGTCAGACGTAACAACGTTAATGCCCCGCATCCAAGATGTATTGAACGGATACCTGCGGGCCATCCGACTTGATGACATTGAAGAACCGTCCTCTCTGGTCAGAATTCGCGCCCAAATGTTGCGCCGTGTACAGACGGTCGTTGGCGATGACGCGGTGCGCGACCTTCTTGTGACTGAGTTTGTGGTAAGCTGATGGACGGAATTTTGGCCCTTGTCGCGGATGCGTTCCTGGCTGCAGGTGCAATAGGAGCCGCGCTTTATTGCTGGATTCTGTCGCGCCGGTTGGCGCGGCTCAACAACCTGGAAGACGGGGTAGGCGGTGCTGTTGCATCGCTCGCCCGGCAAGTGGACGAAATGACTAGCGCGCTTGGTGATGCCCATGATGCCGCCAACGCTTCCACGCATAGCCTATCAGAGCTTACGGATCGGGCCGATGGGGTTGCCCGGCGGCTGGAACTGTTGGTGGCGTCCATGCACGATCTTCCAGCGGCGCAGAAGCCCCTTGAACCTGTCGGTACTCCGCCCGAAGCGGCTGCGTTTGCCAGTAAGCGAAACCCACCCCAAGAGGCCGCAGAATGACAGTGACGAAGAAGAAGATGCAGCGTCGCGGGCGGGTCTTGTTGGTGGTGGCGGGGCTTCTGGCGGTCTCAGGCGTGCTTCGTGTGACAACCGATCTTGGGCCCGCCATTGCGCAAAGTGTTGAGCGTGAGGACCCGGAAATGGTTCCCGTTCAATCGGTGCCTCAACTCGCCGACCTCGATGCGGCGGTTGCTGCAATTCAGTCGCGTGAGGCCGCGTTGGTGGAACGTGAGCGCCAGTTTGAGGTGCGCTTTGCGGCGCTTGAACTTGCCGAGGCGGAGTTCACAGAGACCACCCGCCGGCTTAGTGAAGCAGAAGAGCGGCTGCGCGCCACGCTCGCCCAGACCGACGCGGCGGCGGAGACGGATCTTGCACGGCTCACGTCGGTTTATGAAAACATGCAACCCGACGCGGCCGTTCCTTTATTTCAAAAGATGGATGCGGGATTTGCGGCCGGATTTCTGGCGCGGATGCGACCCGATGCGGCGGCACAAATCCTTGCCGGTCTTGAGCCTGACCAAGCGTACTCGGTCAGCGTGATCCTGGCTGGCAGAAATGCGCTGGCGGGCGAGATCGAACGCTGACGGAAACCGCTCTTTAACCGACTTCGCCTTAGGCTGCGTTTTCAGCGAAAGGGCTCGGTGAATGTTGGGACTCATAGGAATTCTGATCGTCTTTGGGATGGTCTTTGGGGGATATCTTGCCGCTGGAGGCAAGATGACGATCATCGTGAAGGCGCTGCCGTTCGAGATGATGATGATCGGCGGCGCAGCGTTGGGTGCGTTCCTGATTTCTAACGATATTGGGTCGGTCAAACACACGGCCAAGGACATCACCAAGGTCTTCAAAGGTCCAAAGTGGAAGGCCGATGATTACCGCGATCTCTTATGCCTACTTTTTGAACTCATCCGTCTGGCCCGGTCGAACCCGGTCGCGTTGGAAGAACACATCGAAGCGCCGGCGGACTCCTCGATTTTCTCAAGATACCCTCGGATTCTTGCCGACCGTGAAGCGATCGAGCTGATTTGCGACACACTCCGCAGCGCCTCCATGAACTACAACGATCCGTTGCAGGTTGAAGAAGTTCTGGAAAAGCGGATGGACCGGAACGCGCACCATGCACTTCACTCTAGCCACGCCCTTCAAGTGGTGGCGGATGGTCTCCCCGCTTTGGGGATCGTGGCTGCGGTTCTGGGCGTGATCAAAACAATGAGCTCGATCGATCAACCACCGGAAATCCTCGGAAAACTGATTGGCGGTGCTCTGGTTGGGACGTTTTTGGGTGTCTTTCTCGCCTACGGATTCGTGGGGCCGTTTGCCAACCGCCTGAGATCAGTGATGGAGGAAGAGGCGCAGTTCTATCAGTTGATCCGCGAAGTTCTGGTAGCGAACCTGCACAACCATGCGGCCAGCATATGTATCGAGGTTGGGCGCCAAAACGCGCCGAGCCACATGCGCCCGACATTTGGCGACCTTGAAGAGGCGATCAAAAACACACGGCAGGACGCAGCATGAATGGACGCATCGCGTGCTGCATCGCGCTGATCCTTCCAACCTTGGCGGCGGCTCAGAATGTGACGGTTCGTGGCGGTGAGCATCCCGATTTCACCCGTATCGTGCTTGAGTTGCCCGAGGCGCTGGAATGGGAGTTTTCGGTTGCTGAGGACGGCGCGGTGTTCTCAACCAAGGATCAGAATATCACCTATGATCTGAGCCGTGCGTTTGAACTTATTCCGAGAACGCGCCTAAGGGATCTTTCCAGCGAAGATGGACGGCTGACTTTTGACTTTGAGTGTGCGTGCCCTGCAGACGTTTTAGAGGTGTCGGCAAGCGTTATTGCCATCGACATCAGAGATGAAGACACTCTATCGCCGCGTTTTGATGTCGCGGTGATGACCGAGGCACCCGCGCAACCCGCGGTCTTGTTGACGCCAGAAGAAGAGAGCACGGTTCTGCTCCGCCCTGCACCAGCGGCTGCCGTTCAGCGCGCTCATACCGCCCTTTTTGTCCCCAGAGAGGCGCAACCCACGCGTGCTCCGGTTGAGGCGGCCGACCTGCCGCTTCCCCTCCCGGGTGTACCTTTGTCAGCCCGGCTCGCCCGGCGCCAAGCGCTTCCCGGGGGCTTCACGGCGCTTCCAGAGATCATGGGGAGTGGATTGGCCCGCGCAGCATCCCAAGGTATCGTGACGGTTGAGGTCGACCCCACGCAGACAAGTCGCCAGTCGGACGGACCGGTGTCCAGCCGATTGGGCATAGAAAATCTGCGCGTACGCACACGGGCTGAGATTGACCTTGATGATGTTGCTGACCTTTTGGCGGAGCAAGACTTTGGTAATTGCCGGCCTCCGTCTTATTTCGCCTTGTCGGAGTGGGTCGATAAAGAAGATCCTTGGCTTTCCGTCGGCCGTGCCCGTGCGGGACTGTATGATGCGCGCGACGCGCTTCGTATCGAGGGTGTTCGCGACCTTGCCCGCGCCTATCTCGGTCTCGGCTTCGGTGAGGAAGCGCGGAACGTGATCCGTGATTTTGGGTATGAAGGGCGTGATCGAGAGGTCTTGCTGGCAATTGCAGACATCTTTTCCGGTATCCAGCTATCGGCAAAAGAACGCTTCGAGATGGAGGTGTTCTGCAGCGATCGCCCAGAAATTTTCGTCTTTCTGGCAAACGCCAAGGTGGCCGATCTAGAGGCCACGTCGCAGGATGCGCTCACGGATTATCAGCAACTCGCAGAGCACCTTCGCCTCGCCCTCGCGCCCGCGATGATCGCAGCGTTGTTGAAGGATCAGAACGTCGAGTTTGCTTACCTCGTCTTCGAAGACATCAAGCGCCTCAAAGGCGGAAAGACAGAGGATATCGCTTATCTTCGTGATGCGATCGAACTTGGTGAAACTGCAACACTACAGCAGACGGATCGCGGCCGCGAGGCGGCTGCGTTCGGGGCCGCGCTTCTTAGACAACAACAGCCGGCGTCGAAGGCTGAGTTTGACCTATTGGACGCGTACCAGACTGAAAACCGCAACGCACCGCTGGAGGTGGAACTCAAGCAAATCGAGTTGGACTTGTTGCTGCGCAGCAGGGATTATGGAGGGGCGTTTGCGCATTGGGATGCGCGCGTCGACAGCGATGAAGCCGAAGCAATTCTGACCCAGATCATAGGCGACCTCGTTGCCAACGGTGAGGTCGGTGCGCTCTTGGTTTACCTGCCCTATGCAGTTCTGTTGTCAGAGACTGAAAGGCATCCCGACCTTGTGCGCTCCTATCAGAAACGGCTCAGCGAGAGCGGGTTTTCAAATATCACAATCGCGCGGCGCGCTACGACGGAATTCACCGAAGCGGCCCGGGACGCATTTCCTTCGCTTGGCGCCATGGATGACATTGAAATGGTCCTGCCGGATGAGCAATTGGCATCATTGGAAAGCCCTGCGCGAACCGGTGATCCGACGGTCGACGACCTTTTAGATGAGGTGGTGACGGTCCGCGCCTTGGGCGACGCATTGCTCAACGCGAACTAGCGCCGTTTCCGAAATGTTCAGACCTGTCTGACACGCTTCCGCAAGATGCCCAGAACGGGGGAAGCGAGCGTTGAACAGCGCATTGATGTCCAAGATTTTTCAACCGGCGATCATGCTTGCGCTGGCATTGATGGGAATCATCGTGATGATGATCCTGCCAATGCCGTCATATGTACTGGACATTGGCTTGGCCCTGTCATTCGCGCTGGCCATCCTGATATTTTCGGTCGTTCTTTTTATCGAGGAACCGCTGGATTTTTCAGCCTTCCCAACGATCCTTCTTGCGTCGCTCATGCTGCGGTTGTCTCTGAATGTATCCTCAACCAAGCTTATCATTGGTCGGGGGCATGAAGGGACGGACGCGGCAGGAGACGTGATCGAGGGATTCGCGATGTTCGTGATGAGCGGCAGCGTCTTCCTCGGGTTGGTGGTTTTCACGGTGCTGCTGATCGTAAACTTCATGGTCATTACCAAAGGCGCGGCCCGTATGGCCGAAGTTGGTGCGCGCTTTGCACTGGACGGTATGCCGGGGCGTCAGATGGCAATCGACAGTGATATGGCGGCCGGGGCAATCACGCATGACGAGGCGCGCGAAAGACGCAAGAAAGAACAAAGTGAAACGACGTTTTTCGGGTCTCTGGATGGGGCGTCAAAATTTGTCAAAGGCGATGCGATTGCGGGGTTGCTCATCACGTTGCTCAACTTGGTCATGGGGCTTGCGATTGGAACGCTTTTGCATGACATGCCAATCGGTCGTGCATTTGAAACGTATGCGATCCTGACGGTTGGCGATGGGCTGGTCACGCAAATCCCGGCCGTGATCATTTCGATTGCCGCCGCATTGCTTCTTGCCCGTGGCGGGACGTCGGGGCCGACAGATCGTACTTTGGTTCAGCAGATGTCGCGACATCCGCAGGCGTTGGCCACGGTGGCCGGTCTGATGGTGCTGTTTGCGTTGGTTCCCGGCTTACCATTCTTTCCATTTCTGGCAGGAGGGGCCACACTTGCCGGTCTGGCTTGGATTGTATGGAAAAATCCCCCTGACTTAGGTGAAACACCGGAATCGAATACTGGGGACAGCGGCGACCAGCCTCCTGCAGCGCCATCAATGGGCGATATTCTTGATCTTGATGAAATTCACGTTGAGTTCGCGCCGGATCTTATTGCAATGGTTCTTGACCAGGCCACCGGGCTCGACATGCGCATTGCGAATATGCGCCGATACCTGGCGGCAACTTATGGTCTGATCCTGCCGGAGATTCGCCTGACCGATGATGCCGCTTTGCCCAGTTCAACCTACCGAATTCGAATACAAGGGGTGGAGCAAGCACGCGATAAGCTGATGCAGGACCATTTCCTTGCTATTTCCCCCCCGGATCGGTCCGCGCTGCCACCGGGTGTGGATGTACAGGAACCCGTCTATGGGGCCGAGGCGCGCTGGATCACGCGCACTGATGCTGAGAGTGCGGCGCTTGCCAATGTCACGATGGCCTCTGCCACGGAGGTGTTGTCCACGCATCTGATGGAGGTCATCAAGCAGAACTTTGGTCGGCTGTTCGGGCTCAAGTCGCTGCGCCGCATCCTTGATGAAATGACAAACGTAAGCGACCCAGACCGGGCTGAGGCAAACCGGCGGCTTATCGATGAGTACATCCCAGAAAAAGTACCGACAGATCTGCTAATGGCGGTTCTGCGCTCTCTCCTCGATGAACGCGTATCGATCCGAAACCTGCCGCTCATACTCGAGGCGATTGCCGAAGCGCGCCCCATGAGTTCCGCCCATGACCACGTTGCAGAACACGTCCGCCAACGTCTGGGCTTTCAGATCATTGGCGATCTCAGGCGCGAAGATGGAACTGTGCCGCTCGTTCAAATGGATGACACCTGGGATGCGACGTTTTCGAAGTACGAGATCGCCACGGAAACAGGTGTTCCGTCGATTGGCTTGCCGCCCGAAGAGTTCAATCGGCTTTTGGCGGAAACAAATCAGAAACTCGGTGCGTTGAGTGAAGCTGGCCATTTTCCGGCCGTCGTTGCACCGGCAAGGCGCCGGAAATACCTACGGACAGTTTTTGATGCGCGCGGTGTTAGAAACCCCGTGGTGTCTTACGAAGAAGTCGGAAGCGAGGGTGGCATCGCGCTTTTGGGGTCGATCGGTGCATGACGCTTCCTGAAGCACTTCTGGGCAACGTGCCCTCCGTTATTTGGCAGGCTTTCTGGGTTTTTCTACGCGTCGGCGGGGCCTTTGCCGTACTTCCTGCTTTTGGCGAGCGCAGTGTTCCCCTTCGCGTTCGGCTTGTTCTGGCGTTAGCTTTCACGGCAGTCATCGCTCCGGCGATTAGCGCACCAGCCGACCCGCCCGGAACGCTTGGTATCGGTTCAGAGCTTGCCATCGGAGTCGCCCTGGGAATGGCAATTCGCCTGTTCGTGATGGCCCTTCAGACGGCGGGTGTGATCGCGGCGCAATCAACGTCTTTGGCGCAGCTTTTTGCGAGCGGAAACGCTGATCCTCAGCCCGCGATTTCACATTTTCTCGTATCGGCTGGATTGGCTTTGGCCGTCATGCTTGGTCTTCATGTCCAGGTCGCTCACTACTTTATCGTGTCCTACGACATGTTGCCGATCGGCGCGGCCTTGCAATCGAGCACTTTCACCGGATGGGCGGTTGACCGGATTGCCCATGCCTTTGGTCTAAGCTTTTCTCTGGCTGCGCCCTTCGCCATTGTCGGGCTCGTCTATAATCTGGCTTTGGGCGCAATCAACAAGGCGATGCCGCAGCTCATGGTGGCCTTTGTCGGTGCCCCCGCCATCAGTGGCGCGGCGCTTGCCCTGCTCGCGCTGAGTGCCCCGTTTGTTCTGGGCCTATGGCATGCGCAACTTGAAGCGTTCTTGGCGAACCCGGTGGGGATGCCGTGAGCGATATGGAAGACAACAGCGAAAAGCCCCATGAGGCTACGCAAAAACGGCTGGAAGACGCGCGTCGGAGAGGTGAGATTGCGATGTCCAGCGATCTCACGTCCTCTGTTGCGTTTTTCGGTCTTTTGGGGGTTGCCGCGTCCTTTGGCCCGTCGCTGGTCGAGCGTATTGGAGAGGTCCTTTCGACGCTCGTTGTCGAAGCCGGGCGCGCTGGCCCTGAAGGTCAGGCGACACCGTGGCCAATGGCAAGGATCGTTTCGGTCTTAAGCCCTTGGTTTTTGGTCCCTGCGCTTGGGGCAATACTGGCGTTAACGGGTCAACAAGCGTTCGTCTTTGCTGCGGAAAAGCTCTCCTTTAAGGGGTCGCGGATCTCACCCGTTTCTAATGCAAAGCAAAAATTCGGCCGCCACGGACTGTTTGAATTTTCAAAAGCCGCCATCAAGCTGTTGGTGTTCTCCACGGTTTTGTTTTTCTATATCCTCGCCAATCTGGAGAGTTTGCTCACTTCAGCATCTTTGGAACCCGCACTTGCTGCGACCGCGATGTTCAGCGCTGCGATCGAATTTCTTGCGGTGGTCTGCGTACTCCTGCTTGGGGTGGGAGCGCTGGATTATCTATGGCAACGGGCCGAACATCTTCGCAAGAACCGGATGTCGCGCAAAGAAGTTACCGACGAAGCCAAAGAGCAAGAAGGTGACCCGCATCTAAAAGCAGAGCGCAGGGCACGGGCGCAACAAGTCTCGCAATCCACCATGATGAAGGATGTCGAAACGGCGAGCGTTATCGTGGTGAACCCGACGCATTATGCTGTGGCGCTGTGGTGGGACCCAAGCGCGGGCGGCGCGCCAGTCTGCGTTGGAAAGGGTGTTGATCAGATCGCGGCACGCATCCGCGAGATTGCATCTGAATTTGGGGTGCCAATTCATCGCGATCCACCGACCGCGCGGGCGCTATTTTCTTCGGTCGCCATCGGAGAGGAAGTGCAACCTGAGCTTTACAAGCCCGTCGCCGCAGCGATCAAGTTCGCGGACAAGATACGTGCAAAAGTGCGGCGTGCGCGCTGATGGACGATTCCCGACTGAGATCAATCGCGCGACTGGCCAACGCCAAAGCATCGATTGACGAAGCCCGTCTTCGAACATCGCAGGCGCAGGTAGATCAAATCAAAGAAGCGCTAACGCGTTTAGAGACCACGGCGAAATCTCAGGCCGCCGCATGGCACAAAGGGCAAATCCTCGCTTCCCCAGGTTGGTCGACCTGGCTGTTGGGCGAGAAGAGACGACTGAACGCGCAACTACTCGGCGCGCTGGGCGAGCGTGATGAGATCCGGCGCGCAGCCAGGCGATCTGTAGGGCGCCGCATTGCCCTGACATCTCTAAGCGAAGATGACGGTGAGAAGCGGATCTAAGGGTCAGACTTCCTGACGAACGATATCTACGATCAGCACGCTTTTCACGGTTGAGCCCAAAAGCTCCTTAGCGCCATGATACAAGGCCTCTCGGAGCACGCGCATGTTCCGCGCATGTGTAAAGGCTCCGTCGAACCCACCCGCATAGGCGTGATCAAACAGGATCTGAAGAAACGCGTCCCTTAGCAGCGGTTCACGTTGAAACACACTTTCGGTAGCATCAGGCGGGACTTCCAATGACAGTGATAGGACAACCATGGAGGACACCCGATCTTCTCGGATTACCGGCACGATGAACTGATTGTTCATCCGGACGAAAGCGGAATCCGAGTTTTCAGTCTCTTCGTCTTCGCTCTCGGTGGGCGGAGACTCGCAATCCTCATCTTCGGCGGTGCAGGCGATCTCGTCAGGCGGTGTCAAGAA
>JABSSC010000075.1 GCA_013214635.1 Paracoccaceae bacterium | reverse complement strand
TCTCAGAAACGCCCTGACCGGACGGTGAACGGAGCATTGATTGCGGCACTTGCTCGGACCCCTTTCCGTTCGATTCGCGCCGGATGACTGTGGTGCACCAATTGTTAAGCGTGCCTTAATCACCCTGCTTATCGCCGCGCTAACCCAGCGATTATCTCGTTAGGGTTGCAAGAAAAAATATGTCTCCGCCTTTGATTGTATCAAATCGTCGAGACATAGCAAAGCGCCAATCTGGGTTCTCAGTACGAAACCCCGTAATCTGGGTGTCATTCTCCCGGGTCAGGAAAGAACACGTCATGTATGCGAGCGTGCCTCCCGGGCTTACAAAATCGCGGGCTCGGCGCAGAATGTCGGCTTGAAGGTCCGTCAATCTTTGCAGTTCATCCGACGAAAACCGCCACTTTGCATCAGGCTGGCGGCGCCACGTCCCGCTTCCCGAACACGGAACGTCGCATAGGACAAGATCAAAGCGATCCGTTTCGCTGTTCAAGGCATCGGACGCACGAATTTCAATATCGACACGCGCACGACGGGCCCGGTCCGGGAGGTCGCGCATGCGCGAGAAATTGGCATCTGAGGCCACAATTTTCGCCGACGGAAACGCGTCTGCCAAAGCCAGCGATTTGCCGCCTCCCCCAGCACATAAATCTAATATTCTTAGTGGCTTATATTTGTTTTTTAAGGCTCGTACTGCCGCATTCCCTGAGACATCTTGAAGTTCAACCAACCCGGTCAGATACGGCATAGACTGCTTAATGCGACGCGCACCATCTGTCACAACAAGCGACGTCTCGACTTGCTCGTGCCGTGACGCTGTGATGCCAGCAGCCCCAAGCGCGTTGATGGCGTCGTCAACAGACCCACGAGCCGTCGCCACGCGCAAAAAAACCTGCGCCCGCTGACGGAAGGCGTCGCATATCGCTTCTGCCCGTGGGGCAAGATCCGCACGAACGTCCTTTTCCATCCACGTCGGCACATCGTGCTGCACCGACCAAGGTGCGTCCTCTATCGGCGGCGGCGGCTTACACTCCTGCGCCGACAACGGTGCCGGGGCATATCCCTCGCCAGAAAACACAGTTTGCGGGTCAATTCCGGACTGGCGAAGCATCCCAATCATCAACCCGCGCCCCGTCATCGCCCCGCCAATCCAGGCGAGGCTGCTGCGTTGTCTCAGCGCCGAATACACATGATCGCGGATCTCGGCGCGATCTTTTGAACCAGCAAAACGGTGCCCCCGCGCCCAGCGTGTCAAACACTGCTCGGCCGGCTGACCCGCCAAGATCTCGTCAAGGCATTCGATCGCGGCCTGGATCCGGGCAGCTGGCGTCATGTCACCGCGCGCGTCTGATCATTAAATGGCGCGATAGTTCGGGGCTTCTCGCGTGATCTGAACGTCATGAACGTGGCTTTCCTTTAGCCCGGCACCCGTTATCTTGACGAAGCGGCAGTTCTTGCGCATCTCTTCGACGGTCGCACAGCCCGTGTAACCCATGGCCGCGCGCAAGCCGCCGACCAATTGATGCACGACGGTGCCCGCAGGCCCCTTATATGGGACCTGACCCTCAATCCCTTCCGGAACAAGCTTGTCGCTGGCCGCATCTTTTTGGAAATACCGGTCTGCCGACCCACGTGCCATCGCGCCAAGCGATCCCATACCGCGATAGGACTTAAATGAACGACCCTGATAAAGGATCACCTCGCCCGGGCTTTCATCCGTCCCTGCGATCATGGAACCGACCATCGCGCAGGACGCACCCGCCGCGATTGCCTTTGCAAAATCGCCTGAAAACTTGATCCCGCCATCTGCGATGACGGGCGTGCCGTCCGCTGCTGCAGCGCACTCCATAATCGCGGTGAGTTGTGGCACGCCAACACCGGCCACCATGCGCGTGGTACAGATCGAACCGGGGCCGATCCCGACCTTAACCGCGTCCGCCCCGGCCCCGATCAGCGCCTTGGTGGCCTCCCCCGTGGCCACGTTTCCGGCTATGATCTGGACCTCGTTTGAGAGTTTCTTGGCCCGCTCAACAGCATGGGCGACGCCCTCGGAATGTCCATGCGCCGTATCGATCACGATGATATCGCAACCCGCATCGACCAGCGCCTCCGAGCGTTCGAACCCAGAATCTCCGACCGTCGTCGCGGCCGCCACGCGCAGGCGCCCCAATTGATCTTTGCAAGCGTTAGGGTTCAAAACCGCCTGTTCGGTGTCCTTCAACGTCAAAAGCCCGGTTAGCTTGCCCGCGCCGTCGGTAATAAGAAGCTTTTCGATGCGGCGCGCCTTCATCAGGCTCTTGGCCTCATCCAGATCAGCAGGTTCGGTCATCAAAGCAAGGTTGTCCGACGTCATCATCACGCGTACCGGCGTGCTATCGTCGTCGGCAAATCGCATATCGCGGTTTGTGACGATTCCAACGACGCGACCGTCGTCACCCACCACCGGAAATCCACTGATCCGATACCGCTCCTGGAGCGCTTTGGCATCCGCCAACGTTTGGTCCGCGGTGAGGGTTATCGGGTTATAGACGATCCCGCTTTCAAACCGTTTGACCCGCCGGATTTCGCGCGCCTGTTCTTCAACGGACAGATTGCGGTGCACCACGCCGATCCCGCCTGCTTGGGCCATGGCGATGGCCATGCGCGCCTCTGTCACCGTGTCCATTGCCGATGACAAAAGCGGGATGTTCATCGCTATGTCGCGCGTCACAAACGTCCGCGTATCCGCAGTGGACGGCAGAACACTGGATGCTCCGGGTACGAGCAAAACGTCATCGAAGGTAAGAGCCTCGCGAATCTCCATTGGGGCACTCCTTGGGAGGGTTCGTTTGGCAGTTTCCTATTGCACGTGCAGCTATTGGCGGAAACCCCTTTTTGGGGCTTCTCGGCAAGTTGTCACAAATTATTGTGCCGCACCGGGCGAAACCTAGCGGTAAAGCAGCGAAGTTCCGTTCGCGAACAGATGCACCTTGGATGGGTCGGCCGTGATGCGAACGGTCTTGCCACGGATGTCACTATGGATACCCGAAAGCTTGGCAATCGCCGGGTCCTTGCCCGCGTCGGCCATAAAGTACAGCAGCGTCACCTCCCCCAACGCCTCGACGATGTTGACGGTCCCTTCAAAGGCATAGTCATCGCCTTCGGTCAGCAAGGCGTCCTCGGGCCGCACACCGACATTGACCTTAAGACCCATGTCCGCGTCCGCCGTCGAGATGCTCGATACGGCTGTGCCGCCATTGTCCATCTTGATGGTCGTCTGCGCGCCGGTTCCAACAATCTCCCCGGGCATCAGGTTCATGGCGGGTGAGCCAATGAACTGCGCGACAAACTCACTGTTGGGCGTCTCATAAAGTTCAAGCGGCGTACCGACCTGTGCAATGCCCTTATTGGCAAGCACCACGATCCGGCTGGCCAATGTCATGGCTTCCACCTGATCGTGCGTCACATAAATCATGGTCGATTCCGGCATCGCCTCTTTGAGCTGCGCGATCTCGATCCGCGTTGCGACCCGAAGCGCTGCGTCAAGGTTCGAGAGCGGCTCATCAAAGAGGTAGACCTTGGGGTCACGGACGATCGAACGCCCAATCGCCACGCGTTGACGTTGACCACCGGACAGCGCTTTGGGAAGCCGGTCAAGATATTGGGTCAACTGGAGCTTCTCAGCCGCTGCCGTCACCGCTTCCTTGATCTCAGCTTCGGACTTTTTCGCCAGACGAAGTGCAAAGGCCATGTTGTCGTAGACGGTCATGTGCGGATAGAGCGCGTAGGATTGAAACACCATCGCTATGCCACGCTCCGACGGCGGGACATCGTTCACAACCGTTCCGTCAATTTCCATGACACCGGAGGTGATCTTTTCCAAACCGGCCACCATCCGCAGCAAGGTTGATTTGCCGCATCCCGAAGGTCCGACAAAGACGATCAGCTCACCCTGATCAATGTCGAGATTGATGTCTTTGAGGACTTCGACTGTGCCGCCATAGGCCTTGCCGACGTCCGTCATTTTCAAATTGGCCATGGGTTCCCTCCCTCGGATTATTCGACCGTTCCGAGACCAAAAAAGGCCTCCCATGCGTCCAGCATGACGGTGTTGTTTTTGATATCAGCCTTGAACGGGGCGCCCTTGTCGGGCGAAACTACGCCGTCGGGCACCGTGACTTCGCATCCATCCCCACTGAGATTGAACGCGCAAAAGATCGCCTCACCCCCGAACACGCGACGGAAGGACAGGAAGTCCTCGCGCGCTTCAACGATCTCGATGGAGCCCTTCGCGAAGACTTCACGCGATTTTCTGTAGGCCAGCATCTTGCGGTAAAACGCCAGTGTCGACGCGCCGTCGCCGGATTGCCGCATCACCGAGCGGTCGAGATGCTCCATTGCCATGGGCAACCACGGCTTGGCGTCGGAGAATCCACCGTTCTGATTATCGGTCACCCAAGGTATGGGCGTGCGACATCCGTCCCGGCCTTTGAACTTTGGCCAGAATTGAATGCCGTAGGGATCCTGAAGGTCCTCAAATGGGACATAGGCCTCGGTCAGGCCCAACTCCTCGCCTTGATACAGGCAGACAGACCCCCGCAAGGACAGCAAAAGCGCCGCATAGGCCCGCCGGGCGGGCTCGTCCAAAGACCAGCGCGACGCATGCCGCATTACGTCATGGTTTGAGAACGCCCAGCATGCCCAACTGTCGGGTCCAATCCGGTCATAATCTGCAAGAACCTCGGCAAAGCGCGTTCCCGTCGGCGGTGCGGCTGACAAGAAATCAAAGCCATAGCACATGTGAACCTTGTCGGTTCCCTCTGTGTATTCGGCTTGAATTTCGACACCACGCTGCGCGTCGCCTACTTCGCCCACTGACGTCGCTGCAGGGTACTTATCCAAAAGTGCACGGAAGCGCTTTAGGAACGCCAGGTTTTCCGGACGGTTCTTGTCGTAGAGATGGTCCTGCCAATTGTAAGGATTGACCGCGGGCGCGATGGAGTCATTGCGGTCTTCCGGCTTCAGAGCCGGATTGGCCCGCAATTCCTGATCGTGGAAATAGAAGTTAATCGTATCTAGCCGGAAGCCGTCCACACCCCGATCCAACCAAAAGCGGACTACGTCCAAAAGCTCGTCTTGAACAGCGGGATTGTGCAGGTTCAGATCAGGCTGCTCTTTGAGGAAGTTGTGCAGATAGTACTGCATCCGCTCCCCATCCCACTCCCACGCAGAGCCACCGAAGATCGACAACCAGTTGTTAGGCGGTGATCCGTCGGGTTTTGCGTCGGCCCAGACATACCAATCGGCATGCTGACCGGTCGGGTTCGAGCGGCTGTCCTTGAACCACGGATGGACAGACGATGTATGGCTCAGGACAAGGTCGATCAGCACCTTCAGACCAAGCTCGTGCGCCCGCTGCAAAAGCGCATCGAAGTCGGCCAGCGTGCCAAACATCGGGTCCACGTCCCGGTAGTCGCTCACGTCATAGCCGAAGTCGAGCATCGGCGAGGTAAAGAACGGTGAGATCCAAATGCCATCCACGCCCAGATCGGCAATATGCGGAAGCCGGTGAATTATCCCTGACAGATCGCCGATGCCATCTCCATTCGAGTCCTGGTAACTGCGCGGATAGATCTGATAGATCACCGCGCCGCGCCACCAATCCTTGTCCGCAGCAATCTCAGGCGCAGGCGCCATAACTGGGTCGATAAGGTTCATGTGAAGCGCCCTATTTCACGGACCCGGCCAACAGACCGCGCACGAGATAACGTTGCATGGCAAAGAAGACCGCAAGCGGCACCGCCATCGACACGAATGCTGCGGTCGCAAGAATCTCCCAATTACCGCCACGTGTCCCCAGCAGTTCGACAATCTGGTTGGTCATAACTGTCGTCGAGCCTGTCGAGTCGATCAAGAACACCTTGGCGACCAGCAGGTCATTCCACGTCCACAGGAACTGGAAGATTGCGAAGGCTGCGAGCGCCGGAAAGCTCAAAGGCAGGATGATTTTTACGAAAATCTGGAAGTCCGTCGCGCCATCTACGCGGGCGTTCTCAATGATGTCCTTCGGAAGGCCCACCATGTAATTTCGCAGGAGATAAATGGCGAGCGGCATCCCAAAGCCGGTATGGGCCAGCCAGACACCGAGATACCCTTTTCCGATGCCAATCCCCAAGTGGAGCTTGAGCAAGGGAATGAGCGCAAGCTGCAGCGGAACCACAAGCAAGCCGACGACCATGGCAATTAGTAATGCGCGCCCCGGGAAATCCATCCACGCCAGTGCATAGGCCGCGAATGCAGCAATCAGGATTGGGATGATCGTGGCCGGGATTGTCACCGTCAGCGTGTTAAAGAACGCCTTTGCCATATTGTCTTGTCCCTGCCCGCTGAACAGAATCGTGCGATAGTTATCGAGCGTGAATTCAGGTGGTGTCGTCGCAGTCACGAAGACACGCTGCCCTCGGCGACCGGGTTCTTCCACGCTGGTATAGCGATACGACCCGTCTGCCATCAGCGTCAGTTCTTCACCATCCCCGGCAGGCGCTGTTTCACCGGCTTGGAACGCGCCAATCGCCCGCGATGATACGCCAAATGCCGAGATGGTCGCCTCGGTTCCCGGCCCTTCCCCGTCGGTCAAAAGGTTGCCCTCGACGACAAACACTCCGTCCAGCTGAGTTGCGGCATCCGCTCCACCAGTGCGCAGCTGAATGATTTGCTCTGTCGGAAAGAGAGAGTTCCACCACCCCGACGCGGAAATTTGGTCTGCAGTTCGGAAGGACGAGACAAACAGGCCAACGGTCGGGAATAGCCATAGTGCCACGAGAAACGCGACAGAAATATGGACGGCCCAGGTCAGAGAGGACTTACCGCCCGCGATACCGTCATCCGATTGCGCCTTGCCTTTGAAAAGCCCCGACAGGAATTGCGAGGATGCGGCCTGAATTTCTCCGCGATCTACATTCTGATCAGTCATCAGCGCATCTCCTTGCGGACATTGTAGACGTTCCAGACGAGGATCGGCATGACCATCAGCATAATGATGATGGCGCTGGCAGAGCCCACGCCCCAGTCGTTCGCCCGGAAGAGTTTGTCATACATGTAATTGGCGAGAACCTGCGTCTCCCACTGACCATTGGTCATGGCAAACACGATGTCGAAGACCTTAAGCACGGTCAGTGTGATCGTCGTCCAAACGACAACGATCGTGCCAATGATCTGAGGTACCTTGATCTTAAAGAAAATCTGGAACGGGTTGGCGCCGTCTACGATGGCAGCCTCAACGGTCTCTTCGGGAATGCCGCGAAGCGCTGCGGACAGGATCACCATGGCAAATCCGGTTTGAATCCAGATGAGCACAACCATCAAAAGGAAACTGTTCCAGAAGGGAATAGTCAGCCACTGTTGAGGTTCGCCATAA
Source organism: Paracoccaceae bacterium (assembly GCA_013214635.1). GTDB lineage: Bacteria > Pseudomonadota > Alphaproteobacteria > Rhodobacterales > Rhodobacteraceae > JABSSC01. The sequence continues at coordinate 10,403 of JABSSC010000075.1, read as the reverse complement.
GGGAAACTGGCGGTCCACAAACCAAGCGCTGAACTGGCGCACTCCCACACCAACAAGACCGCTGCAACCGCAACCAAGATCCGCAAAGGGAGAAGCGCCGCCGAATGACCTCCGTCCCGCTGCCACATCGGGCGCAGAAAGACGTATCCAAAATACGCCACGAATGTCGCAAAGCACAGAAGGATCAACGATGGCAGAAGCTGCAGGAACAAGATCGAGCCGATCCCGCCCTCAAACTGCATCCAAACGGCATTCATGACGCCGATCTGAGCGGTGTCCGCGGGGCGTGCATCATAGATCAGCTTAAAGATCACCGATGCACCAACGAGAGAGATCGCCATAGGCATAAAGATCAGCGATTTGGCGACATTGCCCCACGATATCCGGTCGGTAAGCTGCGCAGCCAGAAGACCAAAGCCGGTTGAAACGGCAGGCACGATGATCAGCCAGAGCATATTGTTGCGAATGGCTTCCCAGAATTTCGGCTCCGAGAACATCTGGCTGTAATTCGACAGCCCGGCCCATTCGTAGCCGCCAGGCACGCGGTCGGTCAGGGAAAGGCGCAGTGTTTCGAACACCGGATACCCGAGGTAAAGACCAAGTGCGAAAATCGCAGGAAACAAGAACAACCAAGGGCGCACCATGTTTGCCCGATTGATGTTACGCCCGGCGTTTTCGCCACGGGCGGGAAAGATCACTTTGTCGAGGATCTGATTGGAAAAATAGAAGTATCCAATGCAGCCACCGACACCGACGATAATCGTGATCAGGCCTTGAATTGCCGGATTATCCATGGGCTCCCCTCCCGGAAGAAATGGCTTCTTATTTTATCGTATTGGAGCGCAGCGATCTTGCCGCTGCGCCCGGTATTTTTGACTTGGACAAGCAGCTTACTTAAGCGCGTCCCAGCTCGACTGGATTTCGTCGGCGACAGTCTGGGCGTCTTTGCCGCCCGTGAAGTCAACCATGCCGGTCCAGAACGTGCCTGCACCAACACCACCCGGCATCAGGTCAGATCCGTCAAAGCGGAACGTCGTCGCGTTGACGAGGATCTCGGCCTGACCGCGCAGCGCATCGTTGAGATAGGTGTCGGGGTTCACCGACTTGAGCGGCGTCAGGAAGCCTGACTGTGCCCCGAAGATCTCGTGTGCCAAAGGCAGCTCAAAGAACTTCATCACTTCGGTCGTCGCATCCGAAGGATCAGTGATCGCCATCAGCGTACCACCGCCCAGAACCGGGTTGCCGAGGTCTTTGCCCTCGTACGACGGGAAGTAGAAGAAGTCGACGTCTTCACCGAACTCGATACCTTCTGGGAAGAAGGCCGGAACGAACGATGCCTGACGGTGCATGTAGCACTGAGGTGGCGATGCGAACATGCCTTTCGGGCTGTCGCGGAAGTCGGTCGAAGCAACTGCGCCTGCGCCACCCGAGACCTTTGCGTCATCACGTGCAAACCAACCGAACTCTTCGATGGCCGCAACAACGCGTTCGTCGTTGAACGGCATCTCGTTCGTTGTCCATGCGTCGTAGACGTCTGCAGGCTGAGTGCGGAGCATGATGTCTTCCACCCAGTCCGTTGCAGGCCAGCCGGTTGCAGCACCCGAACCAAGCCCAATGCACCACGGTACCTCGCCATCAGCAACAATTTGCTCGGTCAAAGCACGCAGGCCTTCCATCGTTTCAGGCACTTCGTAGTCTGCATCTTCGAAGTTCTCAGGAACGTACCAGACAAGGCTCTTGACGTTGACGTTGTAGAAGAAGCCGAAGTGCTGGTCTGCGCCGCTTTCGTCAGCGTAGGTCCCCAGATCAACCCACGACGAACCCGCGCCGTAGTTGTCGGTCACAAAGTCGTCCATGCCTTCTGGCAGCGGCGACAAAAGACCACGCGCAGCCATATCAGCCGCAAGGCCAGGCTGCGGGAAGACCGCGATATTCGGAGCGGCACCAGCTTCGGCGTCGATCACAATGTTCTGCTCAAATGAATCCGAACCCGTGTAGATCACTTCGGCGCCAGTGGCCTCCATGAAATACGCCAGAACGCTGCGGAAAACATCGTCTTCCGGCTGCAGCCACGGACCCGAGATGGTGACCGTCTGCCCGCTGAGATCGGGCGCATTTGCCGCCCACTCGTTGTAGCTGTCCCAGCTGAAGTCGCCGTCACCCGGCGCGAATGGCAAATGCCCGCCCGCATGGGCCAGACCAGCCGAAAGCGCCACTGTCGCCACGCTGGCGTACAGTACTTTTTTCATGGAATTTTCCTCCCGGTTCAGCGCACCCTTGATGCGCAAGTGTTCCCTCGCCCGCGCCAGCTTCCAAAGCGCTTTGGGCGTGCAGAACAATCGCGCAGGTTTCTGTAGGAGTCAACGACTTCGTGAAAAACTACAATAAAACTAAGTTTTCTGCGCATGCAACGCTGCATCGCAGCAAAACATCTCTTTGACGTATTTGAGTTTAGCCGCCTATGGTGCGTCGGAATTGAAAGCGCTTTGAAACGTGATCCAAAGATGAATCTCAAGGAACTCTCACGACAGTTGGGCCTGTCTCAAACGACGGTCAGCCGCGCGCTGAACGGGTATCCTGAGGTCAATGAGACCACGCGCGAACGCGTGATTGCTGCTGCAAATCGTTTGAATTATCGACCCAACATGCGGGCCCGATCGCTCGCCACGGGACGTGCAATGGCGATCGGCCATGTCATTCCAATCTCAACAAAACATGAGATGCTTAACCCGATTTTTGCTGATTTCATCGCGGGCGCTGGAGAGACATATCAGAAAAGCGGCTATGACATGGTCTTGTCAGTCGTAAATGACGAAGAAGAGATCGGGGTGTACAATGACCTCGCCGCCAAACGCGGTGTGGATGGCATCATGGTTCATGCTCCCCGCCAGAACGATCCGCGGATGGAGATTCTCCGAAATCTGAATTTACCTTTTGTGGTGCACGGACGGGCCACCAACGAAACGGGCGACTACAACTGGCTTGATATCAACAATCGTCGCGCATTTGTGCGGGCCACGGAGTTCTTGATCGATCTGGGTCACCAGGACATTGCGCTGGTCAATGGACTTGAGAACATGGATTTTGCGGTGCGGCGCCGGCGCGGATATCTCGAAGCTTTGGCATCGCGCGGGATACCCGAGCGATCCGAGCTTATGCGGTCAGAAGAGATGACCGAAAGCTATGGGTATGAGGCAGCAAATGCACTTTTGGAGGCCGACACGCCGCCTACGGCGTTTTTGGCGTCCTCGATCATCACCGCAAACGGTATTCGTCGCGCGATCGAAGCACGCGGGCTGGTCCTTGGCCGTGACGTGTCCGTTGTCACCCATGACGACGATTTGAGTTACTTCCGCAACGGGGCAGACACGCCCATTTTCACAGCACTCCGCTCATCCGTCCGGCAGGCCGGTAGACGCGCAGCCGAAATGTTGCTGGATCTGATCGAGGATCGAAGACGCGCGCCGATGCAGGAGTTGATGGAAGTCGATTTCATACTTGGCGAATCAACCGGTCCTGCGCCATCACGCGCGGTATCCCCCCCGACCGGAGAAAGACATGAAATTCACACGCGCTGATTTCCCAGCGAAGTTTGTGTTCGGCGCCGCAACGTCGGCCTATCAAATCGAAGGCCATAGCTTTGGCAGAGCAGGCTCAACGCATTGGGACACCTTCGCAACGGGTCCGGGAAACGTGGTTCGCGCCGAAAATGGCGCGATCGCCTGCGATCACTACCACCGATGGGAAGACGACCTTGATCTGCTCAAGGCTGCAGGCTTTGACAGCTATCGATTCTCCACAAGCTGGGCCCGGATACTTCCCGACGGCGTGGGCACTCCCAACGAGGCCGGGCTCGATTTTTATGACCGGCTCGTGGATGGGTGTCTGGAACGCGGCTTGCGCCCTGCCCTCACGCTCTATCATTGGGAGCTTCCGTCGGCTCTTGCGGATCAAGGCGGGTGGGTCAACGCGGACATACCCAACTGGTTCGCGGAGTTTGCACAGGTCGTGGCAAAGCGGCTGGGTGACCGCGTGTGGTCAATCGGAACGATCAACGAGCCTTGGTGTGTCTCGATCCTGAGCCATCTGATGGGCCATCACGCGCCCGGTCTTCGCGACCTGCGCGCGGCGGCGCGTGCCACGCACCACGTGCTCAAATCTCATGGCCGCGCAGTTGCGGCGCTGCGAGCGATGGGTCAGGACAATCTGGGGATCAGTTGCAATTTTGAACCCGCACAGCCCGCAACCGACACGCCTGAAAACATCGCGGCGGCGGCGCGCGCGAATGCGATCTACTCGGATCTGTTCGTCACGCCGCTCTTTCATGGTCACTATCCCAAACTTGCTATGGAGGGCCTTGGACCACACCTCCCCGATGGGTGGGAAAATGACTTTGATGAAATCCGAACGCCGATCGATTGGCTTGGTGTGCAATACTACACGCGTGCGATCGTGGCAGACGCGCCTGACGTGCCCTGGCCATCCGTCGCCCCCGTCGAGGGGCCGCTACCCAAGACGCAAATGGATTGGGAGATTTATCCCGATGGGCTCTATGACCTTCTCACGTGGCTCGCGCGCGAGCATTCGGGCGCTCTTCCGCTCTATGTCACCGAGAATGGTATGGCGAATGACGACGAGGTCCTAAACCGTGCCGTCAATGATCACGTGCGCGCCGATTACATTGACGCGCATTTGGCCGCCGCGCGCCGCGCTATTGCAGACGGCGCTCCGCTTGCCGGGTATTTTGCGTGGTCGCTTCTGGATAACTACGAATGGGCCTTTGGATATGAAAAGCGCTTTGGCCTTGTCCATGTTGACTTCGAGACCTTGCAGCGCACCCCGAAGGCATCCTATCACGCGCTTGCCGCAGCCCTGACCGCCGAGACCTGAGTTATGTCCACTGCCCTGCCCGCCGACACATATTCGCTCGTTGCCGACATCGGTGGAACAAACACGCGTGTCGCCCTGTGTGAGGGCCGGACACTCTTGCCCAAGACCGTGCGCAAATTCAGAAATGCGGATTATGCCGGACTCGAGACAGTTTTGACCGAGTACCTGGCGTCTTCCGGCGCGCCCGACTGTGCGGGGGCCTGTGTCGCGGTTGCCGGACCCGTGCGCGATGGGCGGGCGACGCTGACCAATCTGGATTGGAGCATTGATGCGAAGATGCTCGCGCGCGCGGCACAAGCCGAACATGTTGCCATTCTCAACGATCTTCAGGCTCAGGGGCACGCTTTGGGCCGCATGGCAGAAGGCACTCTGACGCAAGTCGTCGAGGGACGCGAAGCGGCCGAGGATGCCGCGCGACTGGTGATCGGTGTGGGAACGGGCTTCAATGCCGCCCCGGTTCACGAAACCGGACGGAACCGTATTGTACCCCCGTCCGAGGCCGGCCACGCCAATTTGCCGATCCGCAATGAAACCGATCTGCGCCTGAGCAGCTTTGTCGGAACCGCACACGGATTTCCGGCAATCGAAGACGTTTTGTCCGGCCGCGGGCTTGAACGCCTGTATTCCTGGCATTGTCAGGAGGCCGGGACACCATCAGAGAAAGCGGCCGCGGACATCATGGCGGCATGCGCCGATGGGTCGGATCCGAATGCGACCGCGGCGGTTCAAAGCTTTGTCAGGCTTCTGGGCGCCGTAGCGGGTGATCTTTCACTGGTGAACCTGCCCTTTGGCGGTGTGTTTTTGATCGGGGGCGTGGCCCGTGCCATGGCACCGTATTTTGGGCAATTCGGATTTGAACAAGCCTTTCGTGACAAGGGTCGATTTGCCGGTTTCATGGCAAACTTCCCGGTTTGGCTTGTGGAGGACGACTTCGCAGCTTTGACAGGTTGTGCGGCACATTTGGCCGAGCTTCAGAGCGCCTAAAATTCACGACATCGCGTAACGCGCTCTTAACCCGCGCCACCTAGACCACGCTCAGGTTCTTACTGCGCGAAAGGTCGAGGCGTGTCGGCGATCTCAGAAAACTCACCTGATGCTACTTTGGTTCTACCCGGTAAGTTGGGAACCGACACGGCGCCACAGCTTTGGAACCAGGCAATTGCCTTGGGACCAGGTCCTGTAACCATTAAGGCGTCGGGCGTCGAACAGATCGGTGCCCTCAGCCTTCAGGTTCTTCTCGCCTTGGTGCGCGAGTGCCGCGAAAAAGGCCGGACGGTGACGCTCGAGTCCCCAAGCCCGCGATTTCTCGACGATCTGGCCGAGATGGGGGTCTCCAAAACAGATTTGATCAATGAGGTGACAGAATGAATGTACTGGCCGTCGACGATAGCCGGACAATGCGCGACATGATCAGGGTCACCTTGGATCAAGCAGGTATTCAGACCCACTTGGCCGAAGATGGCGTGCATGGGCTGGAGGTGCTGGAAGGGATTGAGCCTGATGCAATCATCACCGATCTGAACATGCCGCGCCTTGATGGATTTGGCTTTATTCAAGCGGTCCGTTCACAATCGGACCGCGGCACGATCCCGATATTGGTTCTCACCACGGAAAGCGCGGCCGATCTAAAAAGTCGCGCACGCGATGCCGGGGCGACCGGATGGATCGTCAAGCCTTTTGATCCCGACAAGTTGGTGCGTGCGCTGCAGATGGTTGCCGGGTAACCTTCCATGTCGGATCCGATGCAGGAAATACGTGCCTCGTTCTTCATCGAATGCGATGAATTGCTCGAAGCTCTTTTGGACGGTCTCGAAGCGATGTCCAACGGGGGCGGAGACGGCGAAACCGTTAACGTTGTCTTTCGTGCGGTTCATTCGATCAAGGGCGGCGCAGGCGCGTTTGGACTTGACCAGCTTGTGGAGTTTGCCCACGCTTTTGAAAGCGCCATGGACGCCGTGCGCGCAGGTCAAATCGTCGTCGATGACCACCATATCGCACTATTTTTTCAAGGTGGGGACACCTTGGCCGACCTCGTTCGGCACAGCCGCGAGGGCACGGAACTCGATCCAAGTAGCTACGCGGAGTTGCGAGCGAAACTTGACGCAATGAGCGCAGAAGTCGCCGATGCACCTTCTGCGCCTTCCGCAGATCCTGCGGGGGATGGATTTGCCCCAATTGCGCTGGACTTCGACTTTGGACCGGACCCGGAGCGCAGAGTTCTAATCACGTTCGCTCCCGACACAGAGCTATACCAAAGCGGAAATGAACCACGCCTCATCCTTCGCGCACTGAATGCTTTGGGCACTGCAGAGATCACATGGTCCCTGACTGAAAACACGTCGCTAGAGCAAATGGACCCAGAGGCACCTTACCTCGCCTGGGAAATTACCCTGCAGACGGCGTCGCAAATCTCCAAGATCGAAGAGGTCTTTGAGTTCGTCGATGGCATTTGCCACTACCAGATCACCGAAATCGATGGGACCGATCACGAAGATCCCGCTTCGTCGGTTACCCTTGGCCCCGAATCCGTCGACGATACGCCTCCACCTGTGGTCAAGCAGACGGCACCAACGGCAATACAAGCGCCTGCACCCGCCCCAAACGCTCAAAAATCAACGGTCCGCGTCGATCTCGACCGGATAGACAGGCTCGTCAATCTCGTCGGGGAATTGGTGATCAATCAATCAATGCTCTCGCAATCCGTCGTTGAAGCGGGCGTGGCCTCTCATACCGCTGTTGCAAGCGGACTTGAGGAGTTTCTACAGCTCACCCGCGACATTCAAGACAGTGTCATGATGATCCGGGCGCAGCCCGTCAAATCCCTGTTTCAAAGGATGGGACGAATCGTACGAGAAGCCTCCGCCGACGTTGGAAAGTCGGTTCGCTTGGACGTCATCGGAGAGCATACTGAAATAGACAAAACCGTGATTGAGCGTCTTGCCGATCCGCTGACCCACATGATCCGCAACTCGATCGATCATGGGATTGAGTCATCAGAGCAACGCAGAGCGTCAGGCAAGGATGAAACGGGCGTTGTCACACTGTCAGCCAGCCACCGCAGCGGACGCGTCCTGATCGAAGTGTCCGACGACGGCGGCGGTATCAACCGGGAGAAGGTAAGAGAAATCGCCGAGAAAAAGGGACTCGTTTCGCCAGACCAGGTCTTGAGCGACGCTGAGACCGACGGCTTGCTGTTTTTGCCCGGGTTTTCAACGGCAGACCAGGTCTCAAACCTTTCGGGTCGAGGCGTCGGCATGGATGTCGTCAAGAGCTCCATCGCCTCGCTAGGGGGGCGGATTTCCATCGCATCCACACCCGGTCATGGAACCAAACTGTCTATTTCGCTGCCGCTCACCCTTGCAGTCCTTGACGGTATGGTCATCAGGTCAGAAACAGAGACACTCGTCGTCCCTCTTGGGGCGATTTCCGAGACGCTGACCCTGCGCCGTGAAGATATCCGCCCATACGGGCCCGATGCGCAACTTCTTCGCGTGCGCGACACATTGGTCCCGCTGATGGATCTCGCAGCACAGCTCGGCTATCGACCGCCCCTCAAAGATTTTGAAGGGTCAATCGGATTGCTGATCGGTCTGGAAGACGGCACGCAGGCCGCGCTTGTGGTCGACGCCATTGAGGATCAACGACAAGTCGTCATTAAGGGTCTTGAACAAAGCTATGGCAGCGTCCCCGGCATTGCAGCCGCAACCATACTGGGTGACGGCCAAATTGCCCTAATCCTCGACCCCGGCGACCTTATTCATCGGGCCGCTAAACAAACGCCGCCCGCAACACCCACGCCTTTGGAGGGAGCCGCATGAGCCTGGCGCAACGCACCAAAACCGATGATCTGCAATCTGCCAACACGGCAGAACAGATTGAGCTCCTGACGTTTCACGCCGGGCAACAGGAATACGCCGTCGACATAATGTCGGTCCGCGAAATCCGTGGCTGGACAAAGACCACAAGTCTCCCTCACGCACCTAGCTTTGTTCATGGCGTGATAAACCTGCGCGGAACCGTCCTTCCCGTCATTGATCTCGCCCGTCGGCTGGAAATCTCAGATGAGCCGCCACAAGATCGTGACGCAATCATCGTCGTTGACGCAATCGGTCGCACGGTGGGGCTGCGTGTGGACTCAGTCTCCGACATCCTCACCTTGCCGTCTGATGAACTGCGCCTTCCACCGGAGATTGCCGGGACTGATGCGCAAGACTTTCTCAGTGCAATTACCCTGATTGACGAACGTATGGTTCGTGTCCTTGATCTTTCGTCGGTTATGCCAGAGGACGAGCAGATTTCGTGACATCGGCTCCTTCCATAGCGGGTCATCAGGACCCCAGCCTCAACGATCACGTCTTCTCGGAGATTGCTACGAGCGCGCGGGCGCTGGCCGGCCTGAAGATCCCTGAGAACAAGCGATCTTTGGTGCAATCTCGGCTATCACGAAGATTGCGCGCCCTCGGTCTTTCCTCCTTCGAGGATTATCTGAAGGTTCTGCATGAGAAAGATGCGGGCAGTGAGAGAGAACATTTTATTTCCGCTCTCACGACCAACGTTACGCATTTTTTTCGCGAACCGCATCATTTCACAGCCTTGGAGACCGAATGCCTTCCGGCGCTATTGGATCGCGCGCGTGAAGGCGGGCGTGTGCGTCTTTGGTCGGCTGGTTGCTCGTCCGGGCAAGAGGCGTATTGCCTTGCCAGTATCATCAATCGGCTCGAGCCCGAGGCAGGGTCGATGGACATTCGCATTCTTGCAACGGACATTGATCGTGCGGTTCTCAAAACTGCGCAATCGGGGGCGTATCCAGATCATCTTGCCTCAGGTTTGACAAAGCAGCAGACCGACGCGCTCTTCGCACCGTCAGCGTCAGACGGCACGCTCACGGTAAGGTCCGAGCTTCGTTCAATGGTGACATTCAAAGAGCTGAACCTGATCGCGCCCTGGCCCATCAAGCGGCCCTTCGATGTGATCTTCTGCCGAAACGTCGTGATTTACTTCGACGCATCAACGCAGAACGCCCTTTGGCAAAAATTTGTCTCAGTTCTTGCCCCTCGCGGACGGATGTTTCTTGGGCACTCCGAAAGGATTACCGAGCCAAGCAAGTACGGTTTGGAGCCTTGCGGCCTCACCGCCTATCGACCGGCTGCGTTAGACCACGCGCAACCACCGCGCGCGCAAACAGGAAGCACATGAGATGGCACTTCGTGACCAACTTCGGATCATGGTTGTTGATGATACCGCGACGAGCCGCGGCTTGATTACCCACGCACTTGAGAGTTTTGGTATCCAAAGCATCGCGACAGCAGGGGATGGTAAGCAAGCCGTGCAAATGATCGCCCGCGCGCCGGTGCACCTGGTCGTGTCTGACTACAACATGCCGGAGATGACCGGCGTGGCGCTCGCAAGGCGACTGCGAGCGTTGACGAAGGGTCTCCCGGTGGTGTTCATGACCGGGGCCGATGAGGCCGAACTCCTACGAGAGTCCCGCGGAATGAAGAACACTCGGCTCC
>JABSSC010000074.1 GCA_013214635.1 Paracoccaceae bacterium | reverse complement strand
CTACAGCCAAGCTCCATAAATGGAGCATCGGTTTTAGCTCGGAAGCTGTGTCGAAATACCCGCTTTCGTTGACCAACATGAAATTGATGATGAAAGTGGCGCCGCCCAATATGTGCTTTGCGAGTTGGTTGAGCTCGTCTCCAAGCAATGCAATCCATCCAAAAACGAAGCTTGCCGTCATCACGGCGATCAAAGCCGGGAAAATGCGTCTGATGCGCCTTTGGAAGAAATCGGAAAGTGAAAAACTACGGTTCTCGAGACTTACAAAAATGTGCGAGGTGATCAGATAGCCGCTGATGACAAAGAAAACATCGACGCCGACAAAGCCGCCAGTCAAACTTTCGGGAAAGGCGTGGTACCAAACTACCGAAAGCACGGCGAACGCTCTCAGCCCGTCTATCTCGGGTCGATAGTCTTTAGGTTGGGATTGGATTTGGGACAAACTTTGCGCTTTGGCTTTTTACTGCTCTATGGTTGCAGACCATAGGCAGCGTCAATTCAGGGTCAACGCATTTGCCCCTTTTCAGTTGGATCAGTGACGTTCCATCGCGTTACAGAGACTGTCTGGCGTCCGATGCCTTCGTTAGCCGGCGCTTTGCTGATATGATCGGCAATCCGACGCTTTGATGCTCGCTTTCTCCGCAAAGCCCCCCGCATCACAACATGTCCCGCTTTCAAAAATGGCGCCCGTTGCGGGGATGGCCGCCGCGCCGGGGTTTGGGCAGGCCGGTGGCGTCCGGCGGTGTTTGTGACGTGATGGGGACCCCTGCCTGAGGCGTCAGTTTGGGGCGCAGAAAGGCCATGGGGTGTTTGCGCAAGGTCAGGCGCATCGCGACATAGTCTTCGACCACCTCCTCGCCTTCCGTCATCTGGGGCAGATGGGCGATGGGCTCTTCGATCCCCTCCCCGTCCATATCGCCCGCAAAAAGCGGCAGCGGCCGGTCGGCAGTCAGCGCCTTGGCCGCCCAAAGCGCCTCGCGCCGCGACAGGCGCAGATCGGCGAAGGCATCGGCCTCGGCCAGTACCCGCAACGACCGTGGCTGCACCCCGGCGCGACGCCAGACATCCTCGACCTGCGTATAGCCGTTGCCCCGGGCGGCGGTGATCCACGCCGCCTCTTCCTCACGCATCGCCTTGATCTGCCGAAACCCAAGGCGCAGCGCCAGCCCGCCCCGGCCATCAGGCTCCATCACATTGTCCCAGAAGGAGGAATTGATGCAGACCGGGCGCACCTCGACCCCGTGTTCGCGCGCATCGCGCACGATCTGGGCGGGGGCGTAGAACCCCATGGGCTGCGCATTGAGAAGTGCTGCGGCAAAGATGCCGGGGTGATGCCGTTTCAGCCATGCGCTGGCATAGACCAGCAGCGCGAAACTGGCCGCGTGGCTTTCGGGGAAGCCGTAAGAGCCGAAGCCCTCAATCTGGGAAAAGCAGCGTTCGGCAAACTCGTCGTCATAGCCGTTCTCGCGCATGCCCTTCATGAAGCGGATGCGAAAGTCACTGACATTGCCGTGCTTTTTGAACGTGGCGAGTGACCGGCGCAGGCGGTCGGCCTCGTCCGGTGAAAACCCCGCCCCCACAATGGCGATCTGCATCGCCTGTTCCTGAAAAAGCGGCACGCCCAGCGTCTTGCCCAGAACCTGCCCCAGCTCGTCGGACGGGAAACTCACCTGCTCTTCCCCGTTGCGGCGACGCAGATAGGGGTGGACCATGTCACCCTGAATGGGTCCGGGGCGGATGATCGCGACCTCGATCACCAGATCGTAAAACGTACGCGGCCGCATCCGGGGGAGGAAGTTCATCTGCGCGCGGCTTTCGACCTGAAACACCCCCAGACTGTCGGCCTTGCACAACATGTCATAAACCGCCGGATCCTCGGGCGGCAGTGTCGAGAGGCGATAGTCGATCTGGTGGTGCTGCTGGATCAGGGCAAAGGCCTTGCGGATGCAGGTCAGCATGCCCAGCGCCAGCACATCGACCTTGAGAATGCCAAGGCTGTCGATGTCGTCCTTGTCCCAGGGGATGACCGTGCGGTCCTCCATCGTCGCATTCTCAACCGGGACCAGTTCATCGAGCCGCCCTTCGGTCATGATGAACCCGCCCACATGCTGGCTGAGATGCCGGGGAAAGCCCTGAATTTCGTAGATCAGTTCCATCGTCTGCTTGAGCCGCCGGTCGTCGGGGTCCAACCCGATCTCGCGCAGGCGGTGATCCTCTAGCCCGTTGGTCGAAAAGAACCCCCAAAGCTGAGAGGAGATCGCGCTGATCGTATCCTCGGTCAGGCCCATCGCCTTGCCCACTTCGCGGATCGCGCGTTTGCCGCGATAGTGGATGACCGTCGCGCACAGCCCCGCACGGTGACGCCCGTAGCGTTGATAGATGTGCTGGATCACCTCTTCGCGGCGTTCATGTTCGAAATCGACGTCGATATCGGGCGGCTCGTTGCGCGCCTCACTGACGAAACGTTCAAACACCATCGTCCCGATTTCAGGACTGACGGAGGTCACGCCAAGGCAATAGCACACGACCGAATTCGCCGCCGACCCCCGCCCCTGACAGAGGATATCGCGGGAGCGCGCGAATTGAACGACATCGTGCACGGTCAGGAAATAGGGTTCGTATTTCAGCTTTCCGATCAGGGTCAGTTCGTGTTCGAGCAGCTTTTTGACCTTTTCCGGTGCGCCCGAGGGATAGCGCCATTTGAGCCCCGCATGCGCCAACCGCCGCAGCCGGTCGGTTGGGCTTTCACCCTCAGAAATTTCAGAGGGGTATTCATAGCGCAACTCATCCAGCCGGAACGTCAGCCGCCCCGCAATCTCGCCCGCGCGATAGACCGCGTCCTCATGCCCCTGAAAGAGCCGCAGCATCTCCGGCATCGACCGCAGGCGCTGTTCGCCATTGGCAAGTGCGGCACGCCCCAGATCATCGACGCGGACCCCGGTGCGGATCGCGGTCAGCACATCAGTCAGCTTGCGCCGCCGCCCGTGATGCATGATCGGACTGGCCGAGGCGACGGTGTTCAACCCCAGTCGTGCGGCCACATCCGCCAACCGGTCGAAGCGGCGCGCGTCCTCTCCGTCATAGCGGGGCGCCATCAGCAAATGGCAGGCGGGCCCGAACTTGGCCACCAGCCGTTTGGTATGGCCCGTCCAGACCGTGCCGCGTGTCAGTGGGGGGTGGATCAGGATCTCCTGCCCCTCCCCCCATTGGATCAGATCCTCGATCCGCAAATGACAGGTGCCCTTTTCCGCGCGGAGCCGTCCCAACGACAACAATCGGCAGAGCCGCCCCCACGCCGCGCGGTCGCGCGGCAGAACGGTCGCGGTGAACCCATCGGTCAGCACAATCCGCGCCCCCGGCAACAGACGTGGCACATGGGTCACGTTCGCTCCCCGCGGCGCGGGCGTCCCCGGCGGTGCAGGTGGTCCAAAAAGCGCGCCCGCCTGACGTTCCTCGACTTGCCGGGCAATCTCTTTGGCTGCCGTATGCGCCCGCACGATCCCTGCGACCGAGTTTTCGTCGGCCACAGCAATGGCCCCGAGCCCCAGAAGCGCGGCACGCTCCATGTATTCCTCGGCATGGGACCCGCCGGTGAGGAAGGTGAAGTTCGTGGTTATGTCGAGTTCGGCAAACATCATGGAACAATATATTCACGTTTTGTTCTCATATCCAGAGCAAGGACCTGCGACATGAGATACGCCGCGAACGACGACTATTGGCTTACGCAAATCGGGCGGCCGGGAAGTGCCAGAACACCGACAAACGGTACTGCGAGACCCAAATAGGACCTTAGCATCGTGTCATGCTTGGGCACGGTATCCCCCATGCTTTCGACCCGCGTCCGATAGAAAATATCGTGGCTCACCCGTGGCGCCACATCAACGGCCAAGATCGAGGCCGGAATGATCGAGAAGACGCCATAGAACTGCGCCAGAACCGGATCGCGGCAGGTTTTGCAAACGCCGCGCACCAGCGGTGTTGGGCGCATCATGCGGACCCAATCCACCTCACCCGGCGTCTCCAGCCGCACTTGCCCACGCCGAAACACCACCGCATCCGAAAACGGCGCCCTGTAGACAGATTGACACTTCGTGCAGTGGCATCGGAACCGCAGCTTCGGCATCACCGACACCGAGGCCTGCGCGCGACCGCAACTGCAGCTTATCTTCGCCTCCGCCATGGCCAAAACTATGGTCGCCGCGCGCGCCAGGTCAAGCCGGCCCCAAACCGTTAAACTGCTGAAATTCTGTTGCCAGACCGCTCAGGAGCTTGCAGATTTCATTGGTCCAAAAATACCTCCGGAGCGCGCGGCAGAGCCTCGCAAAGAACCCAGATGCTGACCACCACACTCGCGTTCCTGATCACCGCTCTCGCCGTTGCGGCCCTGCTCAGCTTTGCCCCCTTCACGAAAACCGACGGGTGGCGGGCCACAATCACGCCGCTTGCCTCGATCATCGGGAGCGGCTTTTTGGTCTCCGCCCCGCTTCTGGCGCGGGAGTTCGGGGGATATGCAGCACTGGCGATGATCCTTCTGATCCTTGTGGCGGCCGCCATCGGGTGGACGTTGCGCTATAACATTCGGGTGGTTGAGACCGAGCTTCAGGACGCGTCTGACAAGGTCCTGCATTCGCTTGAAACGCTCAGCCATTACGTGCTGGCCTTCGCCTATTTCATCTCGATCACCTATTACCTGTCGCTTCTGGGCGCGTTCGTGCTGGAATCTCTCGGGCGGGCAGATGAGGGGCTCGCATGCACCATCTCACTGGCGCTGGTCATCGGGATCGGTGTTCTGGGCTGGACCGGTGGTGCGGCCCGCGTGGCGGGGTTGGAGCGCTATGCCACCACGCTCAACCTCGCGATCATCTCGGGCTTTCTGATCTCGCTTGCGGCGTTCTGCATCTTTCAGGCTTCTGCCGGACAGTCGATTGCACCGCCTCCGGGCAAGTTTGAGGTCGCGTCGCTCCCCGTTCTTCTGGGTCTCTTGATCGTTGTGCAAGGGTTTGAGACGACGCGCTTTACCGGAGACGCCTTCGATGCCGAGACGCGGGCGCGCGCGATGACGCGGGCGCAGGTGATCTCGGGCGTGATCTATATCGCGTTCTTCCTGCTTCTCTCTCCCCTGCTTGCTGATCTGGCCCAAGGCACTGGCGTCGCGGCGGTGATCACAGTCTCTGCCAGTGTCGCGGCGATCCTGCCCATTGCCCTCACACTCGGGGCCGCTGCGAGTCAGCTTTCGGCCTCTGTCGCGGACAGCGATGGGGATGTCGGCCTCATCCGCGATCTCAGCAAGGGCCGCGTCGATGCACGGCACGCCTATGCGCTGATCGCAGGGATTGGCGTTGCCATCCTCTATGGATCAAACGTCGAAGAAATCATCGCATACGCCAGCCGCGCCTTTGCGCTGTTTTATGCGATCCAATGCCTCGTGGCGTTTGAAAGCGCACGAAAGCGGCCCGAGCATCGCGCCAACGCCCCGGCGTTCCTTGCACTCGCCCTTGTCGCTGGGGCCGTCTTTCTGCTTGGCGTTCCGGCCGAATAAGGCGCAAACTGCGCGTGGACTCACAACACAAGGCCCTGCCCCATGTCTGACCCAATGCCCCCACGCGAAGAGATCGTCGACGACGAACAGATTGAGATGCGCGAGGCGCTGAGCGACCGGCTTTCGGGCTTGTGGTGGACGTTCGTGTTGCGCGGCGGCCTGGCGGCTATTGTGGGCATTGCCGCCCTGTTCTGGCCGTCGGGCAGCATATCTGTCCTGTTGCAGATCATCGGTGTGATCCTCTTGATCGACGGTGTGCTGACGCTCTTTGGGGGGCGCGGCGGGCCGGAGCAGCGCGTCACGGGCGGGGCCGGGATTTTCACGGGCATCATTGGATTGATCCTGATCCTGTGGCCCGCGGGCACCGTCACGGTCGCCTTCTGGCTCCTGGGCGCATGGGCGCTGGTCACCGGGATCGCGGCCCTCATGACGTCGCGGGGCATGTCAGAACTGGACCCCGACAAAGGCGCTGTGCGCACCACCGGGATCGTGGCGTTGATTGCGGGGCTGATCCTGATCATCTTTCCCGGCCTTGGCCTTGTCGCGTTGGGATGGACCATCGCCATTGGCGCAATTCTCGTGGCGCTGGCGATGTTTTTCATGGCGTCGCGGCTCAAGCGCGCCAATGACCGGATCAAAATGCGCAGTGTGAACTAGGACACCACCACTATGCTCAGACTGTTGCGCGAACCGCTGGTTCAGTTCCTCGGGATCGGCGTTCTGATTTTCGCGCTCTATGCCGCGTTCGCACCCGACACACCCGCTCCGACGGATGAGACGACGATCACAATCGACCTGCCCACGGTCGAAAGGTTGGCCGAGCAGTACCGAACCGTCTGGCGTCGTGATCCGACGGCGGAGGAGTTGGACGGCCTGATCAATGCTGCGATCCGCGAGGAAATCCTGGTGCGGCAGGCACTGGGTCTGTCGATGGATCAGAATGACGCCGTGATCCGGCAACGTCTGGCACAGAAGATGCAGTTCCTTCTGGAATCCGCCTCAGGCGCAGAGGCGATAGATGAGGCCGCGCTGGTCGCCTTTTATCAAGAGAACGCCGACCGTTATGAGCAACCCGCGCGCGTCGCTTTTGAACAGGTCTTTTTGGGCGAGACCCCAGATGAGGCCGTGATCGCCGAAGCGCTCTCGACCTTGCGGGCGGGCAACTCCCCCGAAACGCCACGCACCTTGTTGCCCCCGTCGATGCCGCTGTCGCAAGAGGCGCAGGTGGACGGGCTGTTCGGGCGGGACGTGTTTGCGGCGGTCAACGAGCTTCCCCTGAACCAGTGGGCAGGCCCCGTGCAAAGCGGCTTTGGCACGCATCTGATCCTTGTGACCGAAAAGCTCGACCCCACGCTGCCCCCGCTTGACGACATCCGGGAGCGGGTTGAGACGGAGTGGAGGGCCGCACGGTCGGTTGAGATGGCCAATCAGGCCTATGACCAGATCGCCGCGCAGTACACGATCATCCGCCCTGACGCGGCGGCGGTGGCTGGGGTGACGCAGTGACGTTGCTTCGGGTGCTGATCCTTCTCGTACTCGCCGTGTTCAGCGGTGGGCAGACGCAGGCCCACGCGCTTGATCCCGGATATCTTGAGATCACGCCGTTTGGCGGTGACAGCTACCGCGTGTTCTTTCGGCTGCCGGATGTGCAGGGCCAGCCGATGGCGATTGAAGCGCGCCTGCCTGACACTTGTAAACCGCCGACCGGCCCGACGCCCAACATCGACGGGCGGGCATGGGCCAAGACCTGGGTGGCAGCCTGCGATGGCGGATTGGCAGGCCAGATGATCACCATCGACGGTTTGGAAGACACGCAGACGGACGTGCTGGTCCGCGTGACGCTGGACGGCACCCCTACGGTGACGGCCCGGCTTACGGCCAGTCAGGCCAGCTATGTGATTCCGACCGACCCCGGTCCGTGGGATGTGATGGCGAGCTATTTCCCGCTCGGTGTGACGCATATCCTCGAAGGGATCGACCATCTGCTGTTTGTCTTTGCGCTGCTGCTGCTGATCCCCGACGGGTGGCGGCTGGTCGGGGCGATCACGGCGTTCACGGCGGCCCACAGCCTGACCATGGGCGCCGCAACGCTGGGTGTCGTCACCCTGCCTGGCCCACCCGTCGAGGCGATCATTGCCCTGTCGATCATGTTTGTGGCGTCCGAGCTATTGAAACGGCGCGAGGGGCAGATGCTGCTATCCGAACGCTACCCGTGGATCGTGTCGTTTTCCTTTGGCCTGCTGCACGGGTTCGGCTTTGCCGGGGCGTTGCAGGAAATCGGCCTGCCCCAAGGCGATGTGCCGCTGGCGCTCTTGGCGTTTAACTTAGGGGTAGAAGCCGGGCAGCTGATGTTCGTGGCCGCCACTTTGTCCATCGGCTGGGTCGCGGGCCAGATGGTGCCGCGCTTCGTTGAGGGCATGCGCACGCCGGGGCGGTTGCCCGCGACCTGTGCGGCCTACCTGATTGGCGGCATCTCGGCTTACTGGTTTCTGGAACGGATCGCTGCCTTTGCGTGATCAGACCTTGGGCGCGAGCCCCGCAATGACAGCTTGATAGATCTCACGCTTGAACGGCACGATAAGATCAACGACCCGCGCAGGCTCGACCCATTGCCACGCCTGAAACTCAGGGTGGTCGGTGGCGATGTTGATGGCGTCATCGGAAGCGGTGAGCCGCATCCGAAACCAGCGTTGTTCCTGCCCACGATAACGGCCCTTCCAGACCTTGCCGACCAGGTCATCGGGGAGATCATAGCGCAGCCATTCAGGGTGTTCAGCCTCGACCACGACATCCGCCGGGTCGACACCAATTTCTTCGGTGAGTTCACGAAGCGCAGCCTCACACGGAGATTCCCCCGCATCGATACCCCCCTGCGGCATTTGCCAGGCAGTGGGGGTATCGATGCGTTCGCCGACGAAAACCTGCCCGGCCCCGTTTGTCAGCATGACGCCGACGCAGGGCCGATATGGCAGCTTCCCTCCCTTATTCGTCGGCGGGACCAAGTTTCGACAGACCTTTGAGGATATCGATGGCATAGGCCAGTTGATAATCTTCAGCGCGGAGTTCCGCCGAGGCTTCGGCCTTTTCGCGATCCGCTTCGATCTGGCGACGTTCTTCTTCGGTCAGGCTGTCATTGTCGAGGCTGCCGCGAAGATCGGCCTCGGACCGGCGGAAGCGATCGTCTTCCTCCTCCTCGGGCTCTTCGACGCGCGGCGGCTGTTCGACGACGATGTCGGGCGACACGCCCAGCGCCTGGATCGAGCGACCCGACGGCGTGTAGTAGCGCGCGGTCGTCAGACGCATCGCGCCATCGCCCCGGAGCGGCATGACCGTTTGAACCGAACCCTTACCAAAAGACTTGGTACCGATGACGATGCCGCGGCGGTGATCCTGAAGTGCGCCCGCCACAATCTCAGACGCCGACGCCGAGCCGCCGTTGATCAGAACGACAATCGGCTTGCCTTCAGCCAGATCCCCTTCGGTCGCGTTGAAGCGATCCCCGTCCTGCGGGTCGCGTCCACGGGTCGAGACGATTTCGCCTTTGTCGAGGAATGCGTCCGAGACGCGGATCGCGCTTTGCAGCAGACCACCGGGGTTGTTGCGCAGGTCGATGACGATGCCATTGACGTTGTCTATGCCACCGGCCTCTTCCACCTGATTGTTGAACCCTTCGACAAGGTTCGGGAAGGTCTGGTCGTTGAAGGTTGAGACGCGAAGAACAACGCTGTCCCCCTGCAGCCGCGAGCGTACCGCCGTGAGTTTGATCGTGTCGCGGATGATCGAGATATCCAGCGGCTCTTCCGCGCCTTCGCGGATGACCGTGATGATGATCTCGGACCCCACCGGCCCACGCATCATCTCAACCGCATCATCAAGCGTGAGGCCCAAAAGGCTCTCACCATCGACATGGGTGATGTAATCACCAGCTTCGACGCCGGCGTCATCGGCGGGCGTCCCGTCCATAGGCGAGACGACTTTGACAAAGCCTTCTTCCTGCGTGACCTCGATCCCCAGTCCACCAAACTCGCCCCGTGTCTGGACGCGCATGTCCGCGGCGTCATCGGGCGACAGGAAGGAGGAGTGCGGATCAAGCGATGTCAGCATGCCGTCAATGGCCGCTTCGATCAGGTCTTTCTCATCTACCTCTTCGACGTATTGGGCGCGGATGCGCTCAAAAATATCGCCAAAGAGATCAAGTTGCTCGTACACGCTCGTCGAGCGCTCCGCCTCTTGCGCGATCAACGGACCTGCGACCTGAGTGGCCAGAACCACCCCGGCCAGCGTTCCGCCAACAGCTGCCATAATGTACTTATTCATTCTCAGGTCCTGTTCCTGCGATCCCGGTAAACCAAAGTGCTGGGTTCACGGGATCATCTCCTTCTCTTAGCTCTATATAGAGCGTTTCTGTACGTTCCTGACCACCGCCCTGCGACATTTCGATCAGAATAGTCTCTGGCATGGGATCGGCGCCGCCCATCAGGCCCACCGCTGTCCCCGCCGGTATCACGTCCCCTTGCTGGCCAAACACCGTGTCGAGCCCCGCAAGAACCAGAAGGTATCCGCTTTCGGGCTCGAGGATAATCACTTTTCCGTAGTCGAGCAGCGCACCTGCATACCGCACGGTCGCGGCACTGGGCGTTGTGACCATTGCGCGCGGGCGCGTGGCGAGCAGAATTCCGGGGCGTGCGATGCCCGCGGCATCGGCTTCGCCAAAGCGCCGAAGCGGTACACCGGCGACTGGAAGCGGCAGAGTGCCTTGCGATTTTGCAAACGCCTCGGCGGCGGGATCTGACCCGCCTGAGATCAGGCTAGAGGCGAACCCTTCCAACGTGTCCGCCGAGTTCACGAGCGCCTGCATCGCCGCGACATCCGTTGCCACGGCCTGCGGTAGATCAGTTCGGTCCGCGATGGCCTTGCTGAGTTCGGAACGCGCGGATTGGATGCCGCTCAAACCTTCTGACAGCATATCGGCGGCGTTTTGCTGTACCGCGCGCAGCGACGCGGCCTCCTCCAGCTTCACTTTGAGAACTTCAACTTCCGAGCGTAGTCCGGGAACCACGTCGGACACGACCATGCCCGCGCGCGCCGTCTCAACGGGGCCTGCGGGGTGCAGAAGAACCAATGCCTCGGGCGAAGTTTGCATGGACAGAAGAATTCCGATCAAACGCCCGAGCGTTTCGCGCTCGGCCTCAAACTCCGCATCGAGTTCCGCTTCGCGCAATGTTGCGGCACGCAAGCCCTGCCGGAGTGAGGTCAGACCAGCCTCATAGGCGTGAACGGTTTGGGTCAGGGCCGCGACCCGATCAGGCGCGCGATCCGCCGCCTCCAGCGCCTCAGCCGCCGCGCGCAGCTCTTCCGCCGCTGCCTCGGCTTGTGCAACCGGATCGGCTGCAACGGGGATCGCCAGCAGGCCAAACGCTATGATGCAGGCAGCGCGGATCATCGGATCAACAAGCTCTCCCCGGTCATTTCAGGAGGTTGCGGCAAGTTCATCAGGTCAAGCAACGTCGGCGCCAGGTCTGCCAGTCGGCCATCTTTCAGCGCTGTGCCCTCCGGCACGCCGACAGCAATCACCGGGACAAGGTTTGTCGTGTGCGCCGTATGCGGACCGCCTGTGTCCGGATCAATCATCGTTTCGCAATTGCCGTGGTCGGCGGTAACCAGCATCGCCCCACCTGCCGCCTCCAAGGCCGCCAGCACACGGCCCAGCCCGGCATCGACTGCCTCGCATGCCTTGATCGCCGCCTGAAGATCGCCGGTATGCCCCACCATGTCCGGGTTGGCATAATTCGTGACGATCAGGTCATAGCCTGCTTCAATCGCTGCGACGAAGTGGTCCGTGACCTCGACCGAACTCATTTCGGGCTGCAGGTCATAGGTCGCGACCTTGGGGCTGGGCGGCATGAACCGATCCTCACCCTCCTCGGGGGCTTCCTTGCCGCCATTGAGGAAGAACGTGACGTGCGGATACTTCTCGGTCTCGGCCAGCCGAAACTGCCGCTTGCCCTGCTTGGCAACCCACGCCCCGAGCGTGTTCACCAGATCGCGCTTGGGAAACATGGTGGTCATGTAGGCGTTATGGCCGTCCGAATACTCCGCCATCCCCATCATCGCAGCGAGTTTTGGGCGCGTTCCTGTATCGAACTCAGCAAACTCGGGCTCCCCAATCGCGCGGAGGATTTCCCGCGCGCGGTCCGCCCGGAAGTTGACGAAGAACAGCCCGTCGGCGTCCTGCATCCCGGCATAGTCGCCAAGGACCGTCGCAGGCAGGAATTCGTCCGTAAGATCGCGTGCATAGGCGTTGCGCAGAACGTCTGCGGCGGTGCCGTCCGATTGTTCCTCGGCTTGTCCCTGCACCATCGCGCGATAGGCGGTCGCGACCCGTTCCCACCGGTTGTCACGGTCGAGCGCATAGTAGCGACCTGTGACCGAACCGATTGCAACGTCATCGGGCAGTGCCGCCTGAAGCTCGGCCAGATACTCCGCACCTGAGGTCGGCGCCACATCCCGCCCATCAGTGATCGCATGGACCACGACCGAAAGACCCGCCGCGTGCAGCACGCGAACAGCCTCGATCAAATGCGCCATGGAACTGTGCACCCCGCCGGGTGAGGCCAAACCCGCCACATGCGCGGTCCCACCGCTGGCTTTGAGTGCCGCAATGAACCCCTGCATCGCGTCAGTTTTTGCAAAGCTGCCATCCTCGATCGCCAGATCGATCTGACCCAGATCCATCGCCACGACGCGGCCCGCCCCGATATTAGTGTGGCCAACCTCGGAATTGCCCATTTGCCCCGACGGCAGGCCCACGTCAGGACCGTGGGTCACCAATTGTGCGGTCGGTCCATGCGCGCGGATCCGGTCGAAATTTGGCGTCGCCGCCTGAAGCGGTGCATTGCCTGCCTCACCGGCACGATCCCCCCAACCATCGAGGATGCAAAGAACAACAGGGGTCGGTGTGGTCATCGCGCGAACGTCCTTGAACTTATCTCGTCGCTTTTACCGCTGGCATGCCGTGGGGGAAACCGGGTCTCAGCATTTCTTAATCAAGCGGTAATTTTGTCAGTCTCGGTGATACGGGGTTCCGGCGAGAATACCCGCAGCCCGATAGATTTGCTCGGCCAGCATCACACGCACCAGCATGTGCGGCCAGACCATCTTGCCAAACGACATGGACAGGTTTGCGCGGTCGAGGACGTCGGCGTGCAGCCCATCCGCCCCGCCGATGACCAAAGCTGTGGTCCGTGCCCCATCGTCCCGCCAATGCGCCAACATGTCCGCAAACCCGCGCGAGGTTAGCGCGCGCCCGCGTTCATCCAACGTTATCACCCGGTCACACCCCTCCAGCGCCGACACCAAAGCCGGCGCCGCCGCCTCGGGCGTCGCGGCTTTGCGTTCGTCGATTTCGGTGACAGTGGCCGGGCCCAGCCCCAGCGGACGGCCGGTTTTGGCAAAACGGCGCAAATAGTCGTCGATCAACGCGGCTTCCGGACCGGCGCGCAGCCGGCCCACCGCACAAATCTTGAGCTGCATGTCGGATCAGGCTTCGGCGGCCGCCGGGCTGAGCCACATCTTCTCAAGCTGATAGAACTCGCGCACTTCAGGGCGGAAGATGTGCACAATCACATCGCCCGCATCAATCAGAACCCAGTCTCCGGCATCCTTGCCTTCGACCTTGGCGCTGATCTTGAAGTCCTGCTTGAGCCGGTCAACGAGCTTCTCCGAGATCGCACCAACCTGTCGGGACGACCGACCTGACGCGATCACCATGTAATCGGCCATATCGGATTTGCCCTTGAGATCGATCTCGACCACGTCTTCGGCCTTGTCGTCTTCCAGCGATTTCAGGATATGAGCGAGAAAACCCTCGCCCGAGGGGTCCATAGGCATTGCCGAACTCATGCTCGGGTCGCCGGCGGCCCGATCCGGGGCCGCATCATGGGGGTATGACAGGACATTGTCCTCCTTGGTCATGCGTCGGTCAGCCGCGACGCTCGGCCGAGATTACTGTAACACCTGATTTTGACAATCTCAAGAATTGTGCGAGGCGCTGCCTCGCGCTCCGGGATATTTCTGGATCAATGGAAGTCTCAGCCGTGCGCCTTCCTCCATTGATCCAAAAGTATCCCGGGGGAGCCGCCAAAGGCGGCGGGGGCAGCGCCCCCAAGAAAGGCGTCGATCAATAGTCGCGGCGGAAAAAGATACCGGCGCCGGATTCGCCCTGATTGTCGCTTTTGCCCGTCAGCGTGATGGAATCTGTGAGATCAAGATTGAGCCGGAACTCCGTCTCGCCGTCGCTGCGGCTCGTGACGTCCGCATAGATCGTATCCGTCAGGTAAGTGCCCGCCGTCAGCGCCGTCTCGCCCCGGTCGTCTGTCGAGACACTCAAGTCATCCAGTCCAAGGCCCGACTGCACACCACCAAGAAGGTTCCCACCCCCACTGACGGTCGAGGCAATCTGCGCCGCTTGCAACGGCGAGATGTTGTCGAGTGACGTTCCAAAGAGAAGCTGCGCGAGGATTTCATCCTCGGGAAGCTGTGGATTCGACTCGAATGTGATCTCGGGATCGGAAATTGGACCGCTGATAATTGCAAACGCCTCGGCGTCGCTGCTAGATCGACGGTCGTTGGTCGCCACAATATTTACGAACGGCTCCAGCGACCCAGCCAGCGTAATGTCGGCATCGGTCAGGATCAGCCGCCGTCCAAAGAGATCAAGTGTCCCGCGTGAGAGGCCGATTTCACCGACCGGAACCACATTTGCCGTTGTTCCGCCAACTTCAATTCCGCCGGAGAAATTGGCATTTACCCCAAGCCCGCGCACCTCGACCAAGGGGGCCTGCACGCTGACATCCAGCGGATAGGCAATCGCCGTTCCGCCGCTGGGCGCTTCCTCTTCCTCAGTCACAAGCCCGGCGCGTTCGAGGGTTTGACGCACCTCAGGGGGAAGATTGGTATGATCCACCGGTGGCAAGCCCGCCACCCCGCCGCTTGCCGCGTCAAGGCGAATGAGCGTTTCTCCAACATTGATAGCGCCCACAATCGTCGCACCGCCTGTCAAAGGACCGTTCACCGACAGATCACCGGTGAGGCTGGTCCGGTATAGCGCGCTATCGGTGAGTGTCGCGCCATCAAGCCGCACGTCAATATCGCCCGCGAAAGGCGGTGACAGCCCGATCGGACCGGTGACGCTGATCCGCCCGCCCTCGCGGAGCGCGGTTTGCACGTTGAGCACGGCCTGACTTCCGCCAAGCGACACGTCCGCGCTGAGCCCGTCAAGAACCATGGGCACCTGCGGGATCACAACGGTTCCATTCCCCACGTTCACGGAGCCAGAGACAGCCTCAAGCGATGGCGGGCCGTTAACCGCAACATCAAAGCTGATCGCACCGTCACCTGTGATTGGGGCAATAAAGCGATTGGCCAGACCCAGAGGTGCGCCCCCCGACGCCGTTATATCGACAGAGCTGAAATCAGCCGCCAAATCACCACTGGCATTGAGTGCGATGCCATCGGGACCTGTTGCGTCTGCAGAGACGCTAAACCCATTGGCACCATCGCGCTGCAATGTACCGCTGACCGAAGCTGCACCCGGTAAGTTGGGCAAGAAAAGCCCAAGGTTAGCCAGATCCGCCTCGATATCGAGGCTTCCGCTGGTGCTCGAGATCACGCCAGAGGCCGTCACATCCACCTGTGCAAAATCCAGCGAGGCCGTCGTGATCTCGATCTCTTCGGCTTGGCGGGCCACATCGACATCCACGGCAAACGGGCCCGCGAGGAGCCTGTCGACATCCGCCTGCCCGATCGAGAGGCTGTCGCCATTGGCCTGCAAATCGACATCGATAACCTCGCCACCCTCTGACGCCGCAAAGGTCCCCTGTGCGGCGACCGACCCGGCCAAAGGCACACCGGCAAGCCCGGCAAACTGCCCAAGGTCCCCTGCATCAAGCGCGATCTGACCCTCAATGCGCGCTTCACCCAGAGGGTCCTGGACACTGCCAGCCGAGGTCAGTTCCAACTCGGGCGCGGTTGCATCGATGTCGTAGTCCCAGACCCCCGCCTCGGCCGAGACGTTGGCCGTTATGGAAATCGGGCCATCGGCACGTGGGTCGAGCAGTGCGAGATCGGACAGACCAAAGTCCAACTCGGCCGTTCCGTTGGCCGCGCTTAGCGGCCCTGTCAGTGCAGCAGAACCGGTGAGATCGATCGCCTGTCCGTCCACGCTGAGCGTTTCGACCATGATCTCGGTTTCGCTCACGGCCCCCTTGACGGCAAGGCGGGTCTGTCCTGCCAAAAGCGCGTCGACCTGCGCGATCCCAATCGAGATATTGTCGAGCGTACCGCCAAGATCGGCGGTGCCGCTGCGTCCCGGCACATCGCCTTCAATCGATCCTGCGAGCGCAATCGACCCGATAAGATCGCGACCCGCAAACACGCTGTAAGGGGCGAGATCAGCCAGACGAATGTCAACATCCGCCGCTCCGGTGGTTGCACCAAGCGGGTCTGTGACGCGGCCCTTGGCGAAAATCTCTGCGCCTGCGCCACGGCCCTCGACGTCGAATTGCCAATCTGTCTCGCCCTGCGTCACGTCCAATGTAAGAACCGCCGGACCGGACAGCTCGGGCAGGACGAGCGCGACATCATCAAGACGGACATCCCCGTCAATCGCGCTGCCTTGTTCCTGGATCGTGCCGCGCAGATCGGCGGACGCATTTAGTGTTTCGACCTGCGCCCGTTCAACCGCAATCCCGGATGCATCGCGTCGCGCGACAACATCAACTGTCGCCTGCCCCGCCAGAACCGCATCTGCCTGTGGTTGATCAACGACAAGGTCTTGTGAACGCAGACCAGCCACCACGTCAAAGAACAAATCCGCCAGCGCGAAAGACCCGCTGACGTCTGCCTGCACCGCGCCGCCCAGATCGCGACCGGCGATCCCGGAAAACGCGGCCAGATCATCCGCGCGCGCCTGGCCTTCGAAGCTGGCCGTCAAGGCAGGCCCCGGATCCGTGATCACCGCAGAGGCGTCCACACCATATATACCGCCATCGAGCGCAAGCCGTTCGATGGTCAACGGCGCACCCTGGCGCCATTGAACATCAAGATCGCCGGTCAGCTCATCCGCGATCAGATCGTCGAGTGCGGCATCGCCAAGGTTCACGGACTGCCCGGTAAGATCCAGTGTGGCCGTTGCCTCTAGTGGGGTCTCGGGGTCGAGCCCGCGAACGATGCCTGATCCGTCAAGCAACAGCCCCTCGACAGAGACACCGTCGCGGGCCAGATCCGCAACCTCGAACCGCGCGGTCCAGGCGTCGTCCGCCGCTACGAAACCGATGTCGAGTGCCACATCACTCACAAATGTCTCTGGTCCGCTTAGGGGCAGCAGAACGGGGTCGTCGCTGGCGTCGCTGATCCTGCCGGACAGCGATACGGTTTCGGGCAAATAACCGGGCGCAAGCGCAGCATTCCCGGTCAGTGCAATCGACTGCGCCTCCAGCGCAAAGGCATCCAGCGTAAGCGCTCCATCGGGTTCCGCTTGCCCGCGCAAAGCAAGCAGGATCGCGGGGCCAAAGAAGTCCTGATATTCCGGCAAGAACAGCGGGGTGATATCCCCGCCAAGCCGGGCCGCGAATGTTCGTGGCGCTTCGCCCGGTGCGCCGTTCAGCGCGGTTTCCACCTGCCCGGTGAGGCGCGGCGCGCCGTCTGTCTCCAGCGAAATGTTGGCCACATAATTGCTGATGGGCGACCGGCCATCGACGGTCAGCGCCACGGAAGGTGCGCCGGGCAATCCGCCCAGCGTCGCAACCAATCCGCCCTCATCCTCTTCTGCGGTCAGGTTGAGGCCCAGCGTCTGCGTATCGGCCACAAAGTCACCAGACAGCGCGAAGCGGCCCAAGGGGCCATCGATCCGCTCAACTGTGAGCGCCGCCTGCCCTTCGCCATCCGCGATCTGGGCAGAGCCGTCGGCGCGCGCGGTCAGGCCGTAGCCGAACACATCCTCGCCAATCTCAATCGTGTTGACCACCAGTTCGCCCACATTCACCGCAACCGGAAGTTCGGGGAAGGTGAACGGTTCTGCAGGCGTCTCTTCTTCCTCGGTGACCGGTTCGACCTCAGTCATTGGCAGCGGACCGCGCGGCATGCGGATGGATTGCGCGGTAAGACTATCGACCTGCAATCGCCTGCGAAGTAGCGCGAGGCGGGACCAGTCGAGTTCCACGTCGAGAACTTCCAGCCAGACGCCGTCGGCATCCGAGATG
>JABSSC010000073.1 GCA_013214635.1 Paracoccaceae bacterium | reverse complement strand
CCGAAAAAAACAAAGGCCCGCCCGCCGGCTTGATCGGAGACCATGACATATGGAGGCGCGGGTTGTAGGGCGTCTTATCTTTTGAAAACCTAACATCGCGGTACACACGAAAAAGCTTTGGTTTCAGTGTGGTGCCGGAAAGTCTTGATAAATCCTCTGCAAGGATATCGCCAAGAAACTCAGCAGGCTTCTTGATATCGTCAGTATAGGTCGACTTGTGCGCTTCGAACCAATCCCGCGTGTTGTTCGCGGCAAGTTCGGAAAAGAATGCGTTCGACCTTACAACAAGGTCTGAAAATCCGTCTGACATGAGGCGACCGTCCAACTGCGTGCGCCTGTATCGGACCGCAATCAGGGCTCCATGACAAGGGGCGCTCTATCCCCGGAGGGCATTCGCGCCCAAGTTGATCAATTTCCAAAGGCTTCGCTGGTATTGAAAAGATGTCATGGCGCGACCTACCTCGGTCGCGCGTTTGTGCGTCACGAACCACGGTGGCCGGGGAAGCAGCGAAAACGCGCCACTGAGGAATGATCGCGGAAAAGGAGCAAAGGACCCAGTAACGACCGTACGTTCAGCGCGGTCGAACATATACGTGTTATGGACCTGTCCAATTCCTGAGGAAACATCTTCGAGCGTGTGACCAGGAAACGCGCCCCACGGGGTTCGCGTAAGAAGAAAGCCCACTGCGCTCCATGAATTCACAGTGATGCAACCGTATTTCAGTTCCGAAACCAATTCTTCCAGACGCGCTTTGCCGATCGCGCGAATGGTTTTGGGATGGATGAGGATATTTGCCGCCAGCGTTCCTTCAAGGTGAGTGTTGGCATATTCAACTGCGGCCTTGAGATAGGCTTCGGGATCAATCTGGGGCAATGATTTCAGACACAGGGCCTGCCCAAACACTTCAAACGTTTCCGGCGTCGGATCCTCACCAATCTCAGCCAAAAGAATGTCTTCGCCGACATCGCGCCGTAGCCAAGTCGCGTTTGTGCTGGTTTCGGCAAGGCGTTGCACGCGGTCATTGGTGCCGGGGTAATAGGCCGGGCGATCCACACCCCTCAGAACCGCCTTCACTGCATCGATCAACGCGGTACGTTGGTCCCAGGTGTCCGACGTGACCAGCACCTGGGTGGCGAGACAGTTGAACCCACCATTGTGCAGCTTGTGCGTTGCGATGTTTTCGGCTTGGAACAGGATGTCTGCCGCGCTCCAAGGTCCGGGCACGACGATGGTAGGGCACACCGCGCCCAGTTCGGACGTCACGCGCTTGGTGTTGATCGGTGTTCCATTGGCCTTGTTCGCCTCGGCCTCGGCACCTTGTCCCCACACGATTGCATCATGGGTCGCACAAGCACCCGTGATATGGATCTCATCGATTTTGGGATGCTGACAAAAATAGGCGCCAGCCGCGCCGCCTCCGGTAACAATCCTCAGCGCGTCTCTGGCGATAAGCGGCGCCAGCATATGCTCCAAAACCGGTTTGAGATAGGCGTTGACCGGGTTCAGCTTGAGCAGAACGACTTGGTGTTCCGCAAAGAGTTTTTGAAAGCAGTCGAGCGGCGCAATAGACGAAATGTTGCCAGCGCCCAGCACCAAAGCCACCTTGCCTTCACGCTTTTCGGCAGGGATTGCCCAGCTTCCCGCGCAGCTTGATTTCAGTGTACCCGGCGTCACGCCATCCTGCATCCAGACTTCTGCTGTGATGCCCGACATGATGACGTGGTCCCAAAAATTGGCGGGGACAGCTTTGACGGCTGTATTGCCGTTGGCGAGCGTCCGGGTTGAAAGCGCGTCAACATAGGCCCGATCGGTCATACCGGACAGGGTCTCGATATAGCCATCGCAGGTTGCCATCAGGCCATAGGGCCCCGACAGCCATTCTTCGCCCTCCAGCGCCGATCCCTTGGGAATGCCCTTCGCACGGGACGCCAATTCGACCCACTGTGCCGACACGTCGTTGAGATGTGTTTTCACGTCGCTCAAAAGCGCCGCTGCTTCATCGGGGGAAATCTTCGCCCACGCGTCTTTGCCACGCGAAAGATCATCCAGTGCCGTGTCATAAAGCGCGGTCTGAAAGTCTGAATTCTCTTCAGGGCGGGTCATGTAAGAGGTCGCTTTCGTTTGCCTTCAGGCATTCATTAGTGAGGATCGAAACTATTGCTCAGGCACCTGAGGTTCCAGTGCGACGCAACGTCATGCAGACTGGGCAATTTGCCCTAAACATCTGAAATCTGGATTCTTTGGCAAACCGATGGACAGTTCGTCTCATCTAGATCCATATACCCTGCATGATGGAGCGCACCCAATCCCCCGAGATCCTCGCACTAGGGGAACCCCTTGTGGAAATGACCCGACTAGAGGCCTTGTCTGATGGGCGCCCTGTGTTTCGGCAGAGCGTCGGTGGAGATACGCTAAACGCAATGATTGCCGCAGCCCGGCAGGGCGGGCACGCGGGATACATGACAGCAGTCGGAGGTGACCCGTTCGGAGAAGAAATTCTGTCCTTTTGTGCTGCAGAAGGTGTTGATACACGTTTCATTTCTAGCCGTGAACAAGACCCGACCGGGGTGAATTTCATTCATCCCCACCCATCGGGAAGCAGATTCTCTTATGCGCGCCGTGGCTCTGCGGCGAGCCACTATTCTAGCGATGAGCTGCCACATGAGGCAATCAAGGCAGCGCGCGTGCTGCATGTTTCGGCAATTTCGCAAGCGATAAGTGGCTCGATGCGCGAGGCTGTCAATTCCGCCGCGACATTTGCACAGACTGCAGGGACGCTGGTGTCGTACGATCTAAACTTGCGGCTGAACCTTTGGACGTTGGATGAGGCGCGTGCGGCTATCGAAGGACTGCTGCCCAAGGTCGACATTGTGCTTCCTTCAATCGACGAGGCTGAAATTCTGCTTGGAACATCGGACGAAGGGATCATCCTGGACCATTTCTCGCGGTTCGATCCGTTTTTGGTGCTTCTTAAAAGAGGTGAGCGTGGTCTTTTGGTCAGGACGGGTGGCAGAGTTTTCGACGTTCCAGCAATGCAAGTCAGGGCAATAGACAGCACCGGCGCGGGTGACAGCCTGGCCGGCGCGTTTCTGGCCTATTTTGTCGAGACGGGTGACGTCGAGCTTTCCGCGCAACGGGCAGTGCGCGTCGCTGCAGGGACAGTGACAGGGTTGGGCGCGACCGATCCCATCCCATTTCGCAAAGACGTACTCTAAGCGTTTGCAGCAACTTTTGTTTCTTCCGCTATCGGCTGGGCCACGTGCGATGGATGTTGTCGATGAAATAGGCATGTGCATGTGCGCCGCTGGCGTCACGATGTTCGCGCAGGTGGGGATGGTCTGGCGGTAGTTCGGGATGATCGTGGGGCAGGGTGGCTTCTTCTTCCGCCGGCCAGGCTTTCAGCGCCGCCAAAAGGCCCACAAGCGCCAAAACACCCAGCATGGCGAGAGTCTCAGGCAGCCCAAGCGCAGCACCCGCCCAGCCTGCAAGTGGGTAAGTGATCAGCCAGCAGGCATGCGAAAGCGCAAATTGTGCGACAAAGATTGATCGACGATCCTCACATTGGGAAGATCGGATCAGCAATCGCCCGGACGGCGTTGTGATCGCAGAGAATCCGACGCCATAGGCAAACCAGACGACCAAGAACATCGGCCAGCCTAGCAGGCCCAGTGTGAGCATAATCGCTGCGTGTCCCAAGGCCAAAAGGCACAAGGCCGACCCAGCAGCCGTCATGACTGTGCGGTCCGACAGACGTGTCAAAAGTCGAGGTAAGCTCAGTGCGCTAAGTGCGGCCCCAGTTCCGAACGCGGCGAGCGCGATGGCGACGTCGGCTTCGCTCCTGCCATAGCCCGAGCGGACCAAAACCACCGTATTCACGAAGATAAAAGCGCCAACCGCCGCGACTGTAACATTGAGCCCCAACAACCCACGCAGACGCGGTGTTTGCAGGTAAATCCGGGCTCCGTTGGTGAGGCGCGATCTGAAACTGTCAGATTGCGACGGCGGCACTGGAGCAGGAAGAACCGTGGTCAGAATCATCACAGCAGAGACCGTGAACCCCACAACCGTCCCTGCGAAAAGCCAGTGAAAGCTGAGCACCATCAACAAAAGACCCGCAAACAAAGGGCTGAGGAGGTTTTCCAACTCGGTTGCCAGACGCGACAGTGACAACGCCTTGGTATAGTCTTCCTCGTCCGGAAGGATCTCCGGGATCGTGGCCTGAAAGGTCGGCGTGAACACCGCGGACGCGGCCTGCAGTGCAAAAATGGCCACGTAAACCTGCCAGACAGTCTCCACAAAAATCAGACAGGCAGCGACCGCAGCGCGAACAATATCGGCGCAGACAAGCAGTGTCTTTGCCGGAACCCGGCCCGCTATGGCGTTGGCCAGCGGCGCGAGACCCACATAAGCCAGCATCTTGATGGTCAATGCTGTCCCAAGAACAACACCGGCGTTGCCTTGGGCAAGGTCAAACGCAAGTAGCGCCAACGCGACAGTCAGAAGTCCAGTTCCGGCAAGCGCAAAGATCTGCACTGTCAGCATTTTGGCAAACACAGGGTTTCGCAATACCCCGAGCATAGTCACCCCACGACGTATTTCGGTTTATGAAGGCACATCATAGCGCGTTTTTCCTGAGTTTCGGACGCGCAGTGGCCAGGAGTCAAATTTCTCCGTGCTTATAAAGTCGAGATGCAGGACGGTGTCGCGAGGCCATGCTGGATCGTCAACCCGCGGTCCGGATGGCATGACCCTTTATTGCGACGGCATAGGACAAATGAAAGAAAGTTGCCTGGCTGGGGTGGTAGGATTCGAACCTACGATACACGGTACCAAAAACCGCTGCCTTACCACTTGGCTACACCCCAAGGCACGGAGCGAATTAGTGGGTTTGCGATCTGCCTGCAAGGGGCAATGTCCACGTTTGGGTGGATTTTCACAGGGTTTTGCGTGTGGCGCCATCCTCGTCGCATCTGCGCAGCACATCGGCGATTTTGTTCAGATCGTCCGCAAGCGCCGTGCCCTTGCGCCAGACCATTCCAAGCGTGCGCTTTGGGGCAGGTACAGGAAATTGGGCGATGGATATTGGCGCGGCTTGTTGTTCCACCGCGACAGCCATCTGCGGAAGAAGCGTTACGCCGCGCCCGGCACCGACCATCTGCACAAGCGTGGACAGAGCGCTGGCCTCTAGCCCGTCGCGATTTGTGTTGCCCGGTATTTCACAGAACGCCAACGCCTGATCCCGAAAGCAATGCCCATCTTCGAGCAACAAGAGCGGCAACTCTCGCAAGGCCTCGGGGCTGGGGGTAGGCTCATGCGCTTGCGAGATCGGACGGGCAAGGACAAGCGCTTCGTCAAATAAAGGGGTTTCAACAAGACCGGGCTCGGAGACCGGCAAGGCCACCAAAGCGGCGTCGAGTCGGCCCTGACCCAACTCTGCCAGAAGGCGCGCGGTGAGCGTTTCACGGATGTGAACGTTGAGATCGGGAAATGTTTGCCCAAGCGCAGCCATCATCCGCGGCAGAAGGTACGGTGCGACAGTTGGAATTACCCCCAATCGCATTGTGCCCTGCACACCCACTGCTGCTGCCCGCAGCGTGTCTTCAAGCGCAGCCATCTGCGTCAGGACGCGCTCGGCATGTTGAGCGACCTGGTCGCCCAAAGGAGTCAAACCGATTGGGCGCATGTTTCGTTCGATGAGAGGGGCGCCGGCCTCTGCCTCTAACTCCTTGATCTGAACGGACAAGGCGGGCTGCGACACGGCGCATGCCTCTGCCGCGCGCCTGAAATGGCGCAGGCGGGCCAATGAATCGAAGTATCTGAGCTGTTTGAGTGATACGTTTATCATAGGATTTGATTATCAATAACATCCGAATATGCAAATTTAATTTATGGCATTTCTCTGTTAAACGGGTCGGGATAATTGGGCTGTCACAGCACCGCGCTTGATTTGAAGAAATCAGGGAACGGCGGCACGCGGCGGCCTCATGTCTCTCAACACGTAGCTTTGAGCCCCGGAGAAAAAAATGGACGGCAACGATCTCGAAAAATCTGGCAAATGCCCGGTAATGCACACCACGGCCTTCGGAGGCCGCTCCAACCGTGATTGGTGGCCGAACCAGCTTAACCTGAAGATCCTGCATCAGAATTCGGATTTGACCGACCCGATGGCACCGGATTTTGACTATGCAGAGGCGTTCAAATCGCTCGACATGGAGGCACTCAAAAAGGACCTCCACGCGCTGATGACCGACAGCCAGGATTGGTGGCCCGCAGACTATGGTCACTATGGCGGGTTGTTTATCCGGATGGCTTGGCACGCTGCCGGGACATATCGGACCGCTGACGGCCGCGGTGGTGGCGGCGCGGGCAGCCAGCGTTTTGCGCCGCTCAACAGCTGGCCGGACAACGGCAACCTCGACAAGGCTCGTCGCCTGCTGTGGCCGATCAAACAGAAGTACGGGAACAAGATCAGCTGGGCAGACCTGATGATCCTCACCGGTAATGTCGCCATCGAAAGCATGGGTGGCGAGACCTTTGGTTTTGGTGGCGGTCGTGCCGACATCTGGGAGCCGGAAGAAGACATCTATTGGGGTGGTGAAACGGAATGGCTCGAGGTTTCGGGCGGTCCAAACAGCCGGTATTCGGGCGAGCGCGACCTGGAAAACCCGCTTGCGGCTGTTCAGATGGGGCTGATCTATGTGAACCCAGAGGGTCCGGACGGCAAGCCCGATCCGCTCGCATCGGCCCATGACATTCGCGACACGTTTGCGCGCATGGCGATGAATGATGAGGAAACGGTTGCTTTGGTTGCTGGTGGTCACACCTTCGGCAAGGCACATGGTGCTGGCGACGCGGCAAATGTCGGGGCCGAACCCGAGGGCGCGCCCATGGAGGCCATGGGTCTGGGCTGGCTTAGCACCTATGCCAGCGGAAAGGGGCGCGATGCGATCACCAGCGGGATCGAAGGCGCTTGGACGCCAAACCCGACGCAATGGGACAACGGCTATTTCGATGTCCTGTTCAAGTATGACTGGGAGTTGACGAAAAGCCCGGCTGGTGCGTTCCAGTGGGAGCCCAAGGATATCGCACCCGAAGACATGGCACCCGATGCGGGCGATCCGGACAAGCGGGTCACGATCATGATGACCACGGCCGATATGGCCATGCGCATGGACCCCGATTACGAAAAGATCTCGCGTCGCTATCACGAGAACCCAGCCGAGTTCGCTGATGCGTTCGCGCGCGCTTGGTTCAAGCTGACCCATCGCGATATGGGGCCAAAGGTCCGCTATTTGGGCGCCGACGTTCCTGCAGAAGACCTGATCTGGCAAGATCCGGTGCCTGCGGTCGACCACGCTTTGGTGGGTGATGCTGAGGTCGCCGATCTCAAGGCACGCATCGGTGGAAGCGATTTGAGCGTTTCCGAGTTGGTTTCGACGGCTTGGGCATCTGCGTCCACGTTCCGCGGTTCCGACAAACGCGGTGGTGCCAATGGCGCGCGCGTCCGCCTCGCTCCGCAAAAGGATTGGGAGGTCAACCAACCCGCGCAACTTGCGAAAGTGTTGGGTGTGTTGGAAGGCATTCAGTCTGACTTCAACAGCGCGCAATCAGGTGACGTACGCATTTCGCTGGCTGACCTGATCGTACTCGCTGGTGGTGTTGGTGTTGAGCAGGCCGCGGCAGCCGCAGGTCATGAGGTCACCGTCCCGTTCACACCGGGTCGGACAGATGCGACAGACGCCCAAACCGACGCAGAGAGCTTTGACGTGCTCGAGCCGCGCGCTGATGGCTTCCGCAACTACCTAGGCGGTGTGTTTACCGTTTCGGCGGAAGAGTTGCTGGTCGATCGTGCTCAGCTGCTGACCCTGACCGCGCCCGAAATGACCGCACTTGTGGGCGGTCTGCGTGTGATCGGAACTAACGCCGACGGCAGCGCGCATGGTGTCTTCACATCGACCCCGGGCCAACTGACGAACGACTTTTTCGTCAATGTGCTCGATATGGGTGTGGAATGGGTGCCGACGTCCAGTGCGGAAGCCGAGTTCGAGGGCAAGGATCGTGCCACCGGTGACGTCAAGTGGACCGGGACGCGCGTGGACCTTGTGTTTGGCTCAAATTCGCAGCTCCGCGCCATTGCCGAGGTTTATGCGTCCGATGACGCGAAAACCGCCTTTGTCGAAGACTTTGTCGACGCTTGGGTCAAGGTCATGGAAGCGGATCGTTTTGACCTCGTCTGAGGCGATCCTCACGCAACAAAAACAAAACGCGGCAGGCCAACCTGCCGCGTTTTTCGTTCTGATCTGTTTCTACACTTGGTCGCGCAGGATCGAGACCGTGATCGAGATCATCAAATATATCCCTGAGAAAATCAAAAACGCGAGGAGCGTGTTTTCAAAGGGACGGGGGTAGGTGGGCTCATCCGGTGGTACGGGGCTTACGCCCAGCGACAGGTATCTCACCTGACGATTGGCTTCGATCCGGGCGGTTTCCACTTGCTGCAGAGATTCCTGCATCATCAATGTCCGCGTCTCAAGATCGACCTCGGCCATGCGAAGCTCGCTCGTGATGCGGGCCAGCGATGTTGCGCCCTCGTTGGCTTGCGTTAATTCACTGCGCAACTCCGCAATCAGCACTTCAAGTCGTTCGATATCGCCCTGCACCCCGGCAACACGGGCCTGATTGGGCTGCTCGTTGTCGAGAAGCTGCAAAAGCTGCAAACGCTTTTCGGCAAGCTGCGTCTCAAACGCCGCGATCTGGGACATCTGCGCCGCCGTCTCTGAGGTTGGATCAAGCACACCCAGCTGTTCTTGCAGTGTCAGCACGCGCTCTTGCGCGGCTATCATCTTGGCCTCAGCATCCGCAAAGCTTTCGGTCGCATCCGCCATTTGGGATTCGCGCAAGCGCAGGGAAAGCGTATCAACCTGTTCTTCTGCATATCCGATCAGGGCGGTGGAAAACGCTGCCGACACGTCCGGGTCTGCGGCCACAACCTCCATCCGGATGAGACCTTCGGTGGGATCATATCCGATGGTCACAAGCTTGCGATAAAGCGCATAGGCGTCCTCGTTACTGGCATCGGCAGATAGCCGTGTCAGAGGATCAATATTCGGGCCGCTGAAGTGCGCCTTGAACCCTTCGTCCGCGTCGAGCCGCAACAGGGCCTCACGGCTTTGGAGGAAGCTTTGGACGGTTACGGAGTCTTGGCTGGTGGCCAATCCCGTGCCTGAAAACAGGCCACCCATAGGGCTGGCCGCGCCATCGGCCTGCTGAATGACGAATTCCGACTTTGTCCCATACATCGGCGTCGCGACCGACGTGAAGTAATAGCCCGCGATGAGCGTCGGGATCAGGACAAAGACAAAAAGCCGGGCGACAAGGCCCCACATCTTGCGGCGTCGGCGACGGCTGATATCGGCCTGCAGGCGGAAAACCTCGTCGGACCTGATACGCGCTGCATCCGAGACGGGTCCTGGCACGGGGGCTTCTGCCGGAACGGTTTGAGGGAGCTGCGCCGTCGGGGCAGGGACCTTGCTTTCCTTCTGTTCGTCGTCTCCTCCGCCCACAAGTTCCAGCATCGCTTCACGCTTGAACGGATCAATGCCACGCGCGCGCAGCAAGCGCACCGCGTCGAAATCGGATGTGGGGGTCAGGCCGTGTTTCTGCGCCAGACGCCGCGCCATGCGAAGCTGTCGCCCGGTCAGACCTTCTTTCCGGATCTCGGCGATCTCACCATCCTTGGCGTCGGCCTTGGCAGAACCCGGGAATGGCTCGGACCCAAAGCCGTCTTCGGGTTGATCGAACACCTTTTTCTTAGGCGGCGTCTTGTCCGGCTCGCCCTGTGTCGGCCAATCGGGGCCAGACCGTTTGATGCGAAACTTCTTAGCTTTGGGTTTCGTAGTCATAAAGTCGCTTCGCTTCTTCGAGTGTGTCGAACATATGCAGCTTGCCGTCGACAAGGACCGCGGCAGAACGGCAAAACTTTTCCAGTGTGCTCGCCTGATGCGAGACAATGATGACTGACGCCTTTTCCAGCCGCTCGCGCAACAGAGTTCCGGCCTTGCGGTTGAACTCGACATCCGTCGTCGCGGGCATGCCTTCGTCAATCAGATACAGGTCAAATTCCAGCGCCAGCAAAAGCGCCAGGGAAAACCGCCCACGCATGCCGGACGAATACGTCCCGACGGGCATATCAAAGTATTCTTCCAGTCCGCAGACCCAGCGGCAGAACGCCTCGACATAGTCGCTGTCGAGGCCATAGAGCTTGGCGATGAAGCGGGCATTGTCGCGTGCGCTCAACCGACTGACGACGCCGCCCATGAACCCCAGCGGGAACGATATGCGGCATTCGCGCCGAATTTCGCCTTCGTCCGGCTTCTCAAGCCCCGCGATCATGTTGACGATTGTTGTCTTGCCAGCACCGTTTGGCGCAAGGATGCCCAGAGAGTTGCCTTTTTCCACGCGGAACGAAGCGCGATCAAGGATCACCTTGTGTCGTCGTCCGGTCCAAAAGGACTTGCTGACTTCTGTAAACTCGAGCATCTGCGCCTCGGCGCCGCCTCTTTGGTTGTGCCCCGGTACGTATCCCAGACATCGTTAACATCGACTAACTTTGGTCGTTACGTGCCGAGTATGGCGAAATGTTGCCGTTCACACAACAAAAGCGACAGTTTGAGCGCTTTTTGGGGAGTTTAAGCCACGATCGTCCAGGCGACACCTGCCAGCACGGCGCCAACCAACGCTATGCCAAGATAGGCCGCAAAGACGCGCGGTTTGACCAGGGCCCATACGGCGATGGCTGCAGGGATCGAGCTGACACCGCCCGCGATGACAAAGCTCATGGCCGCGCCGTTTGACATGCCTTGCGCCAAAAGCGCATCGATCAGAGGCACTGCGGCATACCCGTTGAGATAGGCTGGAGCGCCCACCAAAGCGCCGAGTATGATCGGCATGAGCCCAGCACCACCCAGAATCTGCGCGATCAGTTCGGCCGGTACATACCGCAGCATCAGCGCTTCGATCAGATACGCCAGCGTCAGCCATTTCAGCAGGAAAAGCGCATTCTCAACAACGGTTTCACGGAAGATGCCGCGGCGATCCGCATCGCTCCAAAATGCCCATTGCGGTTTGCCCGAGAATGGCTTTTTGACACCGCAGCAGCCGCCTACGGCCGGGCGCTCGCGCAGCGGATTGGCAAAGACAGGTGACTTGGCGAACGCCATGACGGTTGCGCCACCCAAAACACCCAGTCCAACGGCAGAAACTGTTTTGGCGATCGCGAAGTCAAAACCAAGCGTGCCGGATGTGATCAGGAACATCGCAGGGTCCATCAGAGGGGAGGCGAGCCAGAACGCCATTACGGCGGACAAGGGGGCACCAACAGCCAGAAGGGCGGCGATAAACGGGATCACTTCACAAGAGCAGAAGGGGGAAAGCCCGCCCAAAAGTGCGGCCATGAAGATCATCCGGACTTGATTGCCCTCAAAGGCTTTGGCCAGAAGGTTTTCGGCACCCGTTGCTTTGAGATATCCAACGGCAAACACCGCAAAGGCAATAAAAACAGAGGTTTGCGCGATTGCTTTGCCGGCAAACTGGAGCGTTGGCACAAGCTCAGTCGGATCAAAGAACGCCAGCAGAAGCGGGATTGCGAGAATGACAAGCCAGACTTTGTCGACACGCGCCCAGAGCTGCGGGGCGGAGGGAAGTGAGTGATCAGTCATGGGTTTGGTCCGTGCCATCGGCCGCGTCCGCGCAGCACTGCTTGAGAAGAAACTCGGATAACTCGTTCATCCGCTCGTATTCGGCGGCCGCGCAAATGATGCTGCGGCCTCGTTTTTCTTGTGTAACCAGAGCGGCTTGCACGAGAATTTTGATGTGGTGGGTCAGCGTCGACCCGGTCACGCCCGTGCGGGTTCCCAACTCACCAATGGTCAATCCTTCGGGGCCAGAGCGCACAAGCGTGCGCAGAACGCCGAGGCGTTGTTCTGAGCCAAGCGCGGCAAAGGTCGAGGCCGCTTCTTCAATTGTCAGTGAGTCGGGTCTAATCGTTTTCATATTTCTAGAATTATTGAAATAAATGAGAAGCGTCAATCCGCTAATTTGTGACGTCGGCATAACGTCGGAGAATTGTCGGAGTTTCGTCGGCGCGATAGGCAGGGGGCATGGGTACGACTGAAAGTCTCATAAAACGTATCACGGCATGCCAGATTTGCGCCGACCGGTTTGCCGAGACGGCGACGGCGCACAAACCACGGCCCGTTCCATGGTTCGGTCCCGGTGCGCGTCTCTTGATTGTTGGGCAGGCGCCGGGGATGCGCGTGCATATGGCCGGGCGCCCCTTCGCCGATCCATCGGGCGATCGCCTGCGCGACTGGCTGGGAATTACGCCTGACGTCTTCTACGACAAGACGCAGATTGCGATTGTGCCGATGGCGTTTTGCTTTCCCGGATACGACGCGAAGGGCAGTGATCTGCCACCTCCAAAGATTTGCGCCCAGACTTGGAGAGACGAGGTCATGGCAACACTTGCCCCGGATCTCACACTGGTCATTGGTCAGTACGCGCAGCGCTGGCATCTTGGGGCTGACGCCAAAGGCGGTGTAACAGCGACCGTCGCACGCTGGCGTGACCTGCCGGACGGCATTCTGCCCTTGCCCCATCCGTCGTGGCGGAATACGGGCTGGCTCAAGCGTAATCCGTGGTTTGAGACCGACCTCATCCCGCATTTGCGCGCACGTGTTGTCGAGGTGCTGCGATGATCCAAACTCCGCTCGACCGAGCCTTTGCCGAGATGACGCCAGAGGATGACGCATCGCGGCTTCGTTTCCTGGGACGTCTCGCGGCAGCAGAGGTGTTTCTGCTTTTGAAAGAAGAACCGACAGGCAAGGTGATTGACGCACAGGTTTTTCCCATCGACCCCGAACCGGTTGCCCTGATCTTTGATACAGAGGATCGTTTGACCTCGTTTCATGGTGGCCCCGCGCCTTATGCCGCCATGTCCGGGCGGTCTGTGGCTCAGGTTTTGGCGGGTCAGGGGATCGGGCTCGGGCTGAACCTCGGGACCGGTGTCTCGGATTTTGTGTTGTCATCCGAGGGGCTGAACTGGTTGGCGGATGTCGCCGTGCAAGACATCGGTGCACAGACGGCAAAACTGGTGGCCGTGCACGCGCCCAAAGGGGTGCCAGACGCCGTGATCACGGAGATTGATGCGCGGCTAGCAGGGTTCGAAGGGCAGGCATCACGCGCCTATCTCGCGCTGGGAGAGTTGGAGAATGGCGGCACGACCCATGTGCTGGTCGTCGTCAACGCACATACCGCAGCACAGCGTGCCATCGCCGAAGCCGTGAATGCGGCACTGGTGTTCTCCGGCGTTGAGGCGGCGGCGCTGGACGTGACGTTCGTGGAGGATCAGGATGCACTCATCCCGCGTCTTGAGGCCGTGGGGCTTAGAATTGATTTGCCGGAACCAGAGGTGCCATCGACGCCCGCGGCGCCCGGTCTTGATCCCGACGCGCCCCCACGGCTGCGGTAGGATTTGAGTATTTTTGAAACACAGAAGATGTGGGTGTCAGTACCCGGCGTCGCGATCAACCAAATGCAAGAACGGCTCGCCACGCACGCCGCGACGGATGTTTTCCGCAATGACTTGGCTGGCTGTGACTTTCCGTGTCTCCGACGCGATGTGTGACGTGACCGTGACGCGGGGATGCGCCCAGTAGGGGTGGTTGGCGGGCAGCGGTTCGATGCGGAACACATCGAGTGTGGCATGCCCCAGGCGACCGCTGTCAAGTTCGGCCAGAAGGGCATCATCATCGATTAATGGGCCGCGACCTGGATTAATGATGACCGCGTTGTCGGGCATCTGCGCCAGCGCGTCGGCGTCGAGGGTGTTTTCGGTCTCGGGCGTCTGTGGAAGCAGCAGCACCACGATATCCGAGGCGGCAAGAACCCGCGCGAGGCCGTCCGCCCCGCTTTCGCACGTGACGCCGGGCAACGACTTTGGTCGGCGACTCCACCCCATGACGTTGAAGTTCAGTGCCACAAGCGCCTCAGCGCAGGCCGCGCCCAGCGCCCCAAGACCAAGTATTCCGACGGTGCGTTCGCGTGCCAAAGGCGGCGCAAAGGGGCGCCACACGCCGTCCTGTCCATTGAGGCAAGCATCGATATCGAGATGATGACGCAGCACATGACCCGTCACCCACTCGACCATGCCTTCGGTTAACCCGTGATCGACCATCCGCGCGAGGGGGACGCGCAGGGTGTCGTTGCCGACGACGTTTTCGACCCCAGCCCACAGGTTCAGAACGGCCTTGAGGCGCGTGTAGGGCGTGAAATCTTGCACCGCGCTGTCGGGCGCGTAGACGATGTAGTCGACGTCTGCCGGTGCAAACTCGGTACGGAGATCGTACGTCAGACCTGTTGCATCGAGCGCTGCGGTCAGGGGCGCCTCATAGTTTGCCCAGCTTTGGGCGGAGGCGGCAAAGAGGATATTGGTCATTTTGCGCGGGGTCTGTGGATATGGGCCGATTGGACAAGTCCGAAGGCGGCCATCAGAACAAGCATGGCAGAACCGCCATAGCTTACCAATGGCAAGGGCACCCCGACCACGGGGGCGAGGCCCATCACCATCGACATGTTGACGGCGAAGAAGAGGAAGAAGGTCGCCGCAATCCCAAGCGTCATGAGCGACGCAAAGCGGTCTGAATTCTGGATAGCGGACATGATGCAGAACAGGATGATCAGCGCATAGAGTACCAAAAGAGAGAAGCCGCCGATAAAGCCGAACTCTTCTGCAAGTGTCGTAAAGATAAAGTCGGTGTGTTTTTCGGGCAGGAAGTTCAGACGCGATTGCGTGCCTTGCATGAAGCCGCGCCCGGAAAACCCGCCTGAGCCCAAAGCGATCTTGGATTGCGTGATGTGATAGCCCGCGCCCAGCGGATCGGAGGCCGGATCAAGAAAAGTGTCGATGCGGCGATATTGGTAGTCCTTCAAGAGCTGCCAGGGTTGACCGCGAGAGGTAAAGACCGCCGTGACCAGCCCCACACCGCCTGCGATGACGGCGCCAAAATACCACCAGCTTACGCCAGCCAGAAACATCACGATTCCGCCCCCTGCAACCAGCAGGATTGCGGTTCCGAGGTCGGGTTGATTGAGGACGAGCGCGGTCGGGATCAGGATCAGAACCAGCGGGATCGCCACCCAGAACGGGTGGCTGACCTTTTTGATGTCGAGCCAGTCGTAATAGGCGGCCAAAAACATCACGAGCGTGATTTTCATCACTTCGGACGGTTGCAGGCGCATGAAACCAAGGTCGATCCAGCGCTGCGCGCCCATCCCGGTGACGCCAAAGAATTCAACAAACACCAGCAAAACGAGCGATGCGGCATAGGCCAGGCCCGAGACATTGCGCCAGAACCAAATGGGGACCATCGCGACGATGAACATTGCCGTCAGACCCATGCCAAAGCGGATCATCTGAGGCTCGGCCCAGCGCGAGAGGGTTCCGCCCGCAACCGAATAGAGCATCAGGAACCCGATGGACGCAACCGCGGTTAGCAGCGCAACAAGCGCCCAGTTGGCGTAGAGGATCTTTCTGAAACCGGTGGGGACCGATTTGACCTGATACTCAAGATAGCTCATGCGCGGCTCCGCGCCGGGCCGGGCTTGGGCATGTCACGCAGGGGCCAGGTGTCGTGCAACTCGCCGATCGCTTCGCGCTGGCCCGCGGGGTACGCCTCAAGCGGAGGAAGCCCGCCATAGAGCGCCTGGAGCATGATATCGCGCGCTACGGGGGCGGCCGCTGCCGATCCGCCGCCGCCATGTTCGACGACGACCGAGATGGCGTATTTCGGCTTGTCAAAGGGGGCAAAGGCCACAAAGAGCGCGTGATCGCGCCGGTTCCAAGGCAAATCCGCATTGCGGGTCACGCCGCGTGCGCGTTCTTCTGCGGTGATATTACGGACCTGACTGGTGCCGGTTTTGCCTGCAATTTCCATACCTTCGGTCACGATCCGCGACCGGCGTGCGGTGCCGCGCTCGGAGTTTGAGACGCGGAACATCGCGCGGCGGATCCAGCGCAGGTGATTTTCGTTCGTTCCAAGCTCCGCCATGGTTGGGACCGGGTCTGCGGTGCCGCTGACCGATTTGACCAAGCGGGGTGACACAGCCTTGCCGGAGGCGATGCGCGCGGTCATCACCGCCAGTTGCAACGGTGAGGCCAGTACATAGCCCTGACCGATGGAGGCGTTGAGCGTATCGCCCGGGCGCCAGACCTCGCCCCGGACGACCTGTTTCCACTGTGTTGAGGGGATGAGCCCCTCGGCCACGGCGGACATCGGGATGTCGTGGCGCGTGCCCAGCCCGAACCGTTTGGCGACCTCGGCGATCTTGTCGATCCCGCAGCGCGCCGCGATGTCGTAGTAGTAGACGTCGCAAGACTGGACGAGTGATTTGTCGAGATCGACATAACCGTGCCCTCCGCGCTTCCAGCAGTGAAAGCGGCGTCCACCAAGTGTTGTGTGGCCGGGGCAATAGACCGTGTCGTCGGGTCCGATCACGCCCGCCTCCAGCGCCGCGAGCGCGGTGATCATTTTGAACGTCGAGCCGGGCGGGTAAGTGCCTTGGACCGTTTTGTTGGCCAGCGGGCGATATTCATT
This sequence comes from Paracoccaceae bacterium, assembly GCA_013214635.1. Taxonomy (GTDB): domain Bacteria; phylum Pseudomonadota; class Alphaproteobacteria; order Rhodobacterales; family Rhodobacteraceae; genus JABSSC01. The sequence continues at coordinate 1,272 of JABSSC010000073.1, read as the reverse complement.
CTCGGTCAGCTTGCGGTAATCGGGGCCGGAGATGCCCCGCACAAACATGTTCGGATCAAAGGCTGGCGCGGATCCCATGGCAATCAGATCGCCGTTATGCACGTCCATCACCACCGCTGCGGCGCTTTCATCGGCCATGCGGACTTGGGCAAAGTTCTGAAGTGCCGCGTCGATGGTCAACTGAATGTCGGTGCCGGGTGTGCCTTCGATCCGGCCAAGCTCGCGCATGACCCGACCGGCGGCGTTGACCTCGATCCGGCGTGTGCCGGCCTTGCCGCGAAGGTCCTCTTCCAACTTTGTCTCAACGCCCACTTTGCCGATCTGGAAACGCGGGATCTGCAACAACGGATCGGGATCGGCGATCTTGGACAGGTCATAGTCACTGACCGGGCCGACGTAGCCGATGACATGGGCAAAATCCTCCAGCATCGGATAATGCCGAGAGAGACCAACATCGGGCGTTATGCCGGGCAGGGCCGGGGCGTTGACGGCGACGGTTGAAAACTCGTCCCATGTCAGACGGTCCGCCAATGTCACGGGGACAAAGGGCGAGCGGCGGTTAATCTCGCGCATGGCACGTTCAAGGTCGTCTTCATCCAGCGGGATGAGCGATTTGAGGCGCGCGACGACGTCGTCCACGTCACCTGCGTCCTCTTTAACGATGATGATGCGATAATTCTGAGAGTTGTCGGCGACAGGAATGCCGTTGCGATCGAAAATCACCCCACGTGCCGGCGGAAGAAGGCGCATGTTGATGCGGTTCTCTTCGGCCAAAAGGCGGTAATCCTCGGCCTCTTCCACCTGCATCTGGCGCATGCGCAGACCAAGAATGCCCATAAAGCCCATCATTGCACCGCCCAGAACGATGCCGCGCCGCGTAATGATGCGATTGCTCTTTTCGATGTCTTTTTGCGTGTACTTCATGCCTTGGCCCCAATCCGGTCGGCATCGCCGGGCGCAGATTTACGCAATCCGACTGCGCGCGCAAGAAGGGCAACGGCTGGGTAACAGGCAAGTGTTGCCAGTAACCTCAGAAGCGTTAGTCCAAGCCCCGGCTGATCCACAACAAAGACGGCGAGGATCACAGCGTACCCAAGCGTCGCAGCAGCAATGGCCACGCTCACAAGTGCCCATTCCAGCGGAAATGCGATATCGCGCCAAGCAACCTCCCGACGGCGCAAAAATTCCATAAGACCAACCATGATCGCCGCCCATAGGCCAAGGGGTTGCGAAAAGAGAATATCCGCCAAAAGGAAGACGCCAGCGACCGAA
>JABSSC010000072.1 GCA_013214635.1 Paracoccaceae bacterium | reverse complement strand
GTTGCCGCACCGGGCCTTATCGTTCTGGGCGCTCTGCAACTGTGGGCATGGCAGGAGGGAGACAAACGCTTCTCAGACCGCCCAACGAATATGGAAAGCGCAACCGGCCTTGGCACAATCGGCAGCGTGCGCGCGTTCGAGCCGCCGCATACCGGTGGCAATTATCTGACCCATGAAATGATCCACGTGGTCGGGCGAAAGCATGCGTTCAAACTCAGATTGATTGCCTTTGGTCTAATGGCCGTAGTTCCATGGATCATCTTGTTCGTTTTGCCCTTCAGCCACGTGCTGGCGGCGCTTGCAATCATCAGTCACGTTGCCGGCGTCTTTGTCTCGCGATGGCTGTTCTTTGCAGAAGCCGAGCATGTCGTCGGGTTGTACTACGGCAAACGCTGATTAGGCGCGGGTACTGCCCCGGACGACGAGTTCGACGGGCAGCGCAGGTATCGCACTTCTGGCGTCGTTGCCATCAATCGCGGACATGAGCGTATCGACCGTTAGGCGAACCATCGCATCGGCGTCTTGACGCACGGTGGTCAGATCAAAACTGCGCCACGCAGCCGAAGCCACGTCATCGAACCCCGCAACAGCGACGTCTTGAGGAACACGTAGCCCAAGTTCGCCGCGAAGCACCTCCATCACTGCGAAAGCCATGTAATCGTTGGCGACAAACACGGAATCAGGATGATCCGGACGGTCAAACATGCGTCGCGCAGCATTCTGCGCAGCTTCTTGCTGAAAGTTGCCAACTTCGCGAGCAGAAAGCGTCAGCCCCACCTCTTCTAGCCCCTTTCGAAATCCAGCTTCACGATCCGCCTGTGTGGAGGCATCCGGCCATCCCGCAATGTGACCAACACGACGATGGCCGCAATCGGCGAAGTGGTGTGCGATCATGCGTGCGCCCTCGAAGTTATCCGAAACCACAGCACGTTCGCCGGCCTCTCCCTGACGTCGGTTAAAAAGAACGACCGGCACGCCCATGGCGCGGCATCTTTCTGTGATGTCGGACGACATTGAAACTGACGCAAGGATGAGACCATCGACTTGATAGTCGAGAATTTCGGTTGTCACCGTATCCAGGCTATCGTCACTCTGAGAGGCCATGAAGACCAGCACATGATACCCCTGCGCCTGCAGTGCATTTGACAACCGTTCAAGCACCTCCGGATAGAAATGGTTGTCGAGGTATGCGACCACCAGTCCGATCAACCGACTGCGCCCGGTCAGCAGCCCGCGCGCAAGCACGTTGGGACGGTAACCCAGCGTATCGGCTGCGCGCCTTACCTTTTCAGCGGTCTTTTTTGAAACGCTGGCACCTGGCGTAAACACGCGGCTCACCGCCGATCGGCTCACACCGGCAAGCTCGGCCACATCAAGCGATGTTGCCTTGCCGCTCAAGGCGCAGCACCGCCGTCAAAGAGGTCATAGCCCATCTGCAAGAGTACATGCGGAATGTCCACAAAGACCCAATTCTCGGCAAGCAGATCGCCCTCCCGTCGCCACCAGTCGCAGACCCTCATATAGAGCCGCTTGCCTTCCGAGGGTTGACCCAGGAACGTTTCCTTCTGCACAGCATTCAGCGAGGGCCAGCCACCAGAGCAGATGTAGTTTCCGTCGGCGAACCGGGTGAAATGTCGCGTTTCGCTGCCCTCAACAGATCCACCGATCCACTCGGAAAAGGTCTGCTCGAACGGAACCTGAAACCCCGCAAAATCCTCGATCCCAACGAAACTGCCAAACGCCGCAGGCCCGTACCACAGCATGTCCTCTCGCCAGTAAGGCCGCCACGCCTGATCCGGCGTCGCAAGACTGCGCAGCATTTCCGTAATAAGCGCGTAGGAGGATTGGCTCAGGTCTGCGTCCGCGGCCTCCCAACGCAACCCGTCCTGTGTTGTCGGCCCAGGCAGATAACCTGTAAAACCCCGATCACGGCCTGGACTGTCCGTGATCGGCCACTGTCCGGCGATCGGCCACTGTCCGGCGGCAATCATGAGTTCCGGAATGTCGAAATAGACATAGCTTTCGACGGCCTTTGCGCCTTCAATCCGATGAAACTCACCAAAGCGCAGATGCATCAGAGTACCGGTCGGTCGAATACCAAGCCACGGCCGGTCAAAACGCCCAGTAAAGTATCCCGTTGCAGTGACCCACTCGGCACCTTCAAACTCCCCGCCAAATGCGATGTAGTCAGACCGGCGCAGATCTGAAAACGCGTCACGCAACGATCCAAGCACGTTTGCGAAGTACGCCTCGGCCCCAACCATCTCATTGAACGGGTGAACAACATTGATCGACGCATGCGGCGCAAAAAAGGCGTTCGTTGCCGAAGCCCAATTGGCTCCATCGGGCGCGCCAAGCGCCTCGACATACTGGCGCAACGACGCTTTGCCCGTCGCGCCCACAGATCAGCCCTTGACGGCCCCTGCGGTCAGACCGCTCACGATCTGGCGCTGGAAGAACATCACAAGGATGAACAACGGCACTGTGGCCGAAACCACGGCTGCCACGGCAAACATCACATTTCCTTCGGTCTGCGTTGTTCCAAGGAAGGCGTTGATCGCGGGGATCATGGTACGGTTGCTTTCCGCGAGGAGCATCGTTGTCACGGCAAAGTCGTTATAGGCGAGCAGGAAGCTAAACAGTCCGGTGGTGATCACCCCCGGCCACATGACCGGGATGATCACATAACGAAACGCCTGAAACTGGGTACAGCCATCGACCCGCGCGCTTTCGTCCAGCTCTTTCGGGATCTTTTGAAAGAACGAATGGAGCATCCAGAGCGTGAACGGCTGGTTAATGGCCACAAGCACGACAATCGCTGTTGGCAAATATCCCCAAAGGTTCCATTGAAAAAATGGGGGCAGATAGCCCGAGACCAGCGTGATCGGCGGTACAGCACGAAAGATCAGCGCCGTGATCAGAAGCCAAAAGACATAGTTGTGGCCCGAGCGGCTAAGCGCGTAACCACCAAGCGTTCCAATGGTCAGTGATGTACACACCACAAAGAAACACACGATAAAGGTGTTGATGGCGTTCCGCCAAAACTGGTTCTCAATCCAGGCCCCCTCGTAACCCGCCGTCGTGAAGGGTGATCCGTGGGTGATCTGCGTGCGCTCACCCGTCAAAGCGTAAGTCCAGTCCGCGATGGAGAAAAAGTCGAGTTCAACCTTGAACGATCCCCAGACCGTCCAAAGGAACGGAAAAGCGGCCAGGATCAGCCAAACGACGGTAAAGGCGACAAGGCCAATCTTGAGCCCTGTGGGCATGCGTTGGGACGGAGCAGCCATGATTTATGTCTTTCCTCTGAAGTCGCGCCAAGTCCGCACAAGGACCGGTGAGAGCAGGATCGCAACACCGAGAACAGTCAGCACAGACGTCGTCGCTGCCGCAGAAAGTTGTCGCGTTTCGCCTCCAAGGTCGTTGAAGACGATCCAACTGAGCGATGTCGCATGCGCCGCGGCGTTAAAGCCGACGATGGGTTCAAACACTTTGAAATTGTCCATCAACTGGATCAGCGCGACGAAGGTCACCAGCGGCATCAGATGTGGGAAGACCACATAGCGGATCTGCTGCCACCGCGTTGCGCCATCAATCTGTGCGCTCTCGAGCGTGTCCTGCGGTACTGTCTGGAGCCCCGCGTAGAACACCACGAATGCAAAGGGGGCCGACGACCAAATGCCGTAGGTGATGATCGAAATCCACATCAGCGGGGTGGATGCTTTGACGGATAGATCGGGGTCATTGACGAGATAGGAAATCAGGTTCCCCAACACGCCCCGACTGTCGATCATCCAGAACAGAACCAACGATCCGACCAGCGGCGTCACGATCATCGGCAAAAGCGAAAAGAAGATCACGAACCCTCGGATCTTTCGCGATAGGGAATTCACGGCGACCGCAATCGCAAACCCGAGCATGATCAACAAAGGTGTGCAAACGAAGGTGTAGGTCAGTGTAAACGCCAGCGCATCGTAGAACGGCAAATCACCCATTTCGGAGAAGAACGCCCCGATGCTGTCTGTGTTCTGCCAAGCCTCCCCAACCTCGGCAAAAGCAAGGTGGCCGCGATCCTTATAAATATCTAACCCGACAAACCGACCCAACGGCTTCTCCGCCCGCAGCGCGGCGGTCGCCTCTTGGTCGATCGCGGTTGACGTCGTGCAGCCGAACGGGCCGCAATTCTCTGTCTCGATCAGAACGGCTTCGTGCGGCACGAACAGCGATTGCATGACAATCGACACCATTGGCGCGGCAATAAACACCAGCATTGCCAAGGCCGTCGGCAGGAAAAACCAGAAGAATGTCTTATGTTTCATCTCGGTCCGTCCAGATCAGAGAGCGCGCGTGGGCCGGGCGCGCCACATACGCGCCCGGCGATTTCAGGGCTTAGAGAAAGCCCTTTTCTTTTGCAGCGGCGATATACGCAGCTTCGACGTCCTGAAGCGCTTGTTCAGCCGATTCTTTGCCTTGCATGAAGTCTGACAGCTCGGCGCCAAGCGCAGTGTGCATCAGCCCCATGTAGGGCAGCATCGGATAAGGCACCGTGCCTTTTTGTGCGGCATCAAATACGCCTACAGCCGCCGGTGTCGGCTCATACCCATCGATAAGCCAAACGGCCTGCGTGGAAACATCGCCTTCCGCCAGAATGGAGGGGTCGATCGCTTTCTTCATGGCCAGGAACGTGGCCTCGGCGTCTTCATCGCTGATGTTCTTGGCAACAGTCCAACCGTCCCACCAAAGTGTGGAGGCCGGTGTGCTCCCGCCACCGACGGTCATCGGTCCCGCGATTGCAAATCCGTCGACAACTTCCTGCGGAACGCCTTCTGCGGTCACCAGCGTTGCTGCACGGCTACCCCACATGTTCATGAGTGCGACATTACCCGCACGATATTCGGCGTTGGTAGCGTTGGAGTCATGAGTAAGGAAGTCGGGGTTCATGTATTCCGACAACGCCTTCATCATTTCCAGCGCGGCAACACCGGCTTCGGAGTTCACGTTGGGCTCGGCCGTACCGTCTTTGAAATGCACGCCGCCATAGCCCAGGAACATGTTGTTGAATTCCTGTGCGAGGTTCCAGCCTGCGGCATAGGCGCCGCCAACTGGATTATCCAAGATACCCTGATCCCGGATCGTCTTGGCCGCTTCGAGCATTTCCTCGTATGTCGTTGGCGGCTCAAGACCAGCCTGCTCAAGCACGTCAGAGCGATAGACGAGGTGCTGTGCGTTCGCCATGAACGCAACCGCCATCACCTGACCGTTGATCGAGACGAGTTGGTTCGGGCTCAGCCCTTCTCCATGCTTGGCGACAAGATCGTCGAGCGGACGAATGACGTCTTCATTCATCAGCGCCACGATAGAAGAGTTCGCGATGATAGCTGTTGTGTATTCGGCCGGATCGCCTGTCATACCCGCAACATTCAGCGACTGGTGGTCAGCCGTTAGGTTGGATTCAGCCGTGACAGAATCGCTGGCGCACGAAAGCGCACCTGCACCGACTGTCTGAATTGCCGGGAATTCGTTTCCGATGATGCTGATGCGTCCGGCGTCCGGACAATCAGCCAAAGCAGACGTCGCGATAAGTGACATCGCCGTCGCCGCAAATAGATGGTTCATTTTCATTCAGCCTTCTCCCTGTTGACTGGATGCGTCTTGCAAGCCCGCACCCTCTTTGTTCCGCCTCCCGAACCCGGAAGGCGAGAATTCAATATGCGTGATCTGCGCTGATCCGTGTGCCCGTTTCTCGGTCGAAAACGTGGCACACAGCGGACGGAACGCTGAACGAGACCTGGTCGTCGATCTCTGCGCGATATTCCTTGCTGGCTTTTACCGCGATCATGGACTCCCCGGCCCTGACCGTGACCATGGTCGCATCGCCCAAAAGCTCCATGGTATAGACCGGTGCATTGATTTCAGCCGTGCTGGTGGACAGGCTTCCATCCTCGGCTCTGAACCCAAGCGTCACAGGACCATCCGGCACGTTTAGCCCTTCTACCCGTGTGTTTTCGCCCTCGAAAACACCACCGCTAACCGTCCCATCCAAGAGGTTCATGGCGGGGTTGCCGATGAAGCTTGCCACAAAGGTATTTGCCGGATTGTTGTAAATCTCGACGGGCGTGCCAACCTGCTGGACGATACCCTGCTTCATGATGACCACCCGATCCGCAAGCGTCATCGCCTCGATCTGGTCGTGCGTCACATAGATCGTCGTGACTTTGAGCTCATGGCTCAGGTTCTTGATCTGCGCGCGGGTCGATACGCGGAGTTTGGCATCGAGGTTCGAAAGCGGCTCGTCCATCAGAAAGACGTTGGGTTCCCGCACAATCGCCCGCGCGAGCGCGACGCGCTGGCGTTGGCCGCCCGACAATTCAGCGGGCTTACGATGCATGAAGGGCTCAAGTTCAACCATCGCGGCGGCGCGCTTCACACGCTCGTCATGCTCTGCTTCAGGCACCTTGCGGACTTTGAGCGGGAAACGAATATTGTCGTAGACATTCATGTTCGGGTAGAGGCCATAGGACTGGAACACCATGGCGATGTCCCGATCCTTGGGCTCGAGGTCATTGACCACCTGCCCATCAATCGAGATCGAGCCTTCGGTGACATCTTCCAACCCTGCAATCATACGCATGGTCGTCGTCTTGCCGCACCCTGACGGCCCGAGAAGAACCAGAAATTCCTCATCAGCAATCGTGAGATTGAAATCATCAACCCCCACGAAACTCCCCCAACGTTTACAGACGTTGCGAAGCTCAATCTCGGCCATTTTGGCCTCCCTGTTTTCGTGTGGCAGCATTTTTTGCACACGTTTGCAAAAATGCTAGACTCGCAACGGCGCTTTTGCCAAGAGAAAATTGTCAAACGACCGAGAAAGCGAAGTGGAAGGTCCTTAAATGGCTGATTTTCGGCAAGAAGTTTTGAGCCATCTGGACGATTTGTGGGCAACTGATAGTTCACAAGCTGCCCGTTCTGCGGGCAAGGCTTTGACAAAAGACACCGTTTGGGATGTTGCGCACCCCGTAAACCGACTCACCGGGCTCGACGCCGTCGTCGACGCATTTTTGCGTCCTCTTCAATCGGCGTTCACCGGCCTTCACCGCCGCAATGAAATCGCGATTGGCGGCCAAAACATCCGCGAAACGGGCGGCACCTGGATGGCAGTTGTCACTCATTATGTTGGCACGTTTTCGGCGCCGCTATTTGGGCTCCGCCCGAGTGGGAAACTGGCGTTCCTTCGGGCCGGAGAATTTTTCCGAATTGAGGACGGGAAGATCAAAGAAGCCAAAATAATTGTCGACCTTCTCGATCTGGCGCGTCAGTCGGGGCGCATGCCCCTTCCGCCACTCTTAGGGACCGAGATGCTGTTTCCCGGCCCCGCAACGCATGACGGCGTCTGCCCGTCAAACGGCGATGGCGCGGCATCACTTGCGATTGTCGAGGGTATGCTGTCTGACCTGCACGTCTATGACCCCAAGACCAGCAACTCGCCCGGTCAAACCGGAACGGACGGCCGTTGGTCCGAGAATATGCTGTGGTACGGACCGGGTGGCATTGGATCGAATTTTCGCTGGCAGGGATTTGTTGACGATCACCGTTCGGCGTTTTTGTCCGCCTTCCCTGACCGCAAGGGCGGAAACCATTACTGTCGGATCGGCGACGGAAACTATGCCGCCGTATCGGGATGGCCCAGCATGACGATGACGCACAAGGGTGCGTATCTTGGCGTCCCAGCCACGGGCAAGAACCTTACGCTCAGGGTTATGGATTTTTATCGGTGTGAAGGCGGGCGTATCGCAGAAAACTGGGTCTGTCTCGACTACGTTGATCTGTTTCAGCAAATGGGTGTTGATGTGATTGCTCGCGCGAACGAGATCGAACCGACCTAACTTTAGCGGTAGTTCACCTTACCCACTGACGGCCGCGACAACCTCGTCCGCAAGCCCTTGGATTTCGGCCGTCCAAGCGCCCTTGCCGCGCTCAAGAACGCCTTTGCCCAGCCCAAGTGTCTCTGCATATGCAACGCGGTTCCCAAGCACGGTTTGGGCGGCTTGCGCATCAAGCTCCTCAACGCTGGAGCGCACATCGTCGAACACGCGCGTGCCAGTCTTTGCGCGGTTCAAAACGATCATAACCGGCCGATCTTCGCGTTGGGCAAGGTCGAGCACGCTTTCCGTGGCCCAAACATCAACCTGACTCGCGGCGACAGGGACGACGATCAGATCGCTTTCCCGTAGCGCAGGTCGCAGATCCGCATCAATTTTGGGCGGCGTATCGACCAGCACGAAATCATGGGTGTCTTTAAGTTTGCCGCACTCATAACTCACGCCCCAAGCGCTCGCCGTTGACAGCGACATGGTCTCATCGCCGCGCTCTGCTTGCCGGGTCATGAACCACCGGCCAAGCGACCCTTGCGGGTCCGTGTCGAGCAGTGCCACAGTATGACCAGCACGTTCGAAAGCGACAGCAAGATTGGCGGCAATAGTCGTTTTACCAGAGCCACCCTTTTGCTGCGCTACGGTGATGACGTATCCCATGGGCGATTCCCCCAAAGTTCTGCGCTGCAGCATAGCGCCGGGGTTTGCCAGAGTTCAAGCACCGTTCCAATCCACGTCCGTTACCTCTTCAATGGACAACCGCCCCTCGGGATACGGCACCATCAAGCGTGACGCGGCGGTGTCATCAGCTCCGAGCCAAGTTGCAAATTGAGCGGGTTCTAGCAGAACACCCATCCGGTGATGGATTTCACGTACATCGTTGTTCGGTTCGCAGGTCACAGTCGCCACCTGAGGCACTTCAAGCCCGCCCGGAGCGGTCCAGATGTCAAAAATCGCAGCAAAGGCCAGTGGTGAACCATCCTTGTTCTTGATCCGCCACGCGGTCTTGAGTCGTTTCTCACCCGTCCATTCATACCAGCCGTCTGCAGGAACAAGGCATCGCTTCACGCCATCAAAAGCGGATTTGTCGAAAACCGTCTCTGATCGCGCATTTATGATCGTCTCCATCACCGGACGGCCGCGCGCGTTCTTGCGGCCAACCGGAATGATCCCCCACCGCATCTCGCGCAGCTGTCCCTCAACACAAACCGCAATGTTCTGGCCGGGAGCGATATTGAAGCGGGGCGGTTGTTGGGGGAGATTCTTGTCCTCGGCACCCATCCATTCCGCGATCTCGCGCAATGGTCGTGTCAAAAACAAGCGGCCCGGCACGTCCTACCCCTCGCGGATGGCGGCTACGACTTCGATCTCGACCTTGAACTCCGGTTGCGTGAAACCAGAGACGATCATGAGCGTAGAGGCCGGAAGGCGCGTGACGTCGCTCAACCATCGGTCCCGCGCGGCCATATACCCAGCCATGTATGCGCGATCGGTCACAAACGCATTAATTCGAACAACGTCGCTTCGGGTCGCGCCATCGGCGGCGAGTATCGCATCGATATTGCCAAAACAGAGGTCTGCCTGCGCGCCCTCGTCCTCTGGAATTGTCCCGTCCGTCGCCATGCCCAATTGGCCAGACGTAAAGACCAGACGGTATCCAGCAGGCACGCTTACCCCATGGGCATACCGGGCAAACGGTGGGGCGATCTTGTCGGGCTCGAGTGTTCTCACGACGTCAATCCTTGTTCGACAAAGGCACCATGCCGCGCAGGTCGCCGGACGCCAAGCCCCTGCCCTTACGACAGCTGCTTAATTGTTGGGCGAATCAAAGCAACTTGTCTAAGGATTGGGCCACGGGGAGAGAATCCTATGCGCGAACCACCCAGCCGCTTTCCATCTGCGGCGCGTGGAAGAAGTTAAGGGCCGATAAAACCTTGGAGGGTTAGGATGTCAGCAAAATCAATTTTCTCGAGCGCCGTTGTCGCGGGCTTGATCGCAGGTGCCGCGCATGCAGGCGGCCATTTGACCGAGGTGTCGTTCGGCACCAACTGGGTCGCCCAAGCTGAGCATGGCGGGTACTATCAGGCCGTGGCCGATGGCACCTATGAGGCCTGCGGCTTGAGCGTCACGATTGTTCCCGGTGGTCCTCAGGTGATTAACCGCCCGCTGCTTTTCGCGGGCAAGCTCGACTTCCATATGGGCGGCAACATGCTTCTCGCATTTGACGCCGTGAAAGAAGAAGTGCCGATGAAAGTCGTTGCGGCACATTTCCAGAAAGAACCACAAGTTCTGATGACACACCCCGGTAAGGTTTCTTCGTTTGAAGAACTTGCGGGTCTTGGCACGCACATTGTCGGTGATGGTGGATTTATCTCCTATTACCAATGGCTGATGACCGATTTTGGTTTTGATAGCGAAAAGCGCGTACCCTACACGTTCAACCCTGGTCCGTTCATCGTGAACGAGGACAGTTTCCAGCAGGGCTATATCACCTCGGAACCACTGGCTGTCGAAAAAGAGGGCGGGTTTGAACCCGACCTGTGGCTGCTCGCCGACTATGGTTTCGCAACGTATGCGACAACCGTCGAAGTGATGCAAAAGACCATCGATGAGAGCCCCGAGGTCGTGAAGTGCTTTGTCGAAGGGTCCAACATTGGTTGGGCGAACTACCTCTACGGTGACAACTCGGCCGCCAATGATCTGATCAAGGCCGACAACCCGGATATGAGCGACGAAAAACTCGCCTTCTCGCTTGAGAAGATGAAGGAATACGGCATCGTCGATTCCGGTCAGGCTCTTGAAGAGGGTATCGGGGCCATGGACTCCGCCAAGATCGAAGAGTTCTTCAACACCATGGTCGCCGCAGGCGTCGTAGATGGCGATCTGGACTGGCAGGCGTCTTTCTCGACCGAGTTCTCGAACACGGGCGTAGCGCTTGACGTCAAAAAGGCCGCGATGGGTCAGTGACGGCTCACGCAAGACCTGCCTCTTCCACCCTGGTGGGAGAGGCCGCGATCAGAGCGCGCCCAAACGTCTTGTCCATGAACTATGTGGACAAGGTGTTCGGGCGCGATGTCGTCGCGCTGAAAGACATGAACCTTGACGTGAACGAGGGGGATTTCATCTCGCTCCTCGGACCATCGGGGTGTGGGAAGTCAACAGCGTTGCGTTTGATTGCAGACCTGATCCACCCCACCAAGGGCCAGATCAAATGGGCCAACCCGCGCGCGGCAAACGACCTGTCCGTTGTATTTCAGGAGCCAGCGCTGATGCCCTGGGCCACGGTCGAACAAAACGTCTACTTGCCGTTTCGTTTGTCGGGCAAACCGCTAAGTGCTGTGAAGTCCGATATCGACGAGGTGCTTGCGCTGGTTGGACTTGAAAAGTTCCACGGCGCATATCCGCGTGAGCTATCGGGCGGCATGAAGATGCGCGTGTCGATCGCACGCGCGATGGTCACGTATCCCAAACTGATCTTGATGGACGAACCATTTGCCGCCCTCGATGAAATCACCCGGTTCAAACTGAACAACGACCTTCTGGCGCTCAAAGACAAAATCAACTGTACGGTTATCTTTGTCACGCATTCGGTCTTTGAATCGGTGTTTTTGTCCGACCGAATTGTTGTCATGGCGGCCCGCCCCGGTCGGGTAATTGACGAGCTTTACGTCGATGAGGCCTATCCGCGAACCGAAACCTTCCGCACCTCTGCCGAATACGCCGCACATTGCCGGCGTGCGTCCGATACGCTCAAACACGCGATGGAGCTTGGCCAGTGACCACAGTCGATCAGAACACGAACCTGGCCCAGCCCAATGTGGTTGCCGACCCAGAAGAGCTTGCACGCGCACGTCGCAAACGGAACGAGAAGATCGGCCAATGGGTCTTACCCGCACTGGTCGTTGTTCTGACGATAATTGCCTGGGATCGGATCGTTACCGTAAACGAGCTCCCCCATTACATCCTTCCCGGCCCGGACCTTGTCCTCGAAGCTTTGATCGAAGACTGGGGCATGCTGTCGGAGAGCCTTGTGGTGACACTCCGCATCACGGTTGGGGCGCTGTTGATCGCGATTATTGGCGGTGTCGGCCTCGCCGTTTTGTTCACGCAGTCCCGCTGGGTAGAAATGAGCTTTTTCCCTTATGCGGTGATACTTCAGGTGACCCCCATTGTGGCGATTGCCCCCCTGATCTTTATCTACGTCGACAACCGCATGGTTGGCTTGTTGATTTGTGCTTGGATCGTGGCCTTTTTTCCGATCCTTTCGAACACAACACTTGGCCTTAACTCGGCAGACCACAACTTGCGCGACTTGTTCAAAGTCTATGGCGCGACACGTTGGCAAAAGCTCCGCTACCTTCAGCTTCCTTCGGCGCTTCCCTACTTTTTGGGTGGTCTGCGGATCGCCGGTGGCCTCAGCCTCATCGGTGCGGTGGTCGCAGAATACGTGGCCGGTACCGGAGGGAATGCGTCGGGGCTTGCCTTCCGCATCCTTGAAGCATCCTACCGCTTGAACATCCCACGGATGTTCGCTGCACTGTTGCTGATCGCAATGACTGGTGTTGTAATTTACGCGCTTACGTCACTGGTCAGCTACTTGTTGCTGCGCAAATGGCACGAGAGCGCCATCAAAAGGGAGGTGTGATGGATTTTCGCGTTCTGCCCAGCGGCCCGCGCATCACGCTTGATAACCTCACCGCCCCGGCCTGTCTTCTGGACCAGCCGGGGGACCTAACGTCACTCAGCCTGACCATAGAAAACGGCCTGATCGTCGATGGCCCACCGGGAGAGCGCGTGGACATGGCCCGCGCGATGGTGTTTCCCGCCTTTGTTGATATGCACACGCATCTCGACAAAGGGCATATCTGGGCACGTTCTCCGAACCCTGATGGCACCTTTATGGGCGCATTAAACACTGTGGCGGCCGACCGCGAGGCGCGGTGGTCTGCGGAAGACGTGCGGCGACGGATGGAGTTTTCGCTGCAATGTGCCTATGCCCACGGCACGCGCGCGATCCGAACCCATCTCGACAGCATCCCGCCGCAGGATCGAATTAGCTTTCCTGTGTTTCAAGAAACCCGAGAGGATTGGGCCGGGCGCATTGATCTTCAGGCGTCATGCCTTTTGGGATGCGACCGCTTCTCAGAAGAGGGTCCGTTCAAGGCCACCGCCGACCTCGTTGCAGCGACACAAGGTGGTGTCTTGGGCCTTGTAACTTATCCGATGGACGGCTTGCGCGACATGCTGCGCGGCTTCTTCCGGATGGCGGCGGATCGCGGGTTGGCGACGGATTTCCACGTCGATGAGACCATGGATGCCAGCGTGGAGACGCTGCGCGACATCGCCGAGATCGCGCTCGAGGTTGGCTTTGACGGCGGCGTTACGGTTGGCCATTGCTGTTCACTGACTGTGCAGGACGAGGCCCGGGCGCTTGATACCCTTGATTTGGTTGCGCGGGCGGGGATCGACGTGGTCAGCTTGCCAATGTGCAACCTCTTTCTTCAGGACCGGCATGCCGGACGCACGCCAAGGTTCCGCGGCATAACGCTTGTCCACGAAATGAAAGCGCGCGGGATCAACATCTCCTTCGCATCCGACAACACCCGCGACCCGTTCTATGCCTACGGCGACATGGATATGATCGAGGTCATGCGCGAGGCGACCCGTATTGGGCACCTTGATCATTCGGACGCTGATTGGACGCATGCGTTTTTGACAAATCCAGCCCGGGCGACCGGGTTTGCCGCCCCCAGCCTCGCGCCGGGCGCGCCGGCAGACCTTGTCATTTGCAACGCAAGAACGTGGACCGAGCTTTTCGCGCGCCCGCAAGCCGATCGGATCGTCCTGCGCAATGGCGCAGCAATCGACCGAACACTTCCCGAGTATTCCGTCCTAGATGACCTGATGGAGCCCGCATGACCCCGAATGTCGCCGCCGCCAAAGAAGCCCTGTCGCACCTTGAGATTGAGGAAAAAGACAGTGCCATAAGGTCCAACAGCCGGGATTTCTTCTGGTACTCGCCGGTCCTGAAGGCGCGGCTGGATCACCTCGTGGCCGATTTTGTCGTGCGTCCAAAGACCGAGGCCGAAGTGATTGAGGTTCTCAAGGTGTGCTATGCCCACGACGTGCCCGTCACGACGCGTGGTGCGGGCACCGGAAACTATGGCCAGGCCATGCCGCTGTCCGGCGGCTGTGTCATGCACCTCAAACACCTCGACAAAGTGCGCGAAATTCATCCGGGCCGCGTCATTTGTGAACCCGGCGTCCTGCTCAAAGACCTCGACGCAGCCTGCCAAGCCCACTCAGGACAAGAACTTCGGATGTTTTCATCCACCTGGGCCACGGCGACCATCGGCGGATTTATCGCTGGGGGCTCGGGCGGCGTTGGATCCTGCACATGGGGCGCGCTGCGGGATCTGGGCAACATCATCCGCTTGCGCGTGGTCACCATGGAAGAGGAACCCCGCGTACTGGAATTCCGGGGTGAGGAGCTTGCCCGCGTCAGCCACGCCTACGGGACCAACGGGATCATCACCGAAATCGAGATGCCGCTTGCACCAGCGTATGACTGGACTGGCTTGTTCGTCGCGTTCGAAGATTTCATGGAGGCCGCCCGCTTTGCCGAGGAGATTGCCAATGAAGACGGCATTCTGATCAAGCTCGCGACGGTGTTCGAAGCCCCGGTGCCCCATGCCTATTTCCAGCGCGTGAAACCTTATGTGGAACCCGGCACAAACCTGGTCGCTCTGATGGTTGCGCCGCACTCAATGGACGGGTTTGAGACGTTCCTTGCGAGACGCCCCGGTGCCAAGTTGATCTATCGAAGTGACGCCTCAACTTGGGACCGGACCCCGGGACCGGTGTTCGAATATGGCTGGAACCACACAACACTGCGCGCGCTCAAAGTTGATCCGTCAATCACCTACCTGCAGGTGCGCTATGGCTTTCCAAATCACCTTGCTCTGATCGAAAAACTCCGCGCGGAGTTCAGCCCCGAGGTGCTTCAGCATCTCGAAGTGATGCGTGAGAATGGCAAGGTCATGTTTGCGGGCCTGTCGTTGGTCAAATTCACCAACGAAGAGCGTCTCGACGAAATCATCCGCCTTCATGAAGAGGCCGGCGCGATGATCTTCAACCCACACCGTTACACACTGGAAGAAGGCGGGCGTCAGACGGTCGATGACCGGCAACTGACCTTCAAACGTGAAGCCGACCCCAAGGGATTGCTGAACCCCGGCAAGATGATCGCGTGGGACGATCCCGATTGGGGATATGACAAGATGTACAGCTATCCCAAAATCCGAGCGGCGGAATGACACGGGCGCTGGTCCTGTTTGCGCATCCCTGCCCCGAAAGCTTTTCCGCAGCGCTGCACACAACGGTCGTTGATACACTGACGGCGCGCGGTTGGAGCGTTGATGATTGTGACCTTAATGCCGAAGGGTTTTCACCCGTTCTGACCGAGGCCGAACGACGCGCATATCACGATGAAGACCTAAACACCGCGCCTGTCCAAAGCTATGTCGACCGACTGCTGGCAGCAGAGGCACTCATCATGGTGTTTCCGGTCTGGAACTTTGGATATCCCGCGATCTTAAAGGGATTTCTTGATCGCGTTTTCTTGCCTGGTGTCTCGTTCAAACTTGTGGACGGCAAGGTACGCCCAAACCTCACGCACATTCGTAAACTGGCTGCTGTGACGACCTATGGCGGAACGCGCGTACGGGCCTTCATGGCTGGTGATCCACCCCGAAAATCAGTTCGCCGCGCCGTTTGGCACGTCTGCCGCCCCGACAAGATGCGTTATCTCGCACTTTACGACATGAACCGCGCGACCGAACCGCAGCGCAACGCGTTCCTTATCCGCGTCGGGCAAGAGATGGAGCACCTCTGACATGCGCGCGCTCGTTGTCTACTGCCACCCTCGGCCAAAAAGCTTTACCTCGGCCGTTCGAGACGTGGTGTTGTCAAAGCTGGAAACCGCCGGGGCTGAGGTACGCCTTTGCGACCTCTACGCGCGCGATTTTCAACCGGTACTCACGGCTGACGAACTGGAAGGCTACGAGAACACGAACACCAATCAGGTCCCCATTCAGTCGGATTGCGACGACCTTAAATGGTGCGATACGCTCATCTTTGTCTATCCGACGTGGTGGTACGGTTTGCCCGCCATGCTGAAAGGTTGGCTTGACCGGGTCATGGTCCCCGGCGTCGCATTCATCATGCCAGCGGCGGAGGGTGAAACGATCCGCCCCGGACTTCAGCACATCACCCGGCTTGGCGTGTTCACGACCTGTGGGGCAAGTTGGTGGCTCACACGGTTTGTCGGTGCGCCGGGTCGGCGTACGCTATTGCGCGGCGTAGGCTTGTTGTGCGCGCGCAAACGGCGCACGGCTTTCGCTGCGCATTACCTGATGGACAGCGCCGAGCGGCCCGCGCTGAGCAAACATCTCGACAAGGTCGGCCGCCAAATGGACAAGCTGTTGGGTTAAGTACCCNGCGGATCGAGCGCTGCAATCTCGGCCATCAGTTCAACGAAGCCTTGCGTGGCTGCCGCAAGGTCGGCCTCGCCTGCCTCTGCCGTTGCGGAGGAGGCGTCTCCAACCGCCCCGGCGGGATTAAGATCGCCGGACAACCACGCCATATTCGCGTCGCGCATGTGAAAGCCAAGGTGGCTGCTGTTGGCCACCACATCGCTTTGGGCCGAGGTAAAATCCTGGGCACGCACCATGTCGACCAAATCAGGTCTGGTGGCCAACATCAGTGAGGTTTCGTAGAGGCCGGCATGTATGTCGATCATTGGTCCGGACCCGGGGTCAGACGCCCGCCCCAATCGACCCCAGGCTGTCGTTACAACACGCATCCCGTCGGTCTGACGCAATTCCCGCGCGACAACCTCCATCGGTGGGACGTTCCCACCATGGCTTGTCACGATCACAAGCGTTTTGACACCCGCACGCGCCACACTTTGGCCGATCTCAATCCAGCTTCGTATCGCCGTTTCCCATTCAACGGTCAGGGTGCCCGGGTAGGCGATGTGTTCGTTGGACTTGCACACTTCCTCAACGGGTAGAAATGTAACCGGCAAATCGTCAGGGATCGCAACAGAACACCGACGCACCATTTCATCGGCGATAATTGCGTCGACTCCTACAGGGAGATGCGGTCCATGCTGTTCAATTGCCGCGATCGGCAAAACTGCAATCCAATCCTCGTTGTCCGTGAACGCGCGGGAGGGCATTTCACGCCAGAAACGGGCCGGTTTGCTCATTTGGTTGTCCTCGCAGGGTCGTGAACGGGTTTTTCGGCGAACTGCCGTCATGCTTAACGCCTCGTTAGCCTATCGGTGTCCAAATGGCTTGGAAACCAAAAGAGGCAGCTGCCATGCCAGACCCAGCCGAAAGCCTGTTCATGATGCGCCAGCCCACGGCGGAGCGACCTTTGATCGGGCATACGATCCTCCTTGTCGAAGACAGTCGTTTCGCGTCCGAGGCCTTGCGCCTGATGTGCCTACATTCCGGGGCGCGTATTCGACGCGCCGATACGTTGGCATCCGCACGTCGTCACTTGCGCACTTATCGTCCGTCAATCCTGATCATCGATCTCGGCCTTCCGGACGGGGACGGCGCGGAACTGATTTCGGAACTGGTTGAAACACCCAATGGTATTGACGTCGTTCTGGCGATCTCGGGCGACGGTGACGCGGAGGGGCGGGCCAGCGCCGCAGGCGCCCATGGGTTTCTTGCGAAACCGCTCACTTCACTCGCAAAATTTCAGGCTGCAATCATGGAGGCGCTGCCCGATGGGGCGGGGTTCACAGGTCCCCGACCCGTAGGTGAAATGGAGGTGACACCTGATCCCCTTGCTCTTTCGGACGATCTGGATTTCGCGGCCTCCGCCCTGCGCCGGGCGCGAGACACCGAAAGCCTCGACTACGCCACGGCTTTCCTCGCTGGCGTTGCCCGGATTGCAGATGACAGTGAACTAGAAAACGCGGCAACCGTTCTTCGCGCTCAACTTGCGTCCACCAATGCCGATGACAGCGCCGTGCACGCCCTCGCCGACCTTGTGGCGCAAAAAAGCGGTCGCCGCAGCATCGTTTAAAGCGCAGGATCTCCTGCCACCCTGATACGCGCAGTCAGTTCGCTCAGCGCAGCGCGTTGCAGCCCCTCGGCGTCGAAATTTTCGGGATCAAGCCAGGCATCGAAAGCAGACTTCAACGCGGGCCACTCTTCATCGATGGCGGCAAACCACGCCGTGTCTCGATTACGCCCCTTT
>JABSSC010000071.1 GCA_013214635.1 Paracoccaceae bacterium | reverse complement strand
GGGGATCGCCCCACCAAGCACTGCCCCCAGATAGCTCGACCCGACCCATGTCGGGACCAAAAGCGTCGTGGTCCCAAAGAAATACGCGACCCGCTGCGGCACAGTCATCTCGGGGTGCTTTTCATACTCCGCGACGCTCATCGCATAGGTCTGATCAAAGTTGAAATAGGCGACAAAGGCGCGCTGCCAGAACGGGGCCGGTCCGAGGTAGAGGGCCAAACTGGCCGAATACATCGCCATGCGTAGGTTCACCGCCAAGGCGGTCAGGATCACGACCAGCACCGGCGCGTGGTCCACCATCTGTCCGATTGCCGCAAACTGCGCCGCTCCCGCGATGACGGCGGTGGTGAACACCATCGTCTCAATCAGCGACAACCCCGCCTCAATCGCAACAACCCCAAAGAGCATGCCAAAAGGGGCCGCAACCAGAATGAATGGCGCGCCGGCGGTCAGGCCGCGAAGGTAGTGTGATTTCCGGGTGGAGGTATCCATGGATCAGCCCTATCGTCACCTTTGCGCATAGACCAACCTTGACGCAGGATCAAATGGGCAAAGACGCATATGACGGCGATTACCTGATCGCGCCGGATCCCGGTGCGCCGGGCCTGTCGCGGGCTGTCACCGGTGTGGATCAGACAGGCGCGGAAACCCAGATCAACGTGGTCGAGGAACGCCCGCTCACGATCTATCTCAACCGACAAGAGATCGTGACCGCAATGACCATCGGGGACTATCCCGAATACCTTGCTGTTGGCTTTCTCAAAAATCAGGGGATGCTGGGCGCGGATGAGGCTGTGACGGCGGTCGATTACGACGACGACATCGAAACCGTCGTCGTCCGGACCGAGGCGCAGACGACTTATGAGGACAAGCTGCAAAAGAAAACCCGCACCAGTGGTTGCGCGGTGGGAACGGTTTTCGGTGACATGATGGAGGGGCTTGAGGGTCTGACGCTGCCCAAGGCCGAACTGCGCACCTCGTGGCTTTATGCGATTGCGAACAAGATCAACCGCACGCCGTCACTCTATCTCGACGCGGGCGCGATCCACGGCACGGTCCTGTGTCAGGGTGCGCGTCCGTTGGTCTATATGGAGGATGTTGGGCGTCACAACGCTGTCGACAAGATTGCGGGTTGGATGCACCAGAACCGTGTCGAGGCGACCGATAAGATCCTCTACACCACGGGCCGCCTCACGTCCGAGATGGTGATCAAATGCGCGCTGATGGGCATCCCCGCGCTCGTCTCGCGCTCTGGCTTCACCGCCTGGGGGGTTGAGATCGCGCGACAAGTCGATCTGACGTTGATCGGGCGCATGCGTGGCGAACGCTTTGTCTGCCTCGCGGGGGAGGAGCGTTTGGTCCGCGACGCCGACCCCGCCACACAACCGCGCGAAGAACCTCGCCACCGTCGCAAAGGCGCGGCACGATGAACGCACCGCTTGGCGTTATCCTTGCCGGCGGTCTCGCGCGGCGTATGGGCGGCGGAGACAAAAGCCTGCGCGTGCTGAATGGCCGCCCGATCCTGTCTCAGGTCATCGACCGTTTCTCTCCTCAAGTGGCCGATCTCGCGCTGAACGCCAATGGCGACCCAGCGCGATTTGCAGAGTTCGATTTGCCCGTTCTGCCCGACAGCTTGCCCGATCATCCCGGCCCTTTGGCGGGCGTCCTGGCTGGCCTCGACTGGGCCGCAGAACAGGGCGCAGATCACATCGTGACCGTTGCTGCCGACACACCGTTTTTCCCCGAAGACCTGGTGCCGCAGTTGCTTCTGGCTGCGGAGACTGCGGGTGCCCCACTCGCCCTTGCCGAAAGCGGCGGCTGGCGGCACCCAACCTTTGGGCTGTGGCCGGTGGCGTTGCGCGATGATCTGCGTGCCGCACTGATTGGGGGCGTTCGTAAAATCGTCCAATGGACCGATAGCCACGGCGCAGCTAGCGGCAGTTTCCCCGACACGCCGTTCGACCCTTTCTTTAACGTGAACACGCCCGAGGACCTGGCCGAGGCGGAAGCGATCGCCGCGGGACGTGCAGCATGAAGATCTGGGGTGTTGCAGGGTGGAAGAACGTGGGCAAGACCGGCCTGATGGAACGGTTGGTCGCAGAGTTCACGGCACGCGGGCTGACCGTGTCCACGATCAAGCACGCGCATCACGCGTTCGACGTCGATCAACCGGGCAAAGACAGTTACCGGCACCGCACTGCCGGGGCGCAAGAGGTCCTCGTATCGTCTGGCGCGCGCTGGGCGCTGATGCATGAGTTGCGCGATAGCGCGGAACCGACGCTCGACGCGTTGCTCACGCGCATCTCACCGGTCGATCTCGTCCTTGTCGAAGGCTTCAAACGGGAACCCCACCCCAAGGTCGAGGCCTACCGCGCAGAGACCGGCAATCCGCTGATTGCGACAGATGATCCTAACGTGCGGCTCGTCGCTTCCGACACCGATCTTCCCGGCCTAGATCGTCCGGTCTTGCATCTGGACGACACCAAGGCGATCGCAGACTTCATCGCGGCAGAGTTGGGATTATGACCTCTTTTGACACAATCATCATTGTCGATTGGTCTGGCGGTAATCAGACTCGGGCGAAACCTCGCAAAGATGCGATTTGGGTGGGTATGGTTACGCCCGGTCGGCCTAATGCCGAGACATTCTACTTTCGCAACCGCCATCTTGTTGAGAATTGGCTTACTGAGACTTTGATCGCTGAACGCAAACGCGGGCATCGTGTTTTTGCTGGTTTTGATTTTCCCTTCGCATATCCGCGCGGATTTGGGCGGGTACTTACGGGGTCCGACGACCCGTTCGCCGTCTGGAACTGGTTGACGGACAAAGTGGTAGATGAGCCGAAACACAACAATCGCTTCGAGTTGGGTGGCGAGATGAACGCGATGTTCCCGGGTGTTGGACCGTTCTGGTTCCACCCGCGTGGACGCGAAATAGAAAACCTTCCAGCCAAAGGGAAAGCTCGGATCGGACACGGCATGGAAGAATTCCGCACCGTGGAAAAGTTGACCAAGGGGACTTTTTCTTGTTGGCAGCTTGGGGGACCTGGGACCGTTGGCGGTCAAGTTATCATGGGGCTCCCGGTCCTCAATCGTTTGAGGCGCAGGTTTGCCAATGACGTTTCGGTCTGGCCGTTCAATAAGTCCAGTAGAGGTATTCATCTCGTCGAAATCTGGCCGTCGTTGATTTCAGACGCTGTGGACGCGCAAATGACCGACGACGCCATCAAGGACGAGGTGCAGGTCAGGGTTCTGGCGGAAGCCATCGCGCGGCAGTCACCTGATCGTATCGCGGAATGGCTGTCTGAAGGCGATCCAGAAGAAGGTTGGATTTTCGGCACTGGCCACGCAGATGAGTTGGCTAGCCCGCCCGTGAACACCCTGCGCAACGATTGTTTTGCTCTGCCGCCCGGTGTCGACTGGACCCCGGTGGATGAGGCGTTGGCCAATCTGCGTGCATCGCTTGGGCCCGTTGTGACGGCAGAGACGGTACCGACAGCACAAGCGTTGGGACGTGTCCTAGCCACCGACGCCATCGCCCTGCGCGCCAATCCCCCTGCCGCCAATGCCGCCGTTGATGGCTATGGCTTTGCTCACGCCTCGCTCGGGGATCCGCCCCACGCGTTGCCATTGGTGGCCGGGCGTGCTGCGGCAGGTGCGCCGTTTTCTTGGAGAGTCCCGCCAGGTTACGCCGTGCGCATCCTCACCGGCGCGCTTTTGCCGGACGACGTGGATACAGTCGTACTGGAAGAAGACGTCACCGTCGAAGACGACAAAGTCACATTCGACGGATCAATCAAGCCCGGCGCGAACCGCCGCCGCGCGGGGGAGGATGTGGACGCGGGCGACATCGTGCTCAAAGCGGGCCGTGTCTTGCGCCCATCAGACATCGCTCTGCTGTCGGCGACGGGCGTCGGCACTGTGTCGGCATATCGTCGGCTTCGCGTCGGCGTTTTGTCGACGGGCGATGAACTGGCCGACCCCGCGCCCGATACGCCTGCCGACCGCACGTTTGATGCCAACCGCCCAATGCTGCTCTCCGTACTGGAACGTTGGGGCTACGACGCTGTTGATCTGGGCCGCGCACCCGATGACCGCGCCGTGCTGCGCGGCATGCTCGACGAGTCTGCGAACCGCGTGGACGCGATCCTGACCTCGGGCGGCGCATCCGCCGGGGACGAAGACCATATGTCAGCCCTTCTGACCGAGGCCGACGCCCTGTCGGTCTGGCGCATCGCGCTCAAGCCCGGTCGCCCGTTGGCGCTGGGTGTCTGGCAGGGCGTGCCGGTCTTCGGCCTGCCCGGAAATCCGGTTGCCGCCTTGGTCTGTACGCTCGTCTTTGCGCGCCCGGCACTGTCATTGCTGGCAGGCAGTGACTGGGACTCGCCGCAAGGCTTCACCGTTCCCGCCGCGTTTTCAAAATCCAAAAAACCGGGGCGGCGCGAGTTCCTGCGCGCCCGGATCAACGGTGACGGCGCGGTTGAAGTCTTTGCGTCCGAAGGATCGGGGCGCATCTCAGGGCTCAGCTGGGCCGATGGTCTTGTGGAACTCGACGATGGTGCACGCGAGATCACGCCGGGTGATCCCGTCCGCTATATCCCTTACGGCAACTTCGGGCTCTGAAACCCGCTTTCCAGTCGCAGCGCATCGTAAAGCGCTGTGACCTCTCGCTGAACCCGGCCCATCAACGCGCGCGCATCGTCCACGGTCAGACCGTCCGTTGGAATAGGCGTCCCGAACCGCGCCCGGATCGTGCCGGGCTTCACGCGCACCGATCCTAGACGCAGCGTGTAGTGCCCCCCGAAAAACGCCAGCGGGACAATCGGTGCACCCGCTTGTATCGCAATCAGGGCCGCGCCGATCCTGAACCGCTTGACCCCGTCAATACCCGATAACCCGCCTTCACCACCCCAGGTCAGTCGATCACCTGCGCGCACCGCTTCCACCATCCGCTGGATCAGAGCGTCCGTGCCGTTGCGATTGCCACGCGGTACGGGCTCAATCTGCGCCTTTTCCATCGCGGCCTTGGCGTAAGGAATGAATTCATAGGAATCGGCTGCCGCAGACCGGTCAACGTAAGGCCAGATCGACAGCGGATAAGCGAACACATCAGCAAAGGACGACTCGTTGTAACACACGACGCAGCCCACACCGGGTGGTGGGGTTGGTCCATCGAGCGTCACATCCACGCGCCACGTATCGAGCAGAACCTTGGAATGCGCCGACAGCATCTCCCACGCCTCGGTGCGGTTCGATGCGTGATCCCGGATGCGCCGATTGACAAACGGCGCGGTCACAAGCCAGCGAAACGCCCCCCACGCTGCGCGGCCAAATTCCGAAAGTGCACTCACTCAGGGGCACCTGTCGTGCTGGGAATGGACGGGGAGCATGTCGATCTCATGCCCTGTGATAGCCGAGGAAAGCCTTAGCCAAAAGCATGATAATCGACCAACTGCCCAATTCTTAGTCGAAGATCCCGGTGACGCGCCCCAGAAGCATGAACGCGCGCGCTGTCCGCGTCTCGGCCAGAGCGACGATTTCCTGATCTGACGCGGTCGGCGCAAACTCGGCAAAGGCGTGGTCAAACGTCCTAAGGAAATGGTGCGCAGCATCGCGAAAGATCGAATCCTGCCGCATCCGTGCCGCCGCCAGTGCCAGCGATGAGCGGTCGCGTATCCCGCCAAGCTCAGAAATGGCACCGCCGCGCTGACCATCCGCGAACCTGCGCCAGACTTCGGGTCGCGCGCGGTCAGGCTGAAGGTCATCCATATAGATGCCTTCCTGACTGAGGATCGTCAGCACGTCCTGACTGGCCTGGATAAGCTTTGCGGCCTTGCGGTCCTTCAGCGCACGACGCAGCGCATCGAAGCCTTCGCGGTCGTCCGCGTTTAGCGGGAAATTCAGCGCGAGGATGTAATCAACCGTGTCGAGCGATGGAGCCAGCGCTTCAGCTGGGGTGCCAAGAGCCAACCCCGGCTGCTCGTCGCCCGACGCCGGGGCCGGGCGCGGCACGGCAGCGGCGGGAGCGGCTGCGCGAGAGCTTTGAAAGGTCGAAAGCGCCGCCTCCGTCTGTTTCTGAGCGGCGACGATGGCGTCAATCTTGCGCTCGACCTCAGGCTGGATCGTGCCTGCACCCGCTTGCGCCTGTGCGACATAGACTTTGCGCATCGCATCTATCGTGGCCTGCAAATGCTCGGATTCTTCGCGCATCGCGCGCACGGATCGGGCAGTGGTTGCCGCGATCCAGATCATCGCAACGGGTAGAAAGATCGCCATCAACACAACGGCAAAGCGCAGGGGATCGACCTCGGCCTGTTCAGCGCGACCCACGACCAGAAAGAAAATCCCTGATGCCAGCAACCAAAACACGGAAAGGCCGACCGCGATCAACTCAATCGCCGTCATGCCCTTGGGCTGCGGTTTTCGGCTGTAGACGCCCAGATCCATGGGCGGTTCAGGTTTGGTCACGCACCCACCCCCCGGCAATGCGTCATGGTCTTAATTCACGTGTACGAGATGCTTAGAATCTCATAGCTCTTTTCACCGCCCGGCGTTCGGACTTCAACACTGTCGCCTTCTTCTTTGCCAATCAGCGACCGCGCCAGCGGCGACTTCACGTTCAGCTTGCCCGCCTCGATATCGGCCTCGGGCTCACCCACGATCTGATATGTCTTCTCTTCGTCGGTGTCTTCATCGACAAGCTCGACCGTCGCGCCGAACTTAATCGCCCCTGACAGCGTCGTGGGATCAATCACATCGGCCAGCGAAATGATCGCCTCAAGCTCTTTTACGCGACCTTCGATAAAGCTCTGCTTTTCACGGGCGGCATGGTATTCGGCGTTTTCGCTCAGATCGCCATGCTCGCGCGCTTCGGCGATGGCTGCGATCACCGCAGGGCGCTCAACCGTTTTGAGCCGCTTCAGCTCATCCGACAAGTGCGCGTATCCAAGTTTCGTCAGCGGTATTTTATCCATAACTTACCCCGGCAGTCCCTGCCTTGCGTGTCTTTCATAATGCTTGGGATGAGGCCAAGTGACCCAATGCGCCGCCCAAATGCAAGCAAAAGGTGCGAAAAATCGCGAAGTCGGCCATTTTCGGCGATTTGAGACGCGGGGTCGCAATTGACCGTCACGTCAATGCCGCTTAGCACTTTCTCCGATCAGACGAACCCAGTGCGAAAGGCAACAAGGCATGGCTGAAATTACCCGCGAAACGATGCCCTATGACGTGGTGATCGTAGGGGCAGGTCCGGCAGGGCTATCGGCGGCGATCCGGTTGAAGCAGCTGGACGAAAGCCTTGATGTCGTCGTGCTGGAAAAGGGTTCCGAAGTGGGCGCGCATATCCTGTCGGGCGCGGTGCTTGATCCCTGCGGGTTGGACGCTCTGATCCCTGATTGGAAGGATCGGGGCGCGCCGGTCAATGTCGAGGTCAAGAAAGACAACTTCTACATGCTGGGTGAAGCGGGCGGTATCCGTATCCCGAACTTCCCCATGCCGCCGCTGATGTCGAACCACGGCAATTACATCGTGTCGATGGGCAATGTCTGCCGCTGGTTGGCCGAACAGGCCGAAGAGCTGGGTGTTGAGATTTTCCCCGGCATGGCCTGTTCCGAACTGGTCTATGGCGAGGACGGCGAGGTTAAGGGTGTGGTCGCGGGTGAGTTCGGCCTGAACCCTGATGGCACGCCCTCGGACGCTTACGAGCCGGGGATGGAGCTTCACGGCAAGTATGTCTTCCTAGGCGAAGGCGTGCGCGGGTCGCTGTCCAAACAAGCGATCGCGAAATACGCGCTCGACGCAGATGCCGACGCCCAGAAATACGGGATTGGCATGAAAGAGCTGTGGGAGATTGATCCCGACAAGCATCAGGAAGGCACCGTGACCCACACGATGGGCTGGCCGCTGGGCTCAAACGCAGGCGGCGGATCGTTCATTTATCATCTGGACAACAATCAGGTTTACGTGGGCTTCGTGGTGCACCTGAACTACGAAAACCCGCACCTCTTCCCCTACATGGAATTCCAGCGCTTCAAGCATCATCCGATGGTGGCCAAGCTCTTGGAAGGCGGCAAGCGCGTGGCTTATGGGGCCCGCGCCATTACCGAAGGCGGGTATCAGTCGCTGCCAAACACCGCGTTTCCGGGCGGTGCGCTGCTTGGGTGTTCGGCGGGCATGGTCAACGTCCCCCGGATCAAGGGCAACCATAACGCAATGCTGTCCGGTAAGGCGGCCGCGGAAGCGGCTTACCGCGCCATCCAAGATGGTCGCTCGGGCGACACGCTGGCCGATTACGACGCCGAAGTTCGCGAGGGTGCGATTGGCAAAGACCTCAAGAAAGTGCGCAACGTCAAACCGCTCTGGTCCAAGCGCGGCCTCATGGCCTCGCTCACGCTCGGTGGCATGGACATGTGGACCAACACGCTGGGCTTTTCGCTATTGGGTACGGTCAGACACGGCAAATCGGATGCTGAGGCCACCGGCAAGGCTGCCGATTTTGAACCGATCGAGTATCCCAAGCCCGACGGCGTGATCAGCTTTGATCGCCTGACAAATGTCAGCTTCTCGTTCACCAACCACGAGGAAAGCCAGCCCGCGCATCTCAAACTCACCGATCCTGAGATCCCGGTGCATGTGAACCTGCCAACCTTTGCGGGGCCGTCTGCGCGCTATTGCCCGGCGGGTGTCTATGAGTTTGTGGGCGAGGGCGACGAGACCAAGTTCCAGATCAACTTCCAGAACTGCGTCCACTGCAAAACCTGCGATATCAAGGATCCTAGCCAGAACATCACCTGGACGGTCCCGCAGGGCGGGGACGGGCCGAACTATCCCAACATGTAATAACAGTTGCGTCAGAACCGGCGGGTGACCGCCGGGGCGCATTGCCAGTGTGCTTAAGCCGGGCTACCTTCCCACGGTTGACCGTGTATGGAGGTTCGCTTTGCGCCCTGGAATAAGACGTCTGGCATTTCTCGCAATGACGGCACTTGCCGTTCCCGTGGCTCAACCTGTATTGGCCGAAGGCGATGCGGGGTCCTATCTCGCGGCGCGCAGCGCCAGTGTGACAAGCGATTTCTCTGCTGCCGCGCGGTATTATTCCCGCGCGCTGGCCCGCGACCCCGGCAACCTGACGCTGATGGAAGCGGCGCTGACCTCTTACATCGCAACCGGGGAAGTTGATCGGGCCGTGCCCATCGCGCGACGGATGCTTCAGGCGGGCGCGAACAGTCAGCTTGCCAACCTTGCACTGACCGCCGATGCCGCCAAGCGGGAACAGTGGGATCAGATCCTTGCCGATCTCGATGCAGGACAGTCGGTCGGCCCGCTCTTTGATGGCCTTCTTCGCGCCTGGTCCCTCGTTGGGACCGGCGACATTGCCGAGGCGCTTGACGCGTTCGACGCTGTCGCCGACACGCAAGGCGTGCAGGCCTTTGGCCTGTTTCACAAGGCGCTGGCACTGATCACTGTTGGCGATCTCGAAGGTGCAGACCGCATCTTGTCGGGCGCCGACGGAACCCAGTTGAACCTCACACGACGCGGCGCGTTGATCCATGCCAGCGTACTGGCTCAACTCGATCGCACCGATGAAGCGCTTGAGATGCTCGATATCGGTTTCGCGGGCAGCAGCGATCCCGAAGCCGAGGCCATGCGTACCGCGGTGCTCGACGGGTCTGTTCGTGCTGACGAAGTTGCCAACGCTGCCGAAGGCGTGGCCGAGATCTATCATTCGATCGCTGGCGCGCTCAGCGGTGAGGCAAATGACGCCTACACTCTGATCTATTCCCGTATGTCCAGCTTCATCGACCCTGGGCATATCGACAGCATAATCCTGTCCGCGACCCTGTTGGAAAGCCTTCAACGCTATGAACTGGCGACCGAGGCCTATGACCTCGTCCCGCGCGATCACCCCTCGTACTATTCTGCGGAATTGGGTCGTGCAGAATCGCTGAACCGGCTTGGCAGATCCGATGCGGCAATCGAGGCGCTTAAACAGCTTTCGGAAAGCTACGGCGACGTCGCACTTGTTCATATCACGCTCGGGGACCTCCTGCGTCAGATGGAACGCTTTGAGGAATCCATCCCGCCCTATGATCGTGCAGTCGCGCTGTTTGAAACACCTGATGTCCGTCAGTGGATGGTCTATTTCGCACGCGGCATCGCGCATGAGCGGCTGGACCAGTGGCCACAGGCAGAAGCCGATTTTCGCACCGCGCTGGAATTGCGCCCCGATCAGCCGCAAGTGCTGAATTATCTGGGGTATTCCTTTGTCGAAATGCAGTCGAACATGGACGAAGCGCTCGACATGATCCAGCGCGCCGTTCAGGGCGACCCGGATTCGGGATATATCACCGACAGCCTTGGGTGGGTGCTCTACCGCTTGGGCCGCTATGATGAGGCCGTAATCCACATGGAGCGCGCGGTCGAACTGATGCCGGTCGATCCCATCGTCAACGATCACCTTGGCGATGTGTACTGGGCCGTGGGCCGCACGCGCGAGGCCGAGTTCCAATGGCACCGGGCGCTGTCCTTTGACCCCGAACCCGACGAGGCCGACCGCATCCGCCGCAAGCTGGATGTCGGGCTGGACGCGGTTCTGGCCGACGAAGGTGCCGCGCCCCTGAACGTGGCAAATGACGACGGTTAAGGTCCGGGCTCCGGCCAAGGTCAATCTGACGCTGCACATCACCGGGCAGCGCGACGACGGCTTTCACGAAATCGACAGCCTCGTGGCGTTTGGCCCGGTCTATGACGCGCTGACATTTCGGCACGCCGAGGGGCTGACGCTTGGGGTGGATGGCCCCGAGGCCGAGGGCGTCCCGACGGACCATCGCAACCTTGTTCTGCAAATGGCCGAGCGCTATGCGCGCGGGCGCGGGGCACAGATCACACTGACCAAGAACCTGCCCTCTGCCGCTGGAATAGGCGGGGGTTCGGCGGATGCCGCCGCCACATTCCGCGGATTGCGCCACCTTTGGGCCAGCGCGGCGGCCGCGGCCGATCCGCTGCCTGCCGAGCTGCCGCCAATGGAAACGCTCGGGGCCGATATCCCGATGTGCCTGCTGTCCAGCGGCCAGAGGGCGCGCGGGATCGGCGCGCGGTTGGATTATGTTGAACTCCCCGACCTGCCGGCGGTGTTGGTCAACCCGCGTGTGGCGGTGCCAACGCCCGAGGTGTTCCGCCGCCTCGTGCATCGCGACAATCCCCCAATGGCCGAGACGCTGCCGGACTTCTCCGGCCCGGCAGAGCTGATTGCGTGGCTGGGCGCGCAGCGCAACGACCTCGAGGCGCCGGCGCGGGGGATTGCCCCGGTCATCGACAGGGTTCTGGACGCGCTTGCGGCCACCAAGGATTGTGCGCTGGCGCGGATGTCGGGATCAGGGGCCACCTGTTTCGGGCTGTACGCGACCCAAGGCGCGGCCGACGCCGCCGCAACCCGGATCGCTGCGGATCATCCGGGCTGGTGGGTGGCCGGGGGCGTGTTGGGATCGTGGCTGGATCACGCGCAACCGCGCTTCAGTTAAGCCGCGCCACCACGTATTCCGCCAGATCCGAAAGCGTGTCGCGCAACGGATGGGCCGGCACGTCCTGCAACGCATCCCGCGCCGTCGCCGCCCAGCGCTGGGCATCCGCCCGCGCCAATCCCAGCGCATCGTGCCGCGCCATGATCGCATGCGCCTCGTCAAGATCTGCCGGGCCCTGATCGCCCTTGGCAATGACGCGCTGCCAGAAGGCGCGTTCCTCGTCATCTGCGCGGGCATAGGCCTTGATCAAGGGCAACGTCACTTTTCGCTCACGAAAGTCGTCCCCGACATTCTTGCCTGTCGCGGCAGACGACCCGCCATAGTCCAAAAGGTCATCGGCTATCTGAAACGCGATGCCCAGCGCGTCGCCATAGGTGTAAAGCGCCTGCACGACCTCTTCGGGTTGTCCGGCAATCACGCCACCGACCTCGGTCGCGGCTGAGAACAACGCCGCCGTCTTGCCGCGCACGACCTTGAGATAGGTATCCTCTCCGGTCGACAAATCCTGCGCCGCCGTCAGTTGCAGCACTTCGCCTTCTGCAATCGTCGCCGCCGCGTTCGACAGGATATCCAGCACCCGCAACGAGCCGGTTTCAACCATCAACTGGAACGACCGCGCGAACAGGTAATCCCCCACCAGCACGCTCGATTTGTTGTCCCACAGCAGATTTGCCGTGGGCCGCCCGCGCCGCTGGCCGCTTTCATCCACGACATCGTCATGAAGAAGCGTTGCGGTGTGAATGAACTCAACCGTCGCGGCAAGGTGGATATGATGGATGCCCTCATAGCCACAGATATGCGCGCTGGCCAAAGTCAGCATTGGCCGGATGCGCTTGCCGCCAGCGTCGATCAGGTGGGCAGAGACCTCGGGAATGCGCGGCGCGTTTTCCGACGACATCCGCTCATGAATCAGCGCGTTGACCGCCTGCAAATCGTCATCCAACGCCGTCGCAAGCTCCTCATGAGGACGCACCGCCTGATCCACTCCCATCACACACCCGTCAGTTGGCTCGACAAAGGGGTCATGCTGCCCTTAAGTCATGATTATGAAAGAGCTTCTGCGCACCAACGATCCGACCGCCATTGCCTTTGCCAAAGCCCTGCTCGACGGCGAGGATATAGACTGGTTTGAAATGGACGTCCACATGAGCGTGCTGGAAGGGTCCATCGGCGTTTTGCCGCGCCGGCTCATGGTCGCGGATCGCGACCATTTCCGCGCCACGGCCATCCTGCGTGACAATGATATCCCTTTGGATGGCTGAAACGACATCAGACAAGTTTCTGGGCGGCCGGTTGATCCTGCAGCAACCGGCGTCGGGCTATCGCGCGGGGGTCGATCCGGTGTTTCTGGCGGCGTCCGTTCCGGCGCGGTCCGGGCAGCGCGTTCTGGATCTGGGCTGTGGTGTGGGAACGGCAATGCTCTGCCTCGGCGCGCGGGTTCCGGGCCTGTCGCTGACGGGTGTCGAGCTTCAATCGGACTATGCCGACCTCGCCCGCCAAAACGCGCAAGCCAACGAGACCCGCGCCACGGTCGAAACCGATGACCTTTTCGCGCCGCAAGGGGATTGGGCGCGGGAGAGTTTCGATATCGTCATGACGAACCCCCCGTATTTTGAAGCGGACAGCCGTACCCCGTCACCCAAAGACGCGCGCGAGACGGGACTGGCCGAGGTGCACCCGTTGGAAGACTGGCTTGACACAGCGATCCGGCGGCTTTCCCCCAAAGGGACGCTTGCCGTGATCCAGCGCGCGGATCGGCTCGATGCCTTGCTGTCTGGACTGAAAGGGCGCGTTGGAGGGATTGAGGTGCGCCCGCTTGCGGCTCGTTCTGAGCGCCCTGCGAAACTGGTGATCGTGACCGCGCGAAAGGGCGCGAAGGCGGCTCTGATCCTGCACTCGCACACGATCCTTCACCTGGGCGACACCCATACACAAGACGGCGAAAGCTACCGACCCGAGGTCAACGCCGTCCTACGCGACGGGGCCCCATGGCCTTGGGTGTCTGTTTAACCAAACATTAAGTTGTCAACAGGCAGACTGCGGGCTGTCCACCGTTGGTCTAGTTTTCGTGACTCGACTCGAAAAATGTGCTGCACTGGACATCCACATTAATCGAACAGGAGGAGCATATGAGCCTGAACGCGCATCTTCACGAACTAAAGAAGAAGCACCAGACTCTGTCTGAACGGGTTGAGGAGGCACAACGACAACCCGGAATAGACGCCCTTCAGGTAAATGAGCTCAAGAAACAAAAGCTACGGCTGAAAGAAGAAATTACGCGGCTTCAGACAGCCTAAGCGGCCTTGGGCACGTCGGCCGCTGCGACAAAGCGGCGGCCTTCGGCCAAGCTTTCGGAATACCCGACCTCACGCGTGACCCAATCCAGAAATGCCCGGATATGCGGCCGCGTCTCCCCTCCTTTTGGACAGACAAATCGGTAATTCGCATCCGTTGTGATCGACAGATCGAACGGCATGACCAGCCGTCCTTCGCGCAGGGCTTTTGAGGCCAACGTAAACCGCCCCATGACAACGCCCGCGCCCGCCTGCGCCGCATCAAGTGCATGATCGGCCTGCGAAAAATGCGGGCCGTGATCGGGCACCTTGCCCATGCCGTTGGCGCGGAACCACGAATCCCAGTCGATACGCGGGTTCAAAAACGCTGTGTCATCCTGATGGATCAGCGTCATCTCTCGCAGGTCCTCGGGCGACGTGATCTGCTTGGCCAACTCCGGCGACACCATCGGCGTCGCCCACTCCTGAAGGATCGGAATGGAGAACAGCCCCTTATCCGGCCCATAGCCAAAGCGGATCGCCACATCGACCTCATCTCGGTCAAAATCCATCATTCGCAACGTGGCCGAAAACCGAAGCTCGATATCTGGATGCTCTTGCGCAAAGTTGAATAGGCGCGGGGCGAGCCACTTGGCGGTGAACGCCGGGCCCGCCGTCACGTTAAGCGAACTTGACCCGGCCATGCGCCGGGCAGACCGCCACGCGGCCGTCAGTGTCGCGAATCCATCAGACGTGGGCGGTGCCAGAACGCGACCCGCCTCGGTCAGTTCAACCGCGCGATTGAGACGGCGAAAGACCGGTACGCCCAAGTGATCCTCAAGCGATTTGATCTGAAACGACAAGGCGGCGGGCGTCACGTTCAACTCGGCCGCGGCCTTGGCAAAGGACATATGGCGCGCGGCGGCTTCAAACGCACGGAGTGCGGTCAGGGGTGGTAGTCTGTCTTGCATGTGCTTCGATTAAAAAAATCTGATCTGAATGCCTAGAAAGTCTCGTTTGTGATCAGAAGAGTCAAGGCGCAAATAAGGGACAATTCAAAATTCCTGATGCACCCGAAGGAGACACCGATGTTTGAGATTTCCAGCGACACCCGCGCCCGCGACGCCATCCGTGCAAGCCACGTTGAACGGTCCAAGGCGATTACCAGCGCGTTTGGCCGTCTGTTTGGCCGCCGCTCGTAAGCGAGACCAAATTCAAAAAAAGAAAAGCCCGGTGCAGCGCACCGGGCTTTTTTGTTGAGGCAAAGCGCGCCTTAGACGAAGAACTGCGCGCCGTTGGCCGAAATGGTCGAGCCGTTGATGAAGCCCGATTCGTCAGAGGCGAGGAAAACCACGCAGCGTGCGATCTCTTCGGGTTCACCCAGACGGCCCGCAGGGATCTGTGGGATGATCTTTGAGTTCAGAACTTCTTCAGGGATCGCGCGGACCATTTCGGTGCCGATGTAACCGGGGCAAACAGCGTTTGCGGTGATGCCCTTCATCGCGCCCTCTTGGGCCAGCGATTTCACGATCCCGAGGTCACCCGCTTTGGTGGCGGCATAGTTCACCTGACCGGCCTGACCCTTTTGACCGTTGATCGACGAGATCACGATCACCCGGCCAAAGCCACGCTCACGCATGCCGGGCCAGACGGGACGGACGGTGTTGAAAACACCGGTTAGGTTCGTGTCGATGACCTTCTGCCACTGTTCCGGTTTCATCTTGTGGAAAAAGCCGTCCCAGGTGATGCCAGCATTGGCGACGACGACTTCGACGGGGCCAAGGTCGGCTTCGACCTGTGCGATGCCGGCAGCGGAGGCGTCATAGTCGGCGACGTCCCATTTATAGGTTTTGATGCCGGTCGCTTCGGTAAAGGCAGCGGCCTTTTCATCATTCCCGGCATAGGTCGCGGCGACCTCGTATCCGGCGGCCTTCAGGCCTTTTGAAATCGCTTCACCAATGCCGCGGCTCCCGCCAGTGACCAATGCTACGCGTCCCATGAGTTTCCTCCAATTCGTCTCTAGTCTTTTTGTCTTGGTAAGGTCTTTAACGAAAACGGGGCCCCCGAAGGCCCCCGTTTTTGTGCATATCAGTCACGCTCAAGGCACATGGCAACGCCCATGCCGCCGCCGATGCAGAGCGTGGCGAGGCCTTTCTTGGCGTCGCGGCGCACCATTTCGTGGACCAGCGTGTTCAGAACGCGCGCACCGGAGGCGCCGATGGGGTGGCCGATGGCAATCGCGCCGCCGTTCACGTTCACGATCGCAGGGTCCCAACCCATGTCCTTGTTCACCGCGCAGGCTTGGGCGGCAAAGGCTTCGTTGGCTTCAACCAGCTCAAGGTCGTCGACCTTCCAGCCTGCCTTGTCCAGCGCCTTGCGCGAGGCATAGATCGGGCCGACGCCCATGATCGACGGGTCGAGGCCGGCGGTGGCATAGCTTGCGATCCGGGCCATTGGGGTGATGCCCCGTGCCTCGGCATTGTCGGCGCTCATCAGCAGGACGCCTGCCGCACCGTCGTTGATACCCGATGCGTTGGCCGCCGTGACCGTGCCGCCGTCGCGCACAAAGGCGGGGCGGAGTTTCTGCATCGCTTCCATCGTTGCGCCGTGGCGGATGTATTCGTCATCCTCGACCACGATGTCGCCCTTGCGAGTCTTGATGGTAAAGGGCGTGATCTCGTCCTTGAACTTGCCAGCCTTCTGCGCGGCTTCGGCTTTGTTCTGTGAACCGACCGCGAATTCGTCCTGCATGTCGCGGGAAATCTGCCACTGCTCGGCCACGTTCTCGGCCGTTTGGCCCATGTGGTAGCCGTTGAACGCGTCCCACAGTCCGTCCTTGATCATCGAGTCGATGAATTTCAGATCGCCCATCTTGTGGCCTGCGCGCAGCGCTTGCACATGCGGGCTCATCGTCATGTTTTCCTGACCACCGGCCACGATGATGTCGGCGTCACCCAACTGGATGTGCTGGGCGCCAAGCGCCACAGCGCGAAGACCCGAACCACACACCTGGTTGATGCCCCATGCGGCGCTTTCTTTCGGCAGGCCCGCGTTGATATGGGCCTGACGTGCAGGGTTTTGGCCCTGACCGGCGGTCAGCACCTGACCAAGGATCGTCTCGGACACGTCCGATTTTTCGATGCCCGCGCGGGCGACCAAAGCGTCGATGACGGCTGCGCCCAGATCGTGGGCAGGCGTGTTGGCGAATGATCCGTTGAAGCTGCCGACAGGCGTACGTGCGGCAGATGCGATAACAACGTTGGTCATGGAATGGGCTCCTCTACCCGACAGGTGACGTCTTCGGGCGGGGCCGCATACCTTCGGAAAAAGCGAAGCGACCGCGTTCCGAACTCGGCCACGGGTATAGAATGCACGCGCAGCAAGAGCAACGGACCGTGCGCTTTAGCCGCTATGCACTCACGTCAAACCGCGCGGGCGGTCGGGTTGGCCTCAAACCAGTCGGGTTGGAGCTTGGGCGCACCGTAAAGATAGCCCTGCTGACAATCGACGCCGATGCGTTTGAGCGCCTCTGCCTCGGCTTGCGTCTCGACCGCTTCGGCCACCGTCAGCATCTCGAAATGGCGCGAGATCGACACGAGCGCTTTCGTCACGATCTGATTGTCGGGCGAGGTGTCGATATTGCGGATGAACTGCCCGTCGATTTTGACGATGTCGAAATACATATCGCGCAGATACCGGATCGCGGTGTAGCCCGCGCCGAAATCATCCAGCGCAAAGGACAACCCGCGCCCGTGCATGTCCGACATGAACGCCTGCACAACCTCGGGCATGACGATGGCGGACGCCTCGGTAATCTCAAGAATCAACCGTTCCGCACAGGTCGCGTCCCGCGCGATGCCCTTCTCCAGCGTGCGCAGCCAGTCCCCATAACCGATTGAGCGCGCCGACATGTTCACCGACAGGCGCAGGGTCGGGTTGTTGCGCAGCGCTATCAACGCGAACTCCAGCGCGAGACAGTCGATGATGCGCCCGACCTCCTGCCGTTCAATTGCGTCGATGAAATCCCGCGCGGGGATTACACGCCCTTGATCATCAAGAACCCGGATCAGGCTTTCGTAAAACGCGGGGCGGTCAGGCCGGTTGCGCCCGACCACGGGTTGAAAGGCCAGCCGCACATTCTTGGTCTCGACCGCCTTCTGCACCATCCGCAGCGCATCACGGCTGCGCAAATCAATCGCGGCGGCAAGCGCGTTTTCATCGGCAGGGTTGATCAGGTCGGTCATAGGCGGCGCCTTTCCTTCTGGACGGTGCAGCCTGACCAGAAAGTCATGAACGGTCGCTTAAGAGGACCTCAGGTATTTTTAGCAGTCACGCACCCGCGTCATCCATCACCGCTTGCAAAATGGCCTTGGCGTTGTCGCTGTCCCATTCTGCATCGCCGCGCAGGCGGGCGATCTCTTCGCCTTCGGGGTTCAGAATCACGGTGATGGGCAGTCCCAGAACACCCATGTCGCGCCCGAGGGAGGACCGCGGGTCAAGCAGGATCGGCAAGTTCTCAACACCCGTCTCTTCAAAGAACTTCACGATCCCCTGGACCGAGTTGCGGCCCGTCGCGATCGTCACAACCTCAAAATCGTCGCCGCCCATTTCGGTCTGCAGCCGGTCCAACCCCGGCATCTCTTTCCGGCAGGGCGCGCACCACGTGGCCCAAAAGTTCACGACAACGGTTTTGCCTTCCCAATCGGCCAGCGTGAATTCGGTGCCGTTGGTATCGGTGAACGCGGCATCCGACACGGGCTGGGGGGCCTCGTGAAAGATCAGCTTTTGCATGTCGCCTTCGCGCATGGCCATCAACGCCTCGGTGTCGCCCGCCAGAGCGGCA
>JABSSC010000070.1 GCA_013214635.1 Paracoccaceae bacterium | reverse complement strand
CCGAGGATCCATCCGACCCTTTGTCGGGCCTATTGACCACGTCGTCAGCTGGCACTGTGGGCCTAGCGGGTGATTGTTCAGGGGCTTGGCAACGTGGGCTATCACGCGGCGAAGTTTTTGGCCGAGGAAGATGGTTGCAAAATCGTCGGGATCATCGAGCGTGATGGGGCGTTGACGGATCCTGAGGGGCTTGATGTCGAAGCGGTGCGCAACTGGATCGCAGGCCATGGCGGCGTGAAAGGATATCCTGAGGGCACCTATGTCGAGAACGGCTCAAGCGTGCTTGAAGAAGACTGCGATATCCTGATCCCCGCGGCGCTCGAGGGCGTCATCAATCTTGGCAATGCCGAAAACGTAAAGGCCCCGCTGGTCATCGAGGCGGCGAATGGTCCGATTACATCCGGCGCGGATGATATTCTCCGCAAGAAGGGGACCGTCATCATTCCCGACATGTACGCCAATGCGGGCGGCGTGACCGTATCCTATTTCGAGTGGGTCAAGAACCTCAGCCACATCCGTTTTGGGCGCATGCAACGCCGTCAGGAAGAGGCGCGGCATATGCTCGTCGTGCAGGAACTTGAACGTCTCGACGAGACGTTGGGCGATGCCTGGTCCATGACACCCACCTTTAAGGAGAAGTACTTGCGCGGTGCGGACGAACTTGAGCTGGTTCGCTCAGGGCTCGACGATACGATGCGGACATCGTATCAATCTATGCGTGAGGTTTGGCATTCGCGCGAAGATGTGTCGGATTTGAGGGTCGCCGCCTACCTCGTGGCGATTGATCGTGTGGCAAAAAGTTATCGTGCCAAAGGGTTGTGAGTGATCCGTTCGCTGACGGGGGGCGTAGCACTGGTAAGACACTGAGATCATTGGATGCAACCGATGGCTTGGGGTTAAGACCGGGCAAATGAAAGGCGCAAAGATGCGGCTGATCGCGATCATACTTGTAACACTCGCACTTGCGACAACGGCAGCAGCGCAACCTGCCGATCGCGGCCCTTTGTTCTTTTCTTTTGACGGCATCTACTCCAGTCAGCCAGACACCGATCTCAAAGAGGGTGGGTCCTTTTCGGTTGACCGTGCATTTTTGCGTATCGGTGGTCTTTATCGCGGCAATGGTGGAACGACCGTCGGTCTCGCGGCCAGCCGGGGGCAGCTTGACTATGCCTTTGGCGGCACGTCGCCTGCGCCTTTCACGCGGATCGAAAACACGGCCTTCAGTGTTCCCGTAGGCTTCCAACTGGGCTCGGCGCGGGCCTTTGTCGCGCCTTCTTTGCGCTATAGCATTGAAGGCGGCGCCTCGATGGAGGATGGCCGTACGTATGGTGCGTTCGGCGGGGTGACGTGGCGCGTCAATGACAGTCTGAGCATTGGCCCCGGGCTTGGCGTCTTTTCTCAAATTGAGTCGTCCGATCTGAACGTCTTCCCAGCCCTTTTGATCGACTGGGACATTACGGACCGCTGGAATCTGTCAACGGCACAGGCGCCCGGCGCGACAGAGGGGCCGGGTCTGACCCTGACCTATCGCGCAGCGGACAAGTTTAGCGTCGGCGTGGCTGGACGGCTTGAACGCTATCGGTTCCGCCTTAACGGTGATGGCCTTGCACCGGGTGGCGTAGGCGAGGATGAGAGCTTTCCTCTGGTCGCGACCTTCTCGTATCAGCCTTTCCCGGGCAGCTTCATTTCAGCGTTTGTGGGAGCTGAGTTTAACGGGCGTTTGAGCCTAGAAGATGCCAACGGTGCCTTGGTGGACCGCCGCGAGTACGACACGGCGCCGATTGCGGGCGCGGCGTTCCGTCTGGCCTTCTGATCGGTCGCGAAACGGCAGGCTTCTGTCGCACTTCGACGCGGAATTCACATCAAGCCATTGAACACTCCGCCTGAACCGGGGCAAGGTTGCCCCGACAAAGGCGCGGCGCGGTGCGGTATTCAGGGTTTCAGATATTCAAACAGGGGCTGACCGGGAATTCCGGCTGGAAACCCGTGTGGCGGGATCCGACGCCCAAGCCGGAATACGATATCATCATTATCGGCGGCGGTGGGCACGGGCTGGCCACCGCGCATTACCTCGCCAAAGAGCATGGGCTGACGAATGTTGCTGTGCTTGAGAAAGGCTATCTGGGTGGTGGAAATGTCGGGCGGAACACAACCATCGTTCGGGCCAATTACGCACTTCCGGGCAATTCCGAGTTCTATTCGCACTCGCTGAAGCTCTGGGAAGGGCTAGAGGGCGATCTTAACTACAACGTCATGCATTCCCAGCGCGGGGTGATCAATCTGTTCCACTCAGATGGGCAACGCGACTATGCCGCGCGACGCGGAAACGCGATGATCAATCAGGGTGACGACGCGATCTTGCTCGACCGCGAAGGTGTCCGCAAACACTTGCCATATCTGGATTTCGACAACGCTCGCTTTCCGATCTATGGCGGGCTTTTCCATCCTCGCGGCGGCTCTGCCCGTCACGACGCGGTGGCATGGGGCCTTGCGCGCGCCGCTGACAGTCGCGGCGTCGATCTGATCCAGAACTGCGAGGTAACTGGGATCGATATCGAAGGCGGGCGTGTGACCGGTGTTCAGACCACCCGAGGTGCCATCCGGGCCAAGAAGGTCGGCATCGTCGTGGCCGGGCGTTCGGGACAAGTGGCGGCCATGGCGGGCATGCGCCTTCCGATCGAAAGTCACATTCTTCAGGCCTTTGTGACCGAGGGCCTGAAGCCCGTCATCGATCACGTTGTGACCTTTGGAATGGGCCATTTCTATATCAGCCAGTCCGACAAAGGCGGTCTGGTGTTTGGCGGCGATTTGGACTTTTACGCGTCCTACGCCGCGCGCGGCAATCTGCCCATGGCCGAACACGTCATGGAGGCCGCCATGGCGCTCATGCCGATGATAGGGAAAGCTCAGCTCTTGCGGTCGTGGGGCGGAATTATGGACATGACGCCGGATGGCTCACCCATCATCGATAGGACCCCCATTGAGGGTCTCTATATTGACTGCGGCTGGTGCTATGGCGGGTTCAAGGCCGTGCCGGGATCGGGCTTTGCTTTCGCACATCTGATCGCACAAGACCGTCCCCATGAAAGCGCCACAAAATATCGGCTGGACCGGTTCCGCACGGGCGTGGGTCTCATGGACGAGGAGGGGACGGGAAGTCAGCATAACCTGCACTGACCGGCAAGATATCCATGCGCATCACCTGTCCATATTGCGGCGAACGCGACATTCGGGAATTCACCTATCGTGGGCACGCACTGGCCATTGCCCGCCCCGCACCCGACGCGGGTGAGGCGGCGTGGGACGATTACCTTCACCTGCGCGACAACCCCGCCGGTGCCACACAGGACTTATGGCATCACGGACCTTGTGGCGCTTGGGTCATTGTTGACCGTGACACGGTCACGCATGAGGTGGCGGGGTCAAAAGCCGTGGCAGAGGTCAAGCGATGAGGCTCGACCGTTCCGGCGGCGACGTCGCCCCCTCCCTTAGTTTCACGTTCGACGGTGAGACGGTTCGGGCCCGCAAGGGCGAGACCGTCGCCGCGGCGCTTTTGGCCAATGATATCCGGCTTGTGGGGCGGTCGTTCAAATACCACCGGCCACGCGGTATCTGGTCGGCAGGACCAGAGGAGCCCAACGCTCTGATAACCTTGGGGCGTGGGGCCGCCCAGACCCCGAACCAACGCGCGACCGTGCAAGAGGTCTATGAAGGTCTTGAGGTATCCAGCCAGAACCGCTGGCCGTCGCTCAAAACCGATCTGCTGAGCGTCAACGATCTCGCTGCGCCGTTTTTGGGGGCAGGGTTCTACTACAAGACCTTCATGTGGCCCCGCGCGTTTTGGGAGCGTGTCTATGAACCTGTGATCCGCCGTGCGGCGGGACTTGGTGCTTTGTCCGGGGCGCCCGATCAGGAGCCTTATGAAAAGGCTTACGCCCATTGTGACCTGTTGGTCATCGGGAGCGGTCCGTCGGGGTTGATGGCCGCGCTTGTCGCGGCAAGGGCCGGGTCCGATGTCATTGTGGCGGAACAGGACCACGCGCTCGGCGGGCGGCTTCTGGCGGAAGTGGAAGAAATCGATGGTGCGCCCGCCGCCGATTGGGTGGCGGCAGCCGTGGCCGAGCTTGAGGCCGCGCCCAATGTGCGCGTCATGTCACGCACCACCGTCACGGGCGTCTACGATCAAGGCACCTATGGCGCGATTGAACGCACGGCAATGCATGTGGCGGACCCCGGTGCGGCGCCGCGGCAAACCTTCTGGCGGATCGTGGCCAAGGCAAGCATTCTGGCGTCCGGCGCGATTGAGCGCGGTATCGCCTTTGCCAACAATGATCGTCCCGGTGTCATGGCTGCCGGGGCCGTGCGCGCATATGCCAACCGCTGGGGGGTAAGCCCCGGAAAGTCCGTGACGGTTTTCGCCAATAACGATGACGCGCATCGCACGGCCCGTGACCTTGCGGCGGCGGGCGTGACGGTCGCGGCTGTGATTGACCCGCGTGCCGATGCGCAGGCCATTGGTGACTATCCGCTCTTTTCTGGGGCTCAGGTTACGGGAACCACCGGGCGGCTGGGACTGACCGATATCACCATCCGTGACGCCAGTGGCAAGGATCAGTCTGTCTGGACCGACTGCCTTGCCGTGTCGGGCGGCTGGAACCCGTCTGTGCATCTGACATGCCACATGAACGGTCGCCCGGTGTGGAACGAAGACCTTGCCGCCTTTGTTCCGGCGCCAGATGCCGTTCCGGGACTGTTCCCGGCGGGGTCTGCTGACGGGGCTCAATCAACGGCGGATTGCCTGCGCACCGGAGCCGAAGCGGCCATCGCCGCGCTCGAAGCGCTTGGGCAAACGACGGAAGCGCCCGCATTGCCCAAGGCCGAGAACGGGTTCACCGGGCACACCCCATTCTGGCTGGTGCCTGGAAAAAAACGGGCGTGGCTCGACATGGCCAATGACGTCACTGTCAAAGACGTGAAGCTTGCCGCGCAGGAGAACTTTGCCTCTGTCGAGCATATGAAGCGCTATACGACGCAAGGCATGGCGCCCGATCAGGGCAAGAATTCCAACGTGGCGGCGCTGGCCATTCTGGCGGACGCCACGGGACGCACGATCCCGCAGACCGGAACCACGACCTTCCGCCCGCCATTTGCACCTGTGCCACTGTCGGCCATGGGGGCAGGAGCCCGTGGAAAAGGGTTCGCGCCCGAGCGTTTCACCACCTCTCACACGGCTACCGAAGACCTCGGCGCGCCCTTTGTCGAGGCGGGTCTTTGGTATCGGCCCTCCTACTACCCGCGCGCGGGTGAGACGACATGGCGCCAATCCTGCGACCGCGAGGTGCAGATGGTCCGCAACGCGGTGGGGGTGGCCGATGTGTCGACCCTTGGCAAGATCGACATTCAGGGTCCGGATGCGGCAGCGCTGTTGGATTTTGTCTATACCAACATGTTCTCGACCCTAAAGGTCGGCAAAGTCCGCTATGGCTTGATGCTGCGCGAAGACGGGCACGTGATGGATGATGGCACGACCGCGCGGTTGGGTGAGACGCACTACGTCATGACCACGACCACCGCTGCGGCGGGGCAGGTCATGCAGCACCTTGATTTTGTCCTGCAAGCGCTGCGGCCCGATTGGGACGTGCGCATCGCCAGTGCAACTGAACAGTGGGCGCAGTTTGCGGTTGCGGGACCAAAAGCGCGAGCGCTGCTCGATGTCGTGCTCGATGGTCCTATCGACTGGGCGGCATGGCCGTTCATGTCTTGTGGCAACATTGGTGTCGCAGGTGTGCCCGGACGGCTGTTCCGGATTTCGTTCTCCGGCGAAGAGGGTTTCGAGGTTGCCGTACCTGCCCGTTACGGTGAGGCGCTTTATCGCCTCTTGCTTTCACAAGCGTCTGTTCTGGGCGGTGGTCCATACGGGATGGAGGCGCTCAATGTGCTGCGGATCGAGAAAGGGTTTATCACCCATTCCGAAATTCATGGGCGCGTGACGGCATTTGACATCGGCATGGAGCGGATGATTTCCGCCAAGAAG
Source organism: Paracoccaceae bacterium (assembly GCA_013214635.1). Taxonomy (GTDB): domain Bacteria; phylum Pseudomonadota; class Alphaproteobacteria; order Rhodobacterales; family Rhodobacteraceae; genus JABSSC01. Next base: position 12,573 of record JABSSC010000070.1, on the reverse strand, counting down.
GACTGCATCGGCAAAACCATGGCCGCACGCCCTGGGTTGCTGGACCCGGCGCGCGAGCGGCTTGTCGGCCTCAAACCCACCGGCGCGGTGAAAGAGCTTACTGCGGGCGCGCATCTGTTCAACATGGGCGCCGAGGCCGTTCGCTTGGAGGATCAGGGATACATCACCTCGGTCTGCTATTCCCCGACGCTTGGCAGTTTCCTTGGTCTTGGGTTTCTCAAGTCCGGCCCGGACCGCATCGGAGAGACGGTACAGATGGTCGACCACCTGCGCGGTGTGAAAACCGAGGTTGAGGTCTGTAACCCGGTATTTTTCGATCCAGAGGGGGGACGGATGCGTGGTTAGTCTTGTTCCCAAATCCCCCTGCGCGGACCTCTTGCCGTTGGCGATCGCCGAAACGACAGTCTCGGAAGTTGTCCCTGAAGCCATCACGCTGGTCGCGCCGTTCAAAGGCAAAAAGAAAACGGTCAGCGACGCTTTGAAAGCCGAAGTCGGCGTCGGGTTTCCCGCGCCTGGCAGGATGACGGGCAAGCAAGACGCGCGATGCATCTGGGTCGGGCCTGAACAGGCTCTGGTTATCGGTCCGGCTGTTTCCCCGGACGGCGCGGCGGTCACCGATCAAAGCGACGGCTTTGCGGTTATTCAGATTACCGGACCCATGGCCGCCAATGCATTGGCACGGTTGACCCCGATTGATCTGCGGCGCGACCACTTCAAGCCGGGCCATACGGCCCGTACGCTGCTCAATCACATGACGTGTTCGATAACGCGGCTGGGTGCCGCGTCGTTTGAGATCTTGGTCTTTCGGTCGATGGCCAAGACAGCCGTTCACGAACTGACCGAAGCGCTCAAGCTGCTGGAAGGCCGCGCGAAGCTGAGTTAATCTCGTGCAATGGCGCTGCCTCCGGGATTCCTTGACGAGCTTCGAAATCGCACTTCGATCGCACAGGTCGCGGGACGAAAAGTCGTGTGGGATGCGCGCAAATCCAATCAGGGCAAGGGCGATCTCTGGGCACCGTGTCCGTTCCATCAGGAAAAAACCGCCAGTTTCCACGTCGATGACCGCAAGGGGTATTACTACTGCTTTGGCTGTCACGCCAAGGGCGACGCAATCGGCTTTGTGCGTGAGACCGAGAATGTAGGCTTCATGGAAGCGGTGGAAATTCTGGCGCGCGAGGCTGGAATGACCATGCCTGCGCCAGACCCGGTTGCGGCGCAAAAGGCCGACAGGCTGAGCGAACTCGCCGACGTCATGGAACAGGCGGTGCAATTCTTCCGCCTTCAGCTTAACACCGGCCCTGCGGTGGCAGCGCGAGACTATTTGGCGGGCCGCGGTTTGAATGACGGCGCGCTTGAGCGTTGGGAAATCGGTTTCGCGCCCGAGGGGTGGCAGAACCTCTGGGATCACCTGCGCGGCAAGGGCGTGGACGAGGATATGATCCTTGCCTGTGGCCTCGCCAAGCCCTCCAATTCCGGCAAGAAGCCTTACGATACGTTCCGCAACCGGATCATGTTTCCGATCCGCAATCCACGGGGACGGGCGATTGCCTTTGGCGGCCGCGCGATGGACCCGAACGACAACGCCAAATACCTCAACTCGCCCGAGACCGAGCTGTTCGACAAAGGGCGCAATCTTTACAACTTCGGACCTGCGCGCGCGGCCTCTGGCAAAGGCGCGCCGCTTGTGGTGGCCGAGGGCTATATGGACGTCATCGCCCTTGCCGAGCATGGGTTCGAGGCAACGGTCGCGCCGCTCGGTACGGCGGTGACCGAAGACCAGCTCCAGCTTCTGTGGCGGATCAGCCCTGAACCCATCGTGGCGCTTGATGGGGATCGCGCCGGAATGCAGGCGGCGATGCGGCTGATCGACCTCGCCTTGCCGATGTTGGGGCCCGAGCGATCGCTCAGGTTCTGCCTCATGCCCGAGGGCAAAGACCCCGATGATGTCCTGCGCAGCAGTGGGGCTGGGGCCATGCGCGAGATGCTCGATGCCTCTCTGCCGCTTGTCGAGTTGCTCTGGCGCCGTGAAACCGAGGGCCAGGTGTTCGACAGCCCTGAACGCAAAGCCGCGCTGGACCGGCGGTTGCAAACCGCACTCGACCGTATTCCGGATGCCGGGCTGAAAGGGCATTTCAACCAAGCCTTGCGCGACAAGAAGTGGGAGGCGTTCCGCAAGCCTTCGACCCCGCGCACCGTAAAGCCGGGACGCGGGCGGTTTGATGCAGCGCCCGGCACGCCCCGCGCGGAAACCAAGGGGTCGTTCCTTGTGGCCGGAGACGCAAGCACCGATGAGCGCCTGCAAGAGGCGGTCGTGCTGGCAACACTTGTGGCGCACCCGATTCTGATCGAACGGTTCGAAAGCGCACTTGAACGTATGGAGACGTCCCTTGATGCACATTCCCGCGTCTTGTCGGCGCTTTTGGCGGGTGTGGGCAAAGAACGTGTTGAAATTGAACAATTGGCGGGACCGGACGCCCTTGAAACTCTTTATCAACCACGCCATGTGCACATCGCACCCGGCCTCCGCGAAGATCACGACAGCGATGTCGCGGAGAAATGCGTCGCCGAAGGGCTGGCCAAACTTGCGGCAGCCCGGGGCGCAAGACGGGATGTAGAGGACGCAATGGACGAAATCACAGGCCTCGTTGACGAGGGGCTCACGTGGCGTCTTGGGCAGGCAGCAGCAGCACGGCACGACGCCGGCAAACCTGATGAGGCCAACCCGGACGATTATGAGATCGCGCCCAATGGGGTGAAGCTCAGCCGGTCCGACCGCGCCCGTTCCGAGGCGGTCTTTGACGCCATCCGCTTTGACAAAAGCGGCGGGTCAGGGGCGTAGCGTTACTGTCGCAGGGGACGCAAAAGCGTCGTGGTGCCCTTGCGAATCAATGATTCGATCTAAATGATTCGCAGAAACGCGAATCACACCCCGTTTGATCAGGAGTGCCGGATGGCCGCGAAGGATACCAACGAAGACCGCAAGCAGGACGATCAGGACGGGGAACTGATGCTCGACATGAGCCAGACCGCCGTCAAAAAGATGATCGCAGAAGCCCGCGAGCGTGGCTACATCACCTATGACCAGCTCAATCAGGTTCTGCCGCCTGATCAGGTTTCGTCCGAACAGATCGAAGACGTGATGTCGATGCTCTCTGAGATGGGCATNAACGTCATCGAAGATGAAGAGGTCGAAGAGGAAGAGCAAAAGGGCTCGACCGACGTTGTAGAGGCCTCGACGTCTCGTGAGGTGGCCGTTGCAGCGACCGAGACCGAGAAACTTGACCGCACGGATGATCCGGTCCGCATGTACTTGCGCGAGATGGGGTCGGTCGAACTCTTGAGCCGCGAAGGCGAAATCGCGATTGCCAAACGGATCGAGGCCGGGCGCAACACGATGATCTCGGGGCTTTGCGAAAGCCCGCTGACGTTCCAGGCGATCACGATCTGGCGCGACGAACTTCTGGCCGAAGAAATCCTTCTGCGCGACGTGATCGATCTTGAGACGACCTTTGGCAATACGATGGGCGAAGAGGGCGACGAAGACGGCGAACCCGTTGTCGGCAATCTGAACGTTGATGCGTCCGCGCAGCCCGCAGAAAAGAAATCGTCCGAGCCCGAGCTTGATGCGGACGGCAACCCGATCCGCAACGATGACGATGACGACGAAGACGATCAGGCCAACATGTCGCTCGCAGCGATGGAGGCAGCGCTCAAGCCTAAGGTGCTTGAGACGCTCGATCTGATTGCGCGCGACTACACCAAGCTGTCCGAGATGCAGGATTTGCGTATGTCGGCCACGCTGAACGAAGATGGCTCGTTCAGCGAGAAGGAAGAAGCGACCTATCAGAAACTGCGCTCAGAGATCGTTGAACTGGTGAACGAGCTTCACTTGCACAACAACCGCACCGAGGCGCTGATCGACCAGCTTTACGGCATCAACCGCCGGATCATGTCGATTGACTCCAACATGGTGAAGCTCGCTGACCAGGCGCGCATCAACCGACGTGACTTCATCGCCGAGTATCGCGGCTATGAGCTTGATCCAACATGGATCGACCGCATGACCGAGAAATCCGGTCGTGGTTGGCAGGCTCTGATCGAACGCTCGCGCCCACGGGTCGAAGAGCTTCGTGGTGAGATGGCGCAGGTGGGTCAGTATGTCGGCGTCGACATCCCTGAATTCCGTCGGATCGTCCAGCAAGTGCAGAAGGGCGAGAAAGAGGCGCGTCAGGCCAAGAAAGAAATGGTCGAGGCGAACCTGCGTCTGGTGATCTCGATCGCCAAGAAATACACCAACCGTGGTCTGCAATTCCTCGATCTCATTCAGGAAGGCAACATCGGCCTGATGAAGGCGGTGGACAAGTTTGAATACCGCCGCGGTTACAAGTTCTCGACCTACGCAACTTGGTGGATCCGTCAGGCGATCACCCGCTCGATCGCGGATCAGGCGCGCACCATCCGTATCCCGGTCCACATGATCGAGACGATCAACAAGCTTGTCCGGACCGGACGCCAGATGCTCCATGAGATCGGTCGCGAACCGACACCGGAAGAACTGGCCGAAAAGCTGCAAATGCCGCTTGAGAAGGTGCGCAAGGTGATGAAAATCGCCAAAGAGCCGATCAGCCTTGAGACGCCAATTGGCGACGAGGAAGACAGCCAGCTTGGGGATTTCATCGAAGACAAGAACGCGGTCCTGCCGCTCGATTCCGCCATTCAGGAAAACCTGAAGGAAACGACCACCCGCGTCCTCGCCTCGCTCACCCCGCGCGAAGAACGCGTGCTGCGGATGCGGTTCGGGATCGGAATGAACACTGACCATACGCTCGAAGAGGTTGGCCAGCAGTTCAGCGTGACCCGCGAGCGTATCCGTCAGATTGAGGCAAAGGCACTTCGCAAGCTCAAACACCCCAGCAGGTCGCGGAAGCTGCGCAGCTTCCTCGATCAGTAAGGCGTGGGCGATGTCCCTCTTTTCAAAACTCTTCGGCGGTGGGGGTGGCGAAAAATCCGCCCCGAAAGAGGCGGAAGCCATTGAATATGAAGGCTTCCGCATCATCCCCACGCCCATGAAGGAAGGGTCACAGTTTCGGCTGTCCGCTCGGATTGAAAAGGACTTTGGCGACGACACCAAGACGCATCAGGTGATCCGTGCCGATGTGCTGGGCGATGCTGACACCGCGTCAGAGATCGCGATTGCCAAGGCCAAGCAGGTGATCGACGAACTGGGTGACCGGCTTTTCGGATAGCGTCCCCCGAAACCCTGCGATAGGCTATGACACAGCAAGACTGCAGGAGGCACCCTCATGAAATCGACACTTGCTGGACTGACGCTATCGGCAATGGTCCTTGTTGGGTGCGAAACGCTTCCTGATGGCGTAAACACGTTTGTAACTCGCGAGCGGGCGAGCGTGCTTTGGACGTCCATCGATCAGCCGTTCACAGTAAGGCTTCGGGCCGGTTTTGGAGCACCCGACTTTTGGTGTGCGGCGGGACGGTTTGCCGAGCGCCAGGTTCCGGGAACCACGCGGATTTTTCGATTAACACCGACGCCAAGGCCTCAAGGTGAGGGGATGACCTTTACTTTGATCCAGCCTCCTCCCGGCGTGGCGCAACCATCTGGGCTGGCCCGTATTGGCGGGGATCCGACCAGCTTGTCCGTGTTTGAAGCCACGCGACTTTGTCGCACCAGCTTCTTGAACACGAGTTTCTCGTTTTAAGCCATGCAGGCAGTCCTAAACCGGATCCTTGCGTTTGGTCTATTGATGGTTCTGGCGGGCTGCGCCTCTCCGGTTCTTGATGGTGGATCCGGGACGTTTCGCACGTCTGAGCGCGCCACTGTCGTTTACGCCGGGGGGGCGATCCTTTCGACGTGCTTTCGCGATCTGGCTATGCTGTAGAAGAGTATTGGTGCGCTGCCGGCCGATATGCCAATTTTGCTGGCGCCGCTCACAACGTGCGCCTCACCCGGATCCCGCTGCCGGAAGGTGCGACACCTGCCTGGCGTTTCACGTTTCAGGATGTCGGAGAGGCGGGCCTACCATCCGGGCTCGCAACGATTGGAGCAACAGAGGAGCGCGCGGTTAGCGCCTCAAAGGCACGTGGACTATGCACGATCGTTCGAAGCCGCTTCCCATTCCTCTTCTTTTTCTGACTTCGAAGGCGCATGCCTGTTTCCTCACGATATTGTAGCGTGAATTGCCCCCTACCCAACCTGTCGCGATCGCCCTATAGTCGCGGTATATAAAGAGGCAGGTACACCGAGGGAGGGCCAATGCGCTGCCCGTTTTGCGGAAATATCGATACCCAAGTTAAAGACTCGCGCCCGGCGGAAGATCACGTGGCGATCCGGCGGCGGCGCTTTTGCCCCGCCTGCGGGGGGCGTTTCACCACCTATGAACGTGTTCAACTGCGCGATCTGATCGTGATCAAATCCAGCAATCGCCGGGAAGAATTTGACCGCGACAAGCTGGAACGCTCCATCCGGATCGCGTTGCAGAAACGTCCTGTTGAGCCTGAACGCATGGATCAGATGATCTCTGGCATCGTGCGTCGGCTGGAAAGCATGGGAGAGACGGACATTCCCTCCAAGACAATCGGTGAGATCGTCATGGAAAGCCTCGCCCGGATCGACACGGTGGCTTACGTCCGTTTCGCCAGTGTTTACAAGAACTTCCAGGCTGCTGATGACTTTGACAAGTTTGTCAGTGAGCTGCGCCCGCCTGATCAGGCAGGGGAGTGAGCGCATCCGCGCACCGCGATGAACGTTTCATGGCGTTGGCTCTGTCACTGGGCCGGCGCAACCTCGGGCGTGTTTGGCCCAACCCCTCGGTCGGCGCTGTTGTGGTCAAAGATGGACGGATCGTCGGGCGCGGGGTGACGGCGCCCGGAGGTCGTCCACATGCCGAAGTGCAGGCGCTCGCACAGGCCGGAGACGACGCGCGCGGCGCGACGGTTTATGTCTCGCTCGAACCCTGTTCTCATACAGGCAAGACCCCACCATGTTCCGAGGCGTTGATTGCCGCCGGGGTGGCGCGCGTCGTATCGGCCATGACCGATCCCGACCCGCGCGTCGCTGGACGTGGGCACGCAATGCTGCGCGCCGCNGGGATCGATGTGACCGAGGACGTGTTGCGCGACCGCGCTTCCGCGGATCAATGCGGGTTTCTGTCCCGCATCGAACGGGGGCGGCCCTGGCTGACGCTCAAACTCGCCACTNCGCTTGATGGGCGAATTGCCACNGCGACGGGCGAAAGCCGTTGGATCACTGGGCCGCAAGCGCGCCATCTGGTGCACGGGTTGCGCCACTCCCATGACCTCGTCTTGGTTGGGGGCGGTACCGCAAGGGCGGACGATCCTGCGCTCACCGTGCGCGGGTTCGGGGCGGTAGCGCAGCCTGTACGTGCGGTGGCTTCGCGCCACCTCAACTTGCCGGAGCCCTGCCAATTGGTCGCTTCGACCTCCTCTGGCCCGGTCTGGATGCTGCACGGCGCGCAACCCGGTGACCTGCGTCAGGATCTGGCCGATGCGTTGGCGGAGCAGGGCGTCACGCTTGTGCCCGTGCGCCCCACAAGCGGGCGTAGCCTTGACCCCCTCGCCATGCTTGAGGCGTTGGCAGAGCGCGGCATCACACGGGTGTTCTGCGAAGGCGGCGGATCACTGGCGGCTGCGTTTTTGTCCGCGGGACTTGTGGATGAGCTTTGGCATTTTTCGGCAGGACTCGCACTTGGGGCCGAGGGGCATCCCGCAATCGGGGCCATGGGCATCGACACGCTGGCCGATGCGCCGCGCCTCGCGTTGCAGGAAACGCGCCGGATTGGAGCGGATACACTGGCGGTCTGGCGCAAATCCTAACGTCGGGCCAGCCTGCCGCGCGCCGATTGCAGCCCCTTCATCACGTTTTGGACAAACCCCGTTGCCCCGTGTTCAAAATCAGGGTCGGCCAATCGCGTAACCGCGACTTCGACAGGGCACGGGAGTCCTGTCACCGGATCATAGTATCGCGGATAGTCGATCAAAGCCGCGTGGACGAGCCCGGCAAGGCTCACGTCAACGCCCCGCCGCTCTGGCACCGGCGCATGATCCGTCGTCAGACCCCACCCGGCGTAGAATGGCAGCCCCAGACAGGTGACCGGGACGCCACGGATCAGCGCCTCGAACCCCAATGTCGATGTCAGCGTCCAGACTTCATCCACTGCCGCAAGCGTCGCGATCGGGTCGGCCTCGACCAGAACGACATCTGCCAGAGGATGGGTCGTCAGCCCCGACCGCAACCCGGCCAGAACGTCTGGATGGGGTTTGAAGATCAACGTCGCGTCCGGATGGGCCTTGCGGGCGGCGGCAATGACGTCGTCGTCTGATTTTGCGGCTCCGGGGCAACCAAGGCGCACAGACGCATCATCGGCCACCTGTCCGGTGACAAGAATGCGCGGACCGTCCGGAAGGGCGGGCAGCGCCGCGGCCGCGCTTCCGTACTTGCTCAACCCAGTGTCGCGCAGGGTCGCGATCAGGCGCTCCGCCCGTCGAAGGGCGCTCGGTGGCAGGTTCGGGGCGGCCGCAATCATCGCCTCCAAGTCGCTCGGACCGCTCGCATCACAGGCCAGCCCGGTTCGATCGCAGGTCAGCGAGAGCGGCGGCGTCAGCAGCGCGCCCAACCCACGCGAGCGCAAAAACCCGTCTTCTACCCGCACCGCGCCTTCAGGTCCCGGCCTGTCGCCCCAAACCATAGGAACTGCACCGTTTTTTTGGGTCTTTGTGAATGTCACAGGGGCGTGCCGCCCGAAGAACGCCCGCATATGCGGCCGCTTCCATGTGCTGATGCCAGACGCCCAATACCCTTGACGGTCCTCGCGCCAAACACGGGCCTGCGCCTCTAGAGTGTCCAGAACTTCTTCCAGCGCGCAAAGCCGGTCGTGAAAGGGGTCGTACCACGTGGGGGCGAGGATCATCGCGCCCGCAAAAAGCTGCTCTGCCGTTCGCTGGGGCGCGCGGCGGGGCAGGGGATCGTCGTCTTGCGAAAGCCCCCAGCCAGCATAGAAGGGTTGTCCGAAGACAACTGGCCGGTGCCCCGCGAGAATGGCTTCGAACCCAAGTTGCGACGACACCGTAAAGACCGCGCGTGCGCCCTTGAGCAGCCGCCAGGGGCTGATCGGTTCGCGCAGGAAAACGTCGCCATCCTCGGGGACAAAATACCCGTTCCGAAACCCTTGCGGTGTCTCGGGATGCGCCTTGATCACGATGCGGGCGTCGGGGTGATCGGCTCGGGCGCTACGCAGCATGCGGGCGAAAGTCTCCGGCCCTGCACCGCTGGCCGTCACACTCGCATCATCGCGGGCCTGATCCACGACCAGAACGTAATCTTCGCCGGGTGGTCGGACACTGGGGTCCACGGCCGCGAACTTGGTCACGTGTTGCCGCTGCATGCGGTCGATTGCATCGCGGCTGCGCGCGATAACCGCTGCATCCTCTACCGCCGGAGACAACAGGATTTTCTCAAGATCGCTCGGCACCGAAGGGTCGAAATGCACGCCCGATCCGTCGAGGAACAGACCGAGCGGTGGCTCACCTGCGCGCCCGGGAAAAAGACCTCGCAAAAACGCGTCTTCGATCCTGAGGATCTTGGCACCTGTGGCGGCGGCAACGCTTGTGCCGCGTCCATGCGTCGGGCTTGCCCCCCACACACCGATCCAATCATCGGGGCCCGGGCGACCCGTTCGAATCTGCCAACCCGCCAGCGCAAGAATGCGCCGCAGCCGGGCGTTCAGGAAACCACCGTTATAGACGTAGAGAGGCTGCGGGCCGTCGCCGGCCCGCATATCAGCCGCCGAACAGCTGGTTAAAGGACGCGGCTGTCGTAAGCGGGCTTGAGAAGGCCGAGAGGATTTTGGTGAACTGAGTATAGGGCGCCTCTGTCACATAAACCGTGTCGTTGTCGCGGATCGCGAAATCGCGCGCTTCGAACATGCCGTTGGGCTCTGTCAAGTTTAGCACATAGACCATGCGCTGCTCGCCCTGCAAATCTGTGCGTCCCAGAACAGCGTTCGCGACTGCGGCTTCTTCGTTACGGAAAATGAAAATACCCGTTGGATCGGCCAACAGCGGTGACAGGCCCCCGACCCGCGCCAACGCCTCCAGCGCCGAGATCGTCTGCGTGTCAAAGGGAACACGCGTCTGACCAGCGGTTGCGCCAAGCGCGGTAAAGGCGCGCTGGTCCACCTCGACCAAGATCCGGTCGCCACCGCGCAAGGCGATGTCGAGACCGGGGTTTTCATAAAGATCCTGTAGCCAGACCGTGCCGGTCTGATTGCCGCGCGTCACCGTCACTTCTGCGATCTCGGGCAGAATGCTCACCCCGCCTGCCCGTGCAAGCATCGCGGTCAGCGTGCGCGTCGGGCGTTCGATTGGATACACACCTTGGGCGTTGATCCCGCCGATGATCGACACCGTGGCGCCGTCGCCCGCAAGACGTGAGACCAGAACCTGTGGGTCCGGTGTCTGCGTGGCCAAACGTTCGGTGATCAGGCGGCGCACTTGTTCTGGGGTGTTGCCGGAGGCTTTGATGCGGCCCGCGTAGGGCACAAAAATGAACCCGTCGCCATCGACCTGAACTTGGTTCAGCGCGGTCTGGTTCAGTCCGCGCGCTGACAATAGGCCGTCATCGACGTTCTCCCAGATCTGCAGCCCAAGATTGTCGCCGGGCTGGATCGTGTCCGAGCCAACAACACCTGCGCGGCGGAAGTTGCTGGAAAAGCCCAGTGCGGGCACAACGCTGGTCTGCGCGGTGACGCGTTCGTTGACCTCAACGATATACGCATCGCCCTGGCGCTGAACCGAGCCTTCATAGATTTCGTCCTTCGTCGGACCTGTGCGCGGCAATGCGCATCCCGTGACCGCCAGAATGGCGGCCAAAGCGATGGCGACCCGCGCCCGATTTTGGGGGCGTACTGTCAAAACCAGGACTCCTCGGCCTGTATGTCTGCCTCAAGTTTTTTTTGTAAACTATGGGAATCCGGTGGAAAAATCCATTGGGCGCAATGCACCGATCAGGGAACTGCCCGAAGATGTTGCACACTCGCCGCACTTGGCTTTGCGGTGTGTTCTTCCCTCGCTAACAGGGCATCCGTGATCTCTGGCAACAACTCGCGCCGCCCCGCCGCTGAGTAGAATCCGCCGCTGAATTGACAAGAGCGCAACAGGTAGCTGCGAAAGATATCATAGGCCCCAGCATCTGGTGGTCTGGGGGCCGCAAAGAAATCTGGCAGCGATTGGTCCGAGACCAGTTCGCGGCGCGAATACACGGCCGTCCCAAGCGCTTTCACGGGCAGTCCGCGCCACAAGGCCTGTTGTGCGGCTGTGGAGTTGATTGTGACCACCGATCGCGCCGAATTCAGCAATCGGGCCAGTTTTCCACCGGTCAGAAAGTGGACCCTGTCATCAATTCCGCGGGACTTTGCACCCGCCGTAATCATCCGCGAAAGCGGGGCGCGGCCATCTTCAAGCGGGTGCGCCTTGAACACCAGATGATGGTGCTTCGGCGCGCCGCGGGCGAACCCGTCCAGCACGCAATCCAGAAACGCCTCGGCGCTGTCAAATGTCGAAAAACTGCGCAGGCTCGCATCATGCTCCAACTGCAGCAGACACAGGTGATAAGCCAAGGCGCGACGCCGAAACCGCAACGTCGTGACCGCGCGCACCAAACGGTTCCACGGCATCAGCAGAAGCTGCTTGGCGTTAAGGCGCGCTTCTTGGGCAACCGTGATGTCCCGATGCGACACGTAGTTCTGATACCGACGCGACGGCATCAAAACCGCGGCGTGGTACAGGGCACCATAAAACACGTGCTGGCGCATATCGCCCCAATGGGCGGGCACTTCGTGATGGGGGTGGGCCGCACTTTGTGTCGCTGCCGCCATGTCATCCATCGACATCCGCAGGACGGGAGAGTTGCCGTTTGACCCCTCACGCTCATACGTCACCCAATACGGACGGAGATACCCCTCTTCAAAGATATGCGTGCCAAGACCGTTGATGCGCGCAATCGCCAGCGCGGTCGCGTGGATCTGGCGTGTTTCCCCATAAACTACGACATCTGTGATCCCCGCGTCGGCAACAAATGCGCGGAACCAGTCCCCGAATGTCTCTGCCTCGCCCGTGAACCGCACTTGTCGCGCGGTGCGCCCGGCAAACAGTGCATCGCCTGAGTTGAACGCCACGCGTATCACGTCTGCGCCCGCATCTGACAGCCGCCTGGCCAGTTGGGCAAAGAACGGCCCGTGCGGACCTTGCAAAAGGACAAAGCGCCGTTGGGATGCATCAGACGTCATGGACCACAGCATGTGCCCCAAAAATGCATATCTGTCATCACTTGAGTGTCCCTTGCCCTTTGGCGGGTGGGGGTCTAGGTGAGGCGCAGCGAAAGGGCATGCGGCATGTTCACTGGAATTATCACGGATGTCGGTCAGGTTGTTCAGACCGAACTCGAGGGCGATCTCAGAGCACGGATTGCCACAAGCTATGACGTCTCCGGCGTCGATATGGGGGCCTCCATCGCCTGCGACGGCGTCTGCCTGACAGTGG
>JABSSC010000069.1 GCA_013214635.1 Paracoccaceae bacterium | reverse complement strand
TGGAGATCTGCTTGGTCAAGCGTTGGCACGCGCCAAAATATCGCTTCCATTGGCCCGCAAGGTATCGCCAAAAGATGTAGTGTATTCTGTCGAGGGCTTGGTGTCAGACGCGGTTATCGCTGGTATTGGCGGGTCAGGCGGTGTTGTTGCGGACACCCTGTCATTCGACATAACCGATGATCTTCTCTCGGTTGGTGGCTTTGCGCGGCTTGGGGCATTGCCGGTGGACCTGACCTTCACCCAGAATCTGAGTGCGGGAGGGTCTGGTCCCGGCACGGTTTCTGGCTTGATCCCTTTGAATGCAGAGGTCATCGACGATCTCGGGCTTGGCAATACGCTCACGAATGTATCAGGCGCCGCGACGGCATTATTGTCTGTAAGTAAGGATGCAGAAACCGGTCAGGATGTTTTCACTGTGACATCCGACTTTGACGGTCTTGTGGTAAGTTTGCCGGCCGCGTCGTGGCGTAAATCGGCAGGGCAGGTTGTTGAGTTTGAGTTGTCTGGACGACCCTTGGAAGATGGTGGGACGCAGATCGATACGCTGTCTTTGGCTGCGCCGGGTTTGTCCGCATTAGGAGCTTTCTCCATTAGCGCTGACGGGACCGTCCCAAGTGTCCGGTTTCAGAATTTGCGCTTGGGCAACTGGTTGCGCGCGCCAGTGACAGTATCCGGTCTTGGCGAGGCGCAGCAAACACGGATCGAAGTTCTGGGTGGTGAGATTGATCTAAGGGGCTTGTCGGACGGGCTGACCGTGGGCGGAAGCAACGGAAATGCTCAACTCGGAATAGCAGCGAACCGGCTGATCGTGACTGATGGTTTGATAATGAGCCCCTTCACGGCGCAACTCAATTCGGGTCGCGGCCTTTCAGGCAGTTTCGAGGGGCGGCTTGACGGTAGAACACGTGTCGTGGGTGATCTGGTTCCGCAATCCAATGGCACGGCAATTCGCATTACTGGCGACAACGCAGGCGAGGCACTGCAGGACGCAGGGCTTGTGCGTGGCGCAAGTGGCGGCACTCTGGATTTGTTGTTCGTCCCAAAGGCCGAAGATGGTCAATACAAAGGACAGCTGACCGCAAGGAATGTACTTCTGAAGGAGGCGCCTTCCATCGCCAACATTCTTGATGCGGTGTCGATCGTCGGTCTGATGGATGAGCTTTCGGGGCAAGGGATCTTGTTTAGCGATGTGAATGCGCGCTTTGACCTCGAACCCGGAGGGGTCAGGATTCTGCGCGCGTCGGCGACTGGCGCTTCGATGGGCATATCGCTGAATGGGGTTGTCAGAACCGAAAGCGAAACGGTTGAGCTTGAGGGCGTCTTGTCTCCGTTCTATGCGGTAAACGGGCTTGGATCGATCCTGACCCGAGCGGGCGAAGGGTTGATCGGGGTAAGCTTTGTGATGCGGGGTCCGATGTCGCGACCACAGATTGAAATCAATCCGGCGTCGTTGCTGACGCCGGGCTTCTTGCGCGAGATTTTTCGGCGACAGACACCTGCAGATTTGTCGGTGGACACACAGTGAAGCTCAGCGATTTCGATTTCCACCTGCCGGAGGATTTGATTGCGACCCGACCGGCCAAACCGCGCTCATCTGCGCGTTTGCTTGTCGCGGGCAAAAGCAACCTCACGGACAAGCATGTATATGACCTTCCGCAGGTACTGCGACCGGGGGACCGTTTGGTTCTGAACGACACGCGCGTCATCCCCGCCAGACTGCGGGGGGCGCGTGATCGCAACGGCGCAAAGGCCAAGATCGAAGTAACCCTCCTTGACCCAAGGCCGGGCGGGCGCTGGACGGCCTTGGTCAAACCGCTGCGTAAACTGCGCGAAGGCGAGAGAGTGCAGTTCTCCGACGACCTAAGTGCCATACTCGTGGATCGCATCGGAACGCAGGCTCTTTTGGAATTCAACCTGACGGGCGACGATTTTGGCGCAGCGCTGAACGAAGCTGGCGCCATGCCGCTTCCCCCCTACATCGAGACAAAACGCGCCTCTGATGATCAGGACAAAGCGGACTACCAAACTGTTTGGGCTAAGAATGAAGGGGCCGTTGCAGCCCCCACCGCCTCTCTGCATTTTGACGATCCCTTGCTCGCGGCCCTTGAGGCGCGCGGGATCGAGAGGAGCTTTGTGACGCTTCACGTCGGGGCGGGAACTTTCCTGCCCGTGAAAGTCGACGATATCTCGGACCACAAGATGCACGCGGAATGGGGCTCTGTGACACAGGCTGCTGCCGATGAAATCAATGCGACACGCAATGCTGGAGGACGGATTGTCCCGGTCGGCACAACGGCGCTTCGGTTGCTGGAATCGACAGTCGATGTGGACCGCCGCGTGCTGCCATTCGAAGGTCCGACGGATATTTTCATCACGCCCGGCTTTCGATTTCGGGCGGCAGATGCATTGATGACGAACTTCCACCTGCCGAAATCAACTTTGGTGATGCTTGTCTCTGCCTTCATTGGAACGCAACGTATTCGCGAGATCTATGATCACGCAATTTCGGAACGCTATCGGTTTTTCTCCTACGGCGATTCGTCGATTTTGATGCCGGATGAACCATAGGCGACATAGCCGTGTCGCGGATGGATGCGTTACGTGCGGTGATTGGTCTTAGGTCAGCGGTTCAGATGGTTCCGGAAAGATATTGCGATGCTTCAGGTTTTTGGCAGCGTATGGGCACTTTTGTTGGGCGTGCTTTTGCTGATGCTCGGCAACGGTATGCAATCCACCCTTTTGGGAATTCGGGGCGCCATTGAAGGGTTTTCGACATTTGAGATGTCGATTGTCATGTCCGGGTATTTTGTAGGGTTTCTCTTCGGAAGCAGATTAACCCCCGAGCTAATCCGGCGTGTGGGACACGTGCGCGTCTTTGCCGCTTTGGCCTCGTTTGTTTCCGCGATTTTGATCCTGTACCCGACGATCACCAACCCGTGGGCTTGGATTGCCCTGCGTGTGATCTTTGGTTTCTGCTTTTCGGGCGTCTACGTCACGGCGGAAAGCTGGTTGAACAACGCTGTGAGCAATGATCGGCGAGGACAGGCCTTGTCGCTTTATCTAATTGCGATGATGGCTGGCGTTGTCGCATCGCAGGGGCTGGTCGCGATTGGCGATGCTTCTGGTTTTGTGGTGTTCATTATTCCCAGTGTTCTCGTGTCGATCTCGTTCGCGCCGATCTTGTTGTCGATCAATCCGACCCCTGCATTTGAGGCAACGAAACCGCTGTCGCTCAGGGCGCTCTACGGTATTTCACCGCTCGGTTGTGTGGGATTGTTCCTGCTTGGCGGTGTGTTCTCAGCTCAGTTCGGGATGGCGGCGGTTTATGGCACGCAAGCAGGTCTGTCTGTTGCGAGTATCTCTGCCTTTATCGCCGCGATTTATCTGGGTGGGCTGTTGCTGCAGTATCCGATTGGTTGGCTCTCTGACCGGATGGATCGCCGCCTTCTTATTCTGGGTGTCGCTGCCGCAGGCGGTGTGGCGTGCCTGATTGGCGCGGCCCTGGGAAATATATTTGCCGTTCTCCTTGGTGTGTCGTTTTTGATCGGCGGATTTTCGAACCCGCTCTATGCGCTGCTGATCGCCTATACCAATGACATGATCGACAACGACGATATGGCCGCCGCCTCGGGTGGATTGATCTTTCTCAATGGGCTCGGCGCAATCGTTGGCCCGCCGGCCATGGGTTGGGCAATGGAGACCGTGGGGCCAGAGGGGTTCTGGATGTTCATTGCATTGATGATGTTCGCCATCGCAGGCTATGCTGCCTGGCGGATGACGCGGCGGCCATCGGTTGCCTCACCGGAGGAAACAGCCAGCTACGCCCCGATCTTACCCACGGCAACGCCAGTGGCATTTGAGGCCGCTCAGGAAGTTTATGCTGAAAATCTGGAAGAGCTTGGTGAAATTGGTAGCAACGACGACACAATTGAAACGGATCGTGACAGCGCCGCTTGATGGAACGCGAATCTCTTGTAACGTGGCACAACGTCTGGGGGAATGACGGTGGTTGAGGACAATAAGTATGGTGAACCCCGAAGACATTCTGGCCTTCTGGCTGGACGAAAAAACACCCGAGGATTGGTACTCGGGCGCACCTGAGCTTGACGCGGAGATCAAGGAACGGTTTTTCGGCGCATGGGAACAGGCGCGTCAGGGCGCGCTGTCGCTCTGGCTTACATACCCTTCCGGTACTCTTGCGTACATCATTCTGACGGATCAGTTCTCACGAAATATGTTTCGTGGAACAAGTCAGGCCTTTGAAATGGATCGGGCGGCTTTGGCTGCTGCGAAACAAGCCATTTCTAAGGGATGGGATATGCGCATCGATGAACCAGCGCGGCAATTCTTTTACATGCCTCTGATGCATTCAGAATGCCTGGTTGACCAAGATCGAAGTGTTCGGCTTTTTGTGACGCGGATGCCTGAGACCGGACATAAAAACCTTTTGCACGCTAAGGCGCATCGCGAGGTTATTCGGCTGTTTGGGCGCTTTCCTTATCGCAACGATGCATTGGATCGGGAGACACCGGCGACCGAGGCCGCGTACCTGGCCGATGGGGGCTATGGCGCAACGGTTCGTGCACTAAGCGCTTGAGACAGGGCTTGACCTGAGAATTGGCGCTGTCAAAACAGCCAAATGGCACAGGCAACGCTCACCGTTAAACTTGGCGCAATCGCCGCGAATTGGCGCGCGCTGGATCGAATGTCGGCGCCACGCGTCGAAACCGCAGCAGTGGTCAAGGCAAATGCCTATGGCACTGGTATAAGACGCACTGCCGCGCGGCTTGCGGAAGAGGGCGCGCGAAAGTTCTTCATCGCGACGGCAGACGAGGGGGCCGAGCTGCGTCAGGCGCTTGGTGATGGCCCCGAGATCTATGTATTTGGTGGCCATATGCGGGGCGATGCGACTGCGATCACGGATCTGGATCTGATCCCGCTTTTGAATTCGCCCCAACAGTTTCGCCGTCAAAAGGAGGCGGCTCCAACGGCACGGTTCGGCGTGCAACTGGATACTGGAATGAACCGGCTTGGGTTGGAACCAGCGGATTGGGCTGTCCTGCGCGACGAAGTCACTGCGAGCAATCCGGCCCTTGTGATGAGCCATCTGGCATGTGCGGACGAACCTGATCACGCCATGAACGCGCAACAACTTGCGACCTTCGAAGACATGACCCAAGGCCTTCAGGCGCCGCGGTCCCTTTCGGCGACGGGCGGCATCTTGCTTGGGTATGAGTACCATTTCGATCTGACGCGGCCCGGGATCGGTCTTTATGCGGGTGCGCCGTTTGACGACGGAACACCTGCGATTGATCTTGAAGTCCCGGTTGTTCAGGTCCGGGATTTGGACGTTGGTGAGACAGTGGGATACGGCAATACGTGGACGGCACAACGCCCGACGCGGATCGCAACGCTGTCGATCGGCTATGCCGACGGCTTGCCACGCGCGTCGGGGGCAGGAGGGCTGCTGGCGTTCGCCGATGGGCAGGCCTGCCCTGTGGTCGGCCGGGTGTCTATGGATTTGGTCACGGTGGATGTCACGGCGCTGACGGAGGCGCCGGAGAGCATGTCGATCATCTGCGACGATCAACCCGTGGATGATATCGCCGAGGCTGCGGGCACCATTGGCTATGAAATTTTCACGTCTCTCGGGCGTCGCTATCAGCGCAGATATCCCGCAGCATGAGGTTTCTTGCCGCGATTGGCCGTTCGGTTCTTGGTCTGTTGGCCAGTATCGGACGTGTTGGGTTATTTGTCGCCAGCACATTGACGCATCTCGTGCGTCCGCCGTTCTACATCAAGGAATTTCTGAACGCTGTGCTGTTCATCGGCTATTTCAGTTTGCCGGTTGTTGGGCTTACGGCCCTGTTCACGGGCGGCGCTCTGGCGTTGCAAATCTATGCTGGTGGTGCACGCTTTAGCGCTGAGACGGTCGTCCCCTCGATTGTCGCCATTGGGATTGTAAGAGAGCTTGGACCGGTGCTGGGTGGTTTGATGGTTGCGGGGCGCGTTGCCGCATCAATTGCGGCTGAGATCGGGACAATGAAAGTAACCGAACAGATCGATGCGTTGGTTACGCTGTCCACAAATCCGATGAAGTATCTCACTGTTCCTCGCGTCTTGGCGGCCACTCTAACATTACCAATTCTTGTCGCCGTCGGTGACGCCATTGGGATCATGGGGGGCTATCTCGTCGGCGTCTATCGGCTTGATTTCAATCCTGCTGCCTACATGACCAACACAATGGATTTTCTTGAGGCGGGCGATGTTATGTCCGGCCTGATCAAAGCAGCGGTGTTCGGGTTCATTGTCGCTGTAATGGGATGCTACCACGGCATGAATTCAGGTCGTGGCGCGCAAGGTGTGGGCAGGGCCACGACAAACGCTGTTGTGTCGTCTTCGGTGCTTATACTCGCTTCGAACTTTGTGCTGACCGAATTGTTTTTTGCTGCATGATCACGCTTGAGAACATAAGCAAGTCGTTTGGCGACAAGCAGGTACTTCGCGGTGTGAACCTAACCGTTGAGACCGGGAAGAGCCTTGTGATCATAGGCGGATCCGGCACGGGCAAATCCGTAACACTCAAGTGTATTCTGGGGCTCATACGACCGGATAGTGGACGCATTCTTATCGACGGCGAAGATGCTGCCACCGCCGAGCGTGATGCGTTTCTTGCAAAGTTCGGCATGCTCTTTCAGGGGGCCGCGCTGTTTGACAGCATGCCGGTTTGGGAAAATGTCGCGTTCCGGCTTTTGCGGGGGTCGCTTAAGCGCCCGCGAGCGGAGGCGCGAGACATTGCAGTTGAAAAACTGCGGCGGGTTGGCTTGGGGCCCGAAGTGGCGGATCTTTTTCCTGCCGAGCTTTCGGGAGGCATGCAAAAACGTGTTGGATTGGCACGCGCGATTGCGGCTGACCCTGAGATCATTTTTTTTGATGAACCCACCACGGGTCTGGACCCTATAATGTCGGGCGTGATTAACGAGTTGGTACGCGAAATCGTGGTTGAGATGGGGGCGACCGCCATGACGATCACGCATGACATGACCAGTGTTCGTGCGATTGCCGACGATGTCGCAATGCTCCACGCCGGCAAGGTGCGTTGGACCGGCCCCATTTCCGACCTCGATAAAGCGGACGACCCTTATTTAAGGCAGTTCGTCACCGGCTCAGCCGATGGCCCAATTGAGGCCGTGCGGTAAGGTGGGACTGAATGCCATCATAGCAACGTTCCTTTGGTGTTATGTGGTGGTACTTGTCGTGGCATGGGTGCGGGCGGTCGCCCGGGAACCCAAACGCATGCACATCGCGCATTTTGTTCAGTTGATGGGGCTTTTTGTTCCCGTTATGGCCGTCTTGCTGTCCCTGATCGTGCTTGCAAGCCTTACTGAAACGGGTGTTTTGCTGCTTTTACTTCCATTGCTGTTGCCCGCGGGGTTGGTAGCGGCGTTTCAGCTTGAACTGTCTCGGTTGATACCATCTTCGCGTCCAACCGAGCTGGCGCGATTTTCGGTCGCGGCGGGGCTAACAGCAGGTCTGATTGCCCTAGGGTAAGCTTGACGCCGCCGTGTCACGAAATCGACATCAAGTAACCTCGACAACTAACTGGAAAAATTGATGCAATTCGTCTAGTTTTCTCCTTGGGAAAACACGACTGGATTTGAACAAGGGGCCTTTTGGTTAGCATCGCAATTGATTTTGGAATGATCGGAGCCGTATCGCTGGTGGCACTTTTCGCCCTTGAGCGTGCGATGGTGTCAGAGTCCTGGCGCCGCTGGATTTATATGCTCACTGGCCTTGTTGCTGTGACACTGGCGCTTTTGGCGTTGTTCGGCGTGCTTCAAGACTGGCCCTATTCAAACTCGGTCTATGCCGCTTGCATCGCGACATCATTGTTTTGGATATGGGCGAGACGATGGTCCGACAATCCAGACTATGCGGATGGCTTAGCGGCGACCCCGTCGCCCGTTGCGGATGGCCCGTCCCCGAGTATGGTGTTCAAATCTCAGCGTTCGGGTCCGCGAAAAGAAGCTGCGCCCAAACCCGGAACCCTGGTGTTCATTTCGCGTCATCGACGCCAGTAGGGCTTGCACGCCTTTTGTTGACCCGACAAAAGGCTAACGATGGCAAAGAAGCTTCAGTTCATTTGTAACGCCTGCGGCGCGGTTCACTCAAAGTGGTCCGGCCAATGTGATGCGTGCGGTGCGTGGAACACCATCGTAGAAGAGGCACCACTTGCTGCGTCTTCGGGGGGCAAGCTCGGCTCGGCCAAAGGCCGCAAGTTTGAATTGGGGCGCCTGACGGCCACCGACGATACGCCCGAACGTACACTCAGTGGCCTTGCCGAACTTGACCGGGTCCTTGGCGGCGGACTTGTTCCTGCTTCGGCAATCTTGCTGGGTGGCGATCCAGGCATAGGAAAATCAACCGTTCTGCTCCAGGCCGCGGCGGCCTTTGCGCAGCGCGGTTTGAAAGTTGCCTATATCTCAGGCGAGGAGGCGTCAGCGCAAATCGGCATGCGGGCGCAACGGCTTGGTGTCGCCGATGCCGACATCGCAACCGCGTCTGAAACCAATCTGCGCGATATTCTGACAACGCTTGATGCTGAACGCCCCGATTTGCTGATTGTCGACTCGATTCAGACCATGTGGCTGGAAACCGTTGGCAGCGCACCGGGATCGGTATCGCAGGTGCGCGCAGCGGCGCATGAATTGACGTCCTTCGCCAAGCGCCGCGGCGTCTCTGTCATCCTCGTCGGTCACGTGACCAAGGATGGTCAGATCGCGGGGCCGCGTGTCGTCGAGCACATGGTCGACACAGTGCTCTATTTCGAAGGCGAGCGTGGTCATCAATTCCGTATTCTACGCGCAGTGAAAAATCGCTTTGGTCCTGCGGATGAGATCGGTGTTTTCGAGATGACCGGGCAGGGGCTGCGCGAAGTCACCAACCCTTCGGCACTGTTTCTTGGGGATCGGGGCACGCCGCCACCGGGGTCGGTTGTGTTCGCCGGGATTGAGGGCACTCGGCCCGTCTTGTGCGAAATACAAGCACTGGTGTCGCCCACGCCGCACGCGCAACCACGCCGGTCCGTCGTGGGGCTCGATTCTGGGCGTTTGTCGATGATTTTGGCCGTGCTGGAGGCGCGGTGCGGAATTCCGTTTGCAGGTCTGGACGTGTTCCTGAACGTTGCAGGTGGGCTGAAGGTCACAGAACCTGCCGCAGATCTTGCTGTGGCGATGGCGCTACTCTCTGCTAGAGAAGGCTCCAGCCTTCCGGCTGAGACTGTTGTTTTTGGGGAAATCAGCCTATCAGGTGCGGTGCGCGCGTCAGGGCAGACGGAAAACCGGTTGCGCGAGGCGCATAAGCTGGGGTTCAATGCCGCCATCACGGCGAACCAAAGCTCAAAAGGCGTGCAAAGCGCGGTGAGAACGACGTCCTACGGGGACCTCGTCACATTGGTTGGGGACATGTTCGGCGCCGGATAACGGGGCCGCGGATCGGGACGAAGGACTATGGAAGGTTTCACGCTAATCGACGGAATTGTCGCGGTCGTGATCGTTGTATCGGCGATTTTGGCGTATTCGCGCGGCTTGGTCCGTGAAACGCTCGCGATCCTTGGCTGGGTCGCCGCCGCTGTAATCGGGTTTATTTTCGCACCGTCGCTCGAGCCATTGATGCGGGAAATCCCGGTTATTGGCGATTTTTTGGCCGACAGTTGCGAGCTTGGGATCATCGCCGCGTTTGCTGCTGCTTTTGCGGGTGCGCTTATCGTCGTGTCGATCATCACGCCGTTGTTTTCGAGCGCAGTGCAACGCTCGGCGCTGGGTGGTGTCGATCAGGGGCTTGGATTCCTCTTTGGGGTGGTGCGCGGCGCGTTGCTGGTTGCCATTGCGCTTTGGGTCTATGACGCTGTTCTGGTCGGAGATCCGATCCCCATGGTGGATGACAGCCGCACGGCGCAGATATTCTCAACCGTTACGGCCAACCTCGCTGATCAGCTGACCGTGGACGCGTTCTCGTCCATTACCGCGCGGTATGAGGAGCTTGTTGCAACATGTCAGGCACCGGTTTCTGACGCCTGATCTAACTGGCCGAGTGTTGCAAGCGCTGGCCCATCCACATCGCGCTTGTGTCACCGGCCGAGGTTATCGGTTCAAACCCGACGGCGCGCCAGAACGCTATTCCCGGAGCGTTCCGCTTTGAGGCGCCGATGTGGACACCATTCGCGCCATGCGCCCGAGCAGCTTCCGCCCATGTTTCAAACAAGCGTCGCCCAAGACCCGCGCCGCGCGCGCGGGGTAACAAATTCATGTGCATATGCGCAGGGTGATCGGAGACAACACCTTCGGGCACTTTGACGGGGTGATGGATTAACGCCAGTTCACGCGCGTCACCGCCAGCGGATTTGGGGGGCAGTGGTCCCGGATCCTCGGTCCGGGCACGAATGTCTGGGTACCATTCCTTGTCGAGCCGTTCTTCAAAAGTGCGCGTATCCAGCGTGCCTACAACAAACCCCAGAATGCCTTCTGCATCTTCAGCAACCCAGCTAAGCCCCGGCTCCATTACCGCATAGGGAACTGAATAAATGGCGCCGACAAGCGAATGGTCCTTGAGATGCGGACGCGCATCGCGCCCGGCGTCCCCTGTGACGACGGAGATGTGATAAAGCGCCTCATGGTCAGCCGACGTGGGATGTCTGAGGATGATGTCGGATGTGTGAGCCATGCAGTCTCGTCAGAGCGGCAATTCGTCTATACGGGCGACACATTCCGGGCATTTGTGCAAAGTAGTTTAAAGCCAAACCACTTTTGGAGGAGCAATCGAACATGGCCGCGCAGAGTTTTGATGTCGTAGTGATCGGGGCCGGTCCCGGTGGGTATGTCGCAGCAATCCGTGCAGCGCAGTTGGGTTTGAGCACCGCCATTATCGAGCGCGAGAACATGGGCGGTATCTGCCTGAACTGGGGCTGTATTCCGACAAAGGCAATGCTGCGATCATCGGAAGTGTTCCATTTGATGCATCGCGCCAAGGAGTTTGGGCTTAAGGCTGATGGCATCGACTACGATCTGCCAGCCGTCGTGAAGCGGTCGCGCGGCGTGGCCAAGCAGCTTTCGTCCGGGGTGAGCCACCTCATGAAAAAGAACAAGATCACCACGATCATGGGCGAGGCAACGATCCCGGCCAAAGGCAAGGTCAGCGTCAAGACCGACAAAGGCAACGAAGAGCTGACGGCCAAAAACATCATCCTCGCAACGGGTGCGCGGGCGCGAGAGCTACCTGGACTGGAGGCTGACGGCGATCTGGTCTGGACGTACCGCCATGCATTGACCCCACCACGCATGCCGAAGAAGCTGCTGGTGATCGGCTCGGGCGCCATCGGGATTGAGTTTGCGAGCTTCTACAACACGCTTGGTTGTGACACGACGGTTGTCGAGGTTATGGACCGCGTGCTTCCCGTAGAAGATGCCGAGATTTCGGCCTTCGCCAAAAAGTCGTTCACCAAGCAAGGCATGAAGATCATGGAAAAAGCCATGGTCAAGCAACTCGACCGAGGCAAAGGCACCGTGACCGCGCATATCGAGGTCGGCGGAAAAGTGCAGACAGAAGAGTTTGACACCGTGATTTCGGCTGTTGGAATCGTCGGCAATGTTGAAAACCTCGGGCTTGAAGCGCTCGGTGTGAAAATTGACCGCACGCACGTGGTTACAGACGCTTTCTGCCGCACGGGTGTTGAAGGTCTCTACGCAATTGGTGACATCGCCGGAGCACCTTGGTTGGCGCACAAAGCCAGCCATGAAGGCGTTATGGTGGCCGAGTTGATCGCGGGGAAAAACAACGTTCATCCTGTTAAGCCGGAAAGCATTCCGGGCTGTACGTACTGTCATCCGCAGGTTGCCAGCGTCGGCTATTCCGAAGCGAAAGCGAAAGAGCTTGGCTACGATATCAAAGTCGGGCGGTTCCCCTTCATCGGCAACGGCAAGGCCATCGCACTTGGCGAGGCTGAAGGCATGATCAAGACTGTGTTCGACGCCAAGACAGGAGAGCTTCTGGGCGCTCACATGATTGGCGCTGAAGTGACTGAGATGATCCAAGGCTATGTCGTCGGACGACAGTTGGAGACCACGGAAGAAGACTTGATGCATGCCGTCTTCCCGCATCCAACGATCTCAGAGGCAATGCATGAATCCGTGCTCGATGCCTATGACCGCGTGATCCACATCTGATGACCGCTCCAGCGAACGGCGCGTTTTGGCGCGTCGTTCTGATCTGGTGCGCGGGGCTGGGTGCCGCCGCTCAATATGGCAAGGTTAGTGTGACCTATGACCTTTTGGGGAGTGTCTATACGGATGCCGGTCCTCAACTGGGGTTTGCGGTCTCACTCGTCGGCTTCACCGGCATCCTGTTCGGAGTCGTTGCGGGGGTATTGGTTTCGGCAATCGGATATCGGCGGGCAATGATCTGGGGGTTGATCCTCGGTGCAGTGATCAGCCTTTATCAGTCCAGCCTGCCTTCGATGCCATTTCTATTGGGCAGCCGGATAGTCGAAGGGTTTTCGCATCTTGCCATCGTCGTTGCGGCGCCGACGCTCATCGCGGCCATCAGCACCGACACTCAGCGGAACTTCGCACTGACGCTGTGGGGCACGTTCTTTGGTGTCGCGTTCGCGCTTCTGGCTGTGGCGGGCGTTCCGTTTGCCGAGGCGTATGGACCAGGGGCATTGTTTGCGGCGCACTCGGTTTTCATGGGTGTAATGGCGGCGGTGCTGTGAGTAACCATGCCGTTGGACCAAACAGAAGATCGTGCATCGCGTTTGACGGTTCACGAGGTCATCCGGCGTCATAAGATGATTTATGCTTCACCCTTCATATCCGCACCGGCAATCGGATGGCTGTTCTATACGTTTGGATTTGTTGGTCTGCTGACGTTGCTTCCACCCTTTCTTGATCCTGGTATTCGCGGCGCTGTCATGACGGCCATGCCGCTGGTCAGCATCGTCGCGTCGCTGTTTATCGGAGTGCCCTTGCTGCGGGTGATGTCAGCGGTTCGCGTCATTCAGCTTGGCTTCACGCTCTCTGCAGTTTGCGCCGGACTTCTGGTCCTTGGCGTCGCGGTTCCTGTGTTGTGTATCGCGTTGGCGGCGTCGATGGGGTTGGTGCAGGGGGCAGGATTTGCCGCGGTGCCTCAACTTAATTCGGACACCGGGGATCGGGCGTTGGCCAATGGCGGGCTGGCACAGACGGGTAATCTGGGCAACACAATCGGCACCCCAATTCTCGCAATGGTCATCGCATGGTCGGGGTTTGGCGGGATGATGCTCGCGCTTGGGCTTGTGTTCATCACAGGATTGGTGGGACAGGCGCTTTTAGAGCGGCGGCGCTTGTCTTCCTGAGAAATCAGTGTGGCGTGCGAAACCACTCTTTAATTTCTATGAATGTTCTCGTAATGTTCCATAATCGGGATTGGAACCTTGGGTCTGCGCCGCTATCTAGCAGGCTTAGCATATTGAGGGCGGTATGGCAGAGCTCAAAAAGATCGAAGTCCGCGGCGCGCGAGAGCACAATCTCAAGAACGTAGATGTTGAAATTCCACGCGACGAACTGGTGGTTATCACCGGTCTTTCGGGATCAGGTAAGTCTTCGTTGGCGTTCGACACGATCTATGCCGAGGGCCAAAGGCGATACGTTGAATCGCTCAGTGCCTATGCGCGCCAGTTCCTCGACATGATGGAAAAGCCGGACGTCGATCATATCGCCGGGCTGAGTCCCGCGATCTCGATTGAACAGAAAACCACGTCCAAGAACCCGCGCTCGACAGTTGGGACTGTTACTGAAATTTACGACTATATGCGTCTGCTCTTTGCGCGGGTCGGCACGCCCTACAGCCCAGCCACGGGGCTTCCGATTGAGGCGCAGCAGGTTCAGGACATGGTCGACCGTGTCATGACGATGGAGGAGGGGACACGCGGTTACCTTCTCGCGCCGATCATCCGTGACCGGAAGGGCGAGTATCGAAAAGAATTCCTTGAGCTGCGCAAGCAGGGCTTTCAACGCGTAAAGGTGGACGGAGCGTTCTATGAACTCGACGAGCCACCCACGCTCGACAAGAAGTTTCGCCATGACATCGACGTTGTCGTCGACCGTATTGTCATCCGCGAGGGGCTTGAGACACGTTTGGCCGACAGTTTTCGGACTGCACTTGATCTGGCGGATGGGATTGCAGTTCTGGAGACCGCGCCGAGCGAAGGCGAACCTGAACGCATCACATTCTCAGAGAAATTTGCTTGTCCAGTATCGGGCTTCACGATCCCTGAAATCGAGCCGCGCCTTTTTTCGTTTAACGCCCCATTCGGCGCATGCCCTGAATGCGACGGGCTTGGCGTTGAGTTGTTCTTTGATGAGCGCCTCGTCGTCCCTGACCAGAACCTCAAAATATACGACGGGGCACTCGCGCCGTGGCGTAAGGGGAAAAGCCCGTATTTTCTTCAGACAATCGAAGCCATCGCTAAGCATTATGAGTTCGACAAGAACACCCGCTGGAAAGACCTTCCGGCCCATGTAAAGCAGGTGTTCCTCTACGGGTCGGGTGAGGATGAGATCAAATTCCGCTACGACGAAGGCGGGCGCGTCTATGAGGTCTCACGTCCCTTTGAGGGCGTTATTCCGAATATGGAACGCCGCTATCGTGAAACCGATTCAAGCTGGGTGCGCGAAGAGTTTGAGCGTTATCAGAATAATCGCCCTTGCGGGGCCTGCGATGGCTACCGGCTTCGACCCGAGGCACTGGCAGTCAAGATTGCCGGTTTGCATATCGGTCAGGTCGTTGAGATGTCGATCCGCGAGGCGCTTGCCTGGACCGAGACCGTCCCCGAGCACCTGACCAATCAAAAAAACGAAATCGCGCGCGCGATTCTGAAGGAAATCGGCGAGCGTTTGGGGTTTTTGAACAATGTCGGCCTTGAATATCTGACGCTCAGCCGCAACGCCGGGACGCTGTCCGGCGGTGAAAGCCAGCGGATACGACTGGCCAGCCAGATCGGATCGGGCCTGACCGGTGTGTTGTACGTGCTAGATGAGCCGTCCATCGGGCTGCACCAGCGCGACAACGGTCGTCTTCTGGGAACGCTCAAGAACCTGCGGGACCAAGGAAACACGGTCATCGTGGTCGAGCATGATGAGGAGGCCATTCGCGAGGCTGACTATGTGCTCGATATCGGGCCCGGCGCGGGGGTTCACGGTGGCCAGATCGTGTCGCGCGGCACGCCCGGCGATATAGCCGCCGATGCGAAGTCTCTTACCGGTCAATATCTAAGCGGTACACGTGAGATTGCTGTGCCAACTGAACGTCGCAAAGGCAAAGGCAAGTCGATCAAGGTCGTCAAGGCATCCGGGAACAATTTGAAGGACGTCACGGTTGATTTTCCCTTGGGCAAATTTGTCTGCGTCACCGGTGTGTCTGGTGGCGGCAAGTCGACGTTGACGATCGAGACCTTGTTTAAGACCGCGTCGATGCAGCTTAACGGCGCCCGCCAAACACCCGCGCCCTGCGAAACGATCAAGGGTCTGGAACATCTCGATAAGGTGATCGATATCGACCAACGGCCGATCGGTCGAACACCACGGTCAAACCCGGCCACCTACACGGGGGCCTTCACGCCTATTCGCGACTGGTTCGCTGGGCTGCCGGAAGCCAAGGCGCGGGGCTACAAGCCGGGCCGTTTCAGCTTCAACGTCAAAGGTGGACGGTGCGAAGCATGTCAAGGCGACGGCGTCATCAAGATTGAGATGCACTTCCTTCCGGATGTTTATGTGACCTGTGAGACGTGCAAGGGCGCGCGCTACAACCGGGAAACGCTTGAAATCCTCTTCAAAGGCAAAAGCATTGCCGATGTGCTCGATATGACTGTTGAGGACGCGCAGGAGTTTTTCAAAGCTGTCCCGTCGATCCGTGAAAAGATGGACGCACTGATGCGGGTGGGCTTGGGCTATATTAAGGTCGGGCAACAGGCCACGACCCTTTCCGGCGGTGAAGCCCAGCGCGTGAAGCTGTCCAAAGAACTGTCAAAACGCGCAACTGGCCGGACGCTCTACATCCTTGATGAGCCGACAACAGGTCTGCATTTTGAAGATGTCCGAAAGCTCCTCGAGGTGCTGCATGAGCTTGTTGAACAGGGCAATTCGGTCATCGTGATTGAGCACAATCTTGACGTTATCAAAACCGCGGATTGGATCATTGATATCGGCCCTGAGGGCGGTGACGGCGGTGGAGAGATCGTGGCTGAAGGGACACCTGAAGACGTCGCGCAAGAACTCCGCAGCCATACCGGGCGTTATCTCAAAGATATTCTCAATCCGACCCGGATTGCGGCCGCGGAGTAGAAGCAGGCCACAGCGCCAGAAGCAATGCGCCCGAGACGATGAAACCTGCCCCGACAATGGTCAGCGGTGTTGGTACAACTTGAAATATCACGAAGTCATAGAGCGCTGCAAAGACGAGCGTGGTGTAAAGTACGATGATTGACAGGCTCGCCTGACCACGTTTCATCGATTGAATAAATGCGCTTTGGGCCGTGATCATAACGGCCCCAATCGCGACAAGTCCGACCCATTGCGGGGCGTTAGGGATTTGTCAAACAAGGCTTAGCGCGATGCCAGAGGCGAGTGCGCCGATCGCATTGTTGATAAGCAAAATCTGCAAAGGCGGTTCGGTATCACTCAGCCGTTTGATAAAGAGCGCTTCCACGCCCAGAAACAGGGCTGCCGCCAAGGCGAACAATCCTGCAATCTGAAACGCCTCTGCGCCGGGCCGGAGCAGGACTGCCGCGCCTACAAGGCAAAGCCCTGCCGCCACCCATTTCTGTCGTTCGGCACTTTCGCCCAAGACCACAATGGCAAGGACCATCGCCACAAGAGGATTGAGAAAGCTGATGGCGGTTGCATCGGCCAAAGGCATGCGCGCAGAGGCGGCAAACATCGCGCTTACGCCGAGCCAGCCCGTCAGCGATCGTGCGATATGCCACGGCCAATGGACCTGCTTGAACTGTGGGCGCAATGTCGGGCGTGCGGCGATGACCAGCACGACAGTGGCAAACCCAAAGATAAACCGACCTGCACTTACCTGAAACGGATGCAGTGCCGCACCACCGCTCAGCGACTGGCCCAGCACTTTCGCGATGAGCGTCGTGCCCGCGACCAATGCGGCTGCAAGCGCCATAAACCCAACAGCCTGCCGGCGCAGGCGACCGGGATCAGCCGAGTGTGATGCGTCGACCATCATCAAGATCGGACGCTTCAGCGGCGTCCAAAACGGCCTGAAGTGCCGCACCGCGACGGAAGTCCGGCATGGCTTCGCCGCCCTCGGTCAGGGCTTTTACAAACACCGCTTGATTGGTGGGTACGTCGAGCGCGGGGACGTCTTCCCATGTTGCTGTCGTCATGGCCGATGTCGCACAATACCGCAGCGCACTTGTGTTCTTGGCAAAAGAGACCTCCAAACCACCTTTGGTCCCAAAGATCCGCAAATAGAGGTCGTTCAGGTGACCGGACGCATAGCGGGTCGCATTCACTGTGCCAGTCGCCCCGTTGGCAAGCGCCACCGTCATGATCGCGCTGTCGTTTGCATCGAGTGGTGCATAAGCTTCGTTGCCAGGCGCGGGTGCCTTTTCAAACGTCTTGAGCTGGCAGGCCACGGTATCCACATCGGCCCCAGCGACATGCGTTGCAAAGTCGAGGATGTGAATGCCGACATCGCCAAGTACGCCTTTTGAGCCATGGGCCGTCGAAAGTCGCCAAAGCCAAGCGGGCTCAGAGGCCCAATCACCCCAAGCGTCTTGGGTAAGCCAGCTTTGGAGGTAGCTTGCCTCGAAATACCGCACATCTCCAATGTCACCTGCCGCGACCATGCGCGCAGCTTCACGCATTGCTGCAACTTCGCGGTAGCTGAGATTGACCATGTTGATCAGTCCTGCGGCTTCCGCTGTGCTTGCCATCTCGTCCGCATGCGCGAAGGTTGTTGCGAGCGGTTTCTCGCACAAGACATGCTTCTTGGCCGCCAAAAGCTCCATCGTCGTCGGATAGTGTACCGGGTCTGGTGTCACGTTGGCTGCGGCGTCGAACTGGCCCCAGTCCAAGGCATCACCAAGCGACGTAAATTCGCGCTCGATCCCGTGTGTCTTGGCAAATTCCGCGCCCACATCTTCACGCGTATCAACCACACCCACAACGGTCGCGCCCGGGATCTCGGCAAACCGTTCGGCATGCTTTGCGGCCATCAGGCCAGCACCAAGAAGCAGTATGCGTGTGCTCATCGGTAGCCAGCCTCGCCATCCTTGTGGAGCCGTGGTCCGCGAACCTCCAATGGTTCTGGGGCCTTGTCAGCAGGCACATTCGGTGCATCGGTCACACCGGTGCGACGCGCCTGAGGATTATTGGCCCAGTGAACCGCGTTTTTGAGCACCGTTTTCACGTTGGCGTCGTGATAGGTCGGGTAGGTTTCGTGACCGGGGCGGAAGTAAAAGATATTCCCTGCGCCGCGGCGATAAGTCAGGCCCGAACGAAAGACTTCACCGCCCTGAAACCAGCTGACAAACACGGTTTCCAGTGGTTCTGGTACACCAAAGGGCTCACCATACATCTCTTCCTGCTCCAACTCGAATGCGTTGGGGAGGCCAGCCACAATAGGGTGGTTGGGTGACGTGATCCAAAGGCGCTCGCGCTCGCCGGCCTCACGCCAAGTGAGGTTGCAGGCGGTCCCCATGAGCCGCAGGAAGACTTTGGCGAAATGACCCGAATGAAGGACGATCAGTCCCATACCTGACCAAACCGCTTCGGCGACCCGCGCGGCGACAGCATCGTCCACGTCGCCATGGGCGGCATGTCCCCACCAAAGCAGAACGTCGGTCTCTGCCAGGCGCGCCTCCGTCAACCCATGTTCGGGCTCCTGCAAGGTTGCGGTTGTCGCTTCGATGCCAGCATCTTCGTTCAGGCCAGCCGCGATCGTGCCGTGAAGCGTGTCGGGATAGACCTGCTGAACGACCGGGTTTTCCTGATCATGGACGTTTTCGCCCCATACAACTGTACGGATCACCATGGTGTGTTCCTCTTTCGCGCATATCGATTTTGGAAGTCTTTGGACGCCTCTACTGCAAGCGTCCGAGTCTTGGAAGATAGAAAATGAGCGCCGTTCTAAATTGCCAAATCGAGCCAAACCGGCACATGGTCTGAGGGTTTCGTGCGACCGCGGACCTCGGATTCGATCCAGCAATCCACCATCTTGTCTGCGGCCTGTGGCGACAGAAGATGATGGTCAATGCGAATTCCGTCGTTTCGATCCCAAGCATTCGCCTGGTAGTCCCAAAAGCTGTAGTGCCCCGGTTGCGGTGTCTTGAGACGGAACGCCTCTCCGTATCCAAGATACAAAAGCCTGCGAAACGCGGCGCGACTTTCTGGTCGGGCGAGTGCATCGTCTCGCCAAGCGTCTGGCCGCGCTGCATCCTCGTCTTGAGGTATGATATTGTAGTCCCCGCACATCACCACAGGTTCTTCGCGCGTCAGAAGCGCGCGCGCTCTGGCGTGCAACCGCTCCATCCATGCAAGCTTGTAGTCGTATTTCGGTCCTGGGGCAGGGTTCCCGTTCGGTAGGTACAGTCCACACAAACGGACTGTCCCCGCATCTCCGGCAACTGTGGCTTCTATCCAGCGCGCCTGTTCATCGGTTCGATCCCCCGGAAGGCCCCGTGTGACG
>JABSSC010000007.1 GCA_013214635.1 Paracoccaceae bacterium | reverse complement strand
TATGCACATAAGATCGACAAGTCCGAGGCGCGGATCGATTGGACAAAGACAGCGATAGAGGTGGATCGGCAAATTCGGGGTCTTTCGCCGTTTCCCGGTGCATGGACTGAAGCTGGCGACGCGCGATTGAAGCTGCTGGGCAGCCGGCTTGGCCAGGGTTCAGGTGTTGCGGGTCGCGTTCTGGCCGTCAGTGATGCCGCGATTTCCGTCGCATGTGGCACCGGCGCGGTTGAAATCACGCGGCTTCAACGCGCCGGTCGGGGCGCGCAATTGCCCGGCGAGTTTCTTCGCGGATATGATCTGCCCGTCGGCACCGTTTTAGGAGGGTAGAGGATGTTTCTGACGCTGTTCGGAACGGTCGTGATCGCAGGGCTGGTTGGTTACATCGCTGAAAAATCCGGCTTCACTCATAATGGCATCGTGCCATCCATCATCATCTGCGTTGGCGGTGCATTCCTGTTCTATTTCGTCACGATAATGTTCGGGATCAGCTTCGGGCGCCCGGGTGTGAACGCCATCGTCGCGTCGATAGGGGCCCTGATTATTGTGCCGACGCATTGGCGCCGT
Organism: Paracoccaceae bacterium; assembly: GCA_013214635.1. Lineage (GTDB taxonomy): Bacteria > Pseudomonadota > Alphaproteobacteria > Rhodobacterales > Rhodobacteraceae > JABSSC01. Next base: position 29,891 of record JABSSC010000007.1, on the reverse strand, counting down.
TAGCGGCCGTTACGGTTTGAACGGCTTCATTCCAGCGCGGGCTAGCGCGTCGGCGCGTTCGTTTTCAACGTGCCCGGCATGCCCTTTGACCCATTCCCACCGCACCTGATGGCGCGCCTGAGCCTCATCTAGCCGCCGCCAAAGGTCTTCGTTTTTGACGGGCTTTTTGGCGGCCGTCTTCCAGCCATTGCGTTTCCACCCTTCGATCCAGCCCGTTACGCCGTTTTTGACATAGGTACTGTCCGTCACAATTGTGATCTCAGAAGCGCGTTCCAATGCCTCAAGCGCGTTGATCGCTGCCAAAAGCTCCATCCGGTTGTTGGTCGTATCGGCTTCACCACCCGAAAGTTCGCGCTCTTTCAGAACGTCGTCGCCACGTTTGGCGATCAGCAATGCACCCCAGCCGCCCGGCCCCGGATTTCCCGAACACGCGCCGTCGGTATAGGCGAAAAGATCGGTCACTTTGGAATGTCCTCTAGCCCGATATATCCCGGCATGTCCGTGAACCGTGTGCACCAGTTGGTGACGGATGGAAAACGCCCCATCTCGAAACCGCCGCGTGACCCAGCGGTGTGCGTATAGGCATAAAGCGCGATATCCGCGATGGTCGGATTGTCTCCGGTAAGCCAATCAGATTTGCAAAGCTGGTCTTCCATGATTTGCAAAATCTCGTGCCCACTTTGCAAAAGTTCTGCCAACCGATCAGGCGTGGCAAGGTGGGCACGGCTTGCATACATGCGCAGCGACGCGCGAACGGCGATGACGGGCTCGTGCCGGTTCTGTTCGAAAAACATCCAAGCCAGCACCTGTGCGCGTGCCAGCCGATCGTCGGGAAGCCAGGGCGTGCCGTCTGCCAGATAGGTCAAGATCGCATTGGATTCAGCAAGGATCGTGCCATCAGCCAGTTCCAGCGCTGGAACTTTCCCAAGTGGTGTCTTCCCCGCCGACTTGGCGGCAGACAACGCGTCCGAGCCGTCTTCGCAATCCACGTGGACATATGGTTGTCCGAGCAAGGCCAAAAGCAGCCGCACTTTGTAGCTATTGCCCGATGATGGCATGGAATAGAGCGTCAATTCTGTCATAGCAGCGCCACCGTCAGGCAAGCCACCACGACGACGGTGAGGCCCAGCCTGAGCGACATCCACCATGGCGGCGCCAACCCCCAACGCCAGAATAGAACATCAAGGCCGAGAAGCCCGAGAAATCCAAGGATCAGCGTACTGGTCGAAGGCATTGTGCCACCACCGACGAAGAAAAAAGCCCAAAGCGCCGGAACCACGCTTAGCCCGTACCCAAGCGCGGCCTGTCGCCCCTCGGCCTTTGTTGCGAAACCCCACAAGACACCAGACATGAAGGCGAGGATGATTGTGCCGTAGGACACGAGCACAAACGGGCCAACCATACTGGGCCCAAACAGAGCAGAGCCGAAATTCCAAAGTGGCGCCACGAATATGGTCGCGGCCCCCCAAAGAAACGGGATCAATCCCGCGATGCCCAGCCAGAGTGCCGAAGAGGGTATGCGGGTCATGCCTGTCGCACCTCGTCTGTCAGATCTGCGATGCGTTTCAGTCGGGTCGCTTCCCGCTTCGCCGAGGTTATCTTGTGGAGCGCCGCGCGTTTCTTGCCCGGTGTCCACGCCTCCCATTTCTGGCTTAGACCCGCCGCGCGCAGCGCAAGCGCAACGTCATCGGGGACATCGACCTCATTCGGGTCGGCTGGCCGAAGGCGAACCTCCACAACATCGCCGGGTTCAATGTCAGCACGATCCAAAAGCGATTTCCCGGTCCATAAAAACGGTGCGTCGAGTACTGGAGCCTTGGTAATCGCAAGGTTCACCGGATAGTCGTTGATCTCACCTTCAACTTCAACACGGCGTGCGTCCGCGAGTGCTGAGACGACTTCAGGCGGAAGCGGCAAAACAGTATAGGTGCTGTCGCCCCACTCCATCGGGATTACACGGCCTTCAAAGTCGACATAATCGCTCACGCTGGTTCGCGCAGGACGCGGGGCACCTTGAATTCGACGTTCTCGACCGCGGTTTCCACGATCTCAACTGTCGTATCGAACCGTGCTTTGAAGGCGTCGACGACCTCGTTGATCAGCATCTCTGGCGCGCTTGCACCCGCTGTAATGCCAATCGCGCGGATCCCCTCCAAGGCGCGCCAGTCGATATCTGTGGCCCGCTGCACAAGCTGGGAATAAGCGCATCCTGCGGCGCGGCCAACCTCGACCAAGCGCTTTGAGTTCGAGGAATTCGGCGCGCCGATGACAAGCATCGCATCGACCTTCGGTGCGACGGCTTTGACCGCTTCTTGCCGATTGGTCGTGGCATAACAGATGTCTTCTTTATGCGGGCCAACGATTGCGGGGAAGCGCGCTTGGAGCGCGGCAACCACCTCGGCCGTGTCATCGACCGAAAGCGTCGTTTGCGTGATGAACGCCAATTTTTCGGGATCGCGTGGTGTGATCGTGGCAACGTCTTGGGGCGTTTCTACAAGGATCACTTCGCCTTCGGGCAATTGTCCCATAGTCCCCACGGTCTCAGGATGGCCCGCATGACCGATCATGACCATCTGCAGTCCGTTGCGATTGTGACGTTCCGCCTCAATGTGAACTTTGGAGACGAGCGGGCAAGTCGCGTCGACATAAACCATCTCACGCTTGGCGGCTGCGGCAGGCACCGCTTTGGGTACGCCGTGGGCTGAAAAAATTACCGGCCTGTCGTCGGGGCATTCGTCAAGCTCTTCGACGAAAACGGCGCCCTTGTCGCGCAGGCCGTCCACGACGAATTTGTTATGCACAATCTCGTGGCGGACGTAGACCGGCGCACCCCATTTCTCGAGCGCCATCTCGACGATCTTAATCGCACGATCCACACCCGCGCAAAAGCCGCGCGGTGCCGCCATATAGAGCATCAGTGGAGTTTTTGTTTCAGCGTCCGCCATGCCTCTAGAGGTATCTTCGGGATCGCGGCAGGTAAAGTGTCCGTCCAAAAAGAAAAACGCCGCCCGGTGGGGCGGCGCATTCCATTAGCTTTCGACCGTTTCACGCATCGGCATGTCCGGGCGCGGTTCCCGAGGCGGGCGCCCGATTACATCCTTAAGTTCATCCAGCTCGATGAAGTTGTCAGCCTGACGGCGCAGCTCGTCTGCGATCATCGGTGGCTGCGACCGGATGGTCGACACGACCGAGACGCGGACACCTTGGCGCTGCAAGCTTTCCAACAGTGGGCGGAAGTCTCCATCGCCTGAAAACAGCACGACGTGATCGACATGCGGCGCCAGTTCCATGGCATTGACGGTAAGCTCAATGTCCATGTTGCCTTTGACCTTACGGCGGCCCTGGCTGTCGGTGTATTCCTTGGCCGGCTTCGTCACCATCGAGAAGCCGTTATAGTGCAGCCAATCCACGAGTGGACGGATCGGCGAATAGTCATCATTCTCAAGCAATGCTGTGTAATAAAATGCGCGGAGCAGCTTACCCCGGCGCATGAATTCCTGCCTGAGAAGCTTGTAGTCGATGTCGAAATCCAACGCCTTAGCCGCGGCGTACAGATTCGCACCATCAATGAAGAGCGCAAGTCGCTCGTCTCTGTAAAACATACAGCTTCCTTTCGAATTTGGACTTCCCGGCATGTCCGTGAGTGAGTGTGAAGGAAATGTAACGCACCGGGAAATCGCCGCGAACATACGGGGATTCCGTCGAACTGCAACCACCGCAACCACGTGACAAAAGAGATTTAATGTTTGTATCGGGAGGATTCTGCAGTGCGCCACCATTGTGACGTAACGTCATTCCGAGGGGGTGCACGGGCCAGCTTCGACTTGCATTACCGTGATGCGGCGTATACATGACGGGCCTTACTCCCGCAGATGAGGAAATGTCATGGCCCGCGTGACCGTAGAAGATTGTGTCGACAAGGTTCCCAACCGTTTTGAGCTTGTGATGCTTGCATCGCATCGCGCGCGGGAAATTTCGGCCGGTGCTCCGATCACTGTGGATCGTGACAACGACAAGAATCCTGTCGTAAGCCTTCGCGAGATTGCTGACGAAACTCAGCTGGCAGACGATCTGCGTGAACGCACCATCGAAAGCAATCAGACCCAAATCGAAGTCGACGAACCCGAAGACGACGATATGGCGCTTCTGATGGGTGCGGAAAGCGACAAACCCGCTCAGGACGACATGTCTGAAGAGAAACTTCTGCGCGCTCTTATGAGCGCACAAGCAGAACAGGGCTAGGCGGGGGCGCCCCCCGGGGGTCGTAGATGGGGGATGCTGGACGCTGACGACCTGATCACGCTTGTCCGGCACTACAACCCAAAGAGCGATTGCAAGCTGATACGGCGCGCGTACGAATACGGGCGCCAGATGCATGACGGTCAGTTCCGTCAATCGGGCGAGCCATACTTCAGCCATCCCGCATCTGTCGCGGCGATTCTGACTGAGCAAAACCTTGACGATGCAACGATCGTCACAGCGCTCCTTCATGATACGATCGAAGACACACGCTCGACCTATTCCGAGATTGAGCGAGAATTCGGCCATGAGATCGCCGAGCTGGTGGATGGCGTCACGAAACTGACCAATCTGCAACTCTCCTCGACAGAGACCAAACAGGCGGAAAATTTCCGTAAGCTCTTCATGGCGATGTCGAAGGACATGCGCGTCATCTTGGTCAAGTTGGCGGACCGTCTGCACAATATGCGGACGATCAAGTCAATGAAGGCAGAAAAGCAGGCTCAGAAGGCGCGGGAGACAATGGATATCTTCGCGCCTCTCGCCGGACGCATGGGCATGCAGTCGATGCGCGAAGAGCTGGAGGATCTGTCGTTTCGGGTCCTGAACTCGGAAGCGCGTTCGTCGATTATTCGCCGCTTCATAACGCTTCAGCGTGAAACCGGCGATGTGATCCAGAAGATCACCGACGACATTGAGACCGAGCTTGAAAAGGCGGGTATCGAGGCAGAGGTTTTTGGCCGCGCCAAGAAGCCTTACTCGATCTGGCGGAAGATGCAGGAAAAGGATCAGGGGTTCTCGCGGCTCTCCGACATCTACGGTTTTCGGATCGTCACGAACTCAGAGTCTGATTGCTACCGTGTTCTGGGTGCGATTCACCAACGGTGGCGCGCGGTTCCCGGACGCTTCAAAGACTATATCAGTCAGCCGAAATCGAACGGTTACCGCTCGATCCACACGACTGTGTCTGGTCGGGATGGCAAGCGCGTCGAAGTGCAGATTCGAACCTGGCAGATGCATGAGGTCGCTGAAAGTGGCGTGGCAGCGCATTGGTCGTATCGTGATGGTGTGCGCGCGGAAAACCCCTTTGCCGTCGACCCTGCAAAATGGATCGCAAGCCTGACCGAGCGGTTTGACACGGCCGAGGACCATGACGAGTTCCTCGAGCATGTGAAGCTTGAGATGTATTCAGACCAGGTGTTCTGCTTCACGCCGAAAGGCGAGGTGGTGAAACTGCCGCGCGGGGCCACACCGCTTGACTTCGCTTATGCGATCCACACCCGGATCGGGGACAGCTGCGTCGGCGCCAAGGTCGATCATATCCGCGTGCCGCTTTGGACGCGGCTTAAAAACGGCCAGTCGATTGAGATCATGACGGCAGAGGGTCAGCGCCCACAGGCCACTTGGGTCGACATTGTCGCAACCGGGCGGGCCAAAGCTGCCATTCGGCGATCCTTGCGCGAAGAAGACCGCGAGCGGTTCATCAAACTTGGCCGGGAACTTGCCCGTGTGGCATTTGAACATGTCGGGCGCAAATCGACCGACAAAGCGTTGCGGACGGCGGCCAATGCGCTCCAGCTCAAGGATGCGGATGAGTTGCTGGCCAGACTTGGTTCGGCAGAGTTGACCGCCCGCGAAGTCGTGGAGGCGGTTTATCCCGATCTTGTCGCCAAACAGGGTGACGAGATTGACGCGGCACGTGCGGTTGTCGGGCTGGAACCGGATCAGACCTTCCGACGCGCAGCCTGTTGCCAGCCTGTTCCGGGCGAGCGGATCGTGGGCATCAGTTATCGCGGGCGTGGCGTCATGATCCACGCCATCGACTGTCCCGCGCTTGAAGAGTTTGAGGATCAGAGCAATCGTTGGGTCGATTTGCACTGGCATTCGGGTGTGCACCCGGCCGTGCATACAGTCAGCTTTGATCTGACGATCGCCAATGGAGCGGGGGTTTTGGGCAGAATTTGCACGTTAATCGGCGAACAAGGCGCAAATATCTCGGACCTTCACTTTCTTGACAGAAAACCAGACTTTTATCGCCTGATTATTGAAGTTGATTTGCGGGACGTGGAACATCTCCATTCGGTGATGCTGGCGTTGGAGGCGGAAAGTGACGTCGCCTCGATCAGTCGTCACCGTGATCTAGATCGAAAGCCGTAGCAGGGGCGCAAAGTAGCAAGGTGGTATTCAAGCGGCGAAATCCCAGATCCTACGTGCAGATCGTCGCCGAGAGCTTCTATCCGCGCGGCGGGTGGCGGCGTGCCAGCCGCTATGTCGGGCATCGCTTGCGTCGACTTCCCGATCCCGCTCACAAGATCAGTCGCGGAATCGCCGCCGGTGTCTTTGTCTGCTTTACGCCGTTCTTTGGCTTTCATTTCCTGATCTCCGCGGCCGTCGCCTGGATGATCCGCGGCAATATCCTTGCCGCGCTGTTGGCAACTTTTTTTGGCAACCCCATCACATTTCCAATCATCGCGGCGATATCGCTCGACCTCGGAAGCCGCATTCTTGGGCGCCCGGTGGCGCAGATGTCAGAACTGGCACAAGGGTTTGGAAACCTTTGGCGTGGATTGCTGTCGTTCTTTACCCCGTACCCGGTCAACTGGCATCAGCTGGGCGATTTCTTTGAACGCATCTTTATCCCCTACCTCGTGGGCGGGTTGATCCCCGGTCTTATTGCCGGGACGGCGGCATATTTTCTGTCCAAGCCAGTTATCCAAACCTACAAAGCGGCGCGGCGGAAGCGCATTGATGCAAAGATCCGCAAACGGCGGGCACAATTGGCCGCCAACCGGACCGAGGCGCCCGCACAATCCAAGCCTATAGCGTCCGATAGAGATGACGTCTCTGCTCAAGCGGACTAAGTTTGGTGCAGAGACAGTTGGGAGACCTGACATGCCGGGCCATCTGAGACTTGGAGTGAACATTGATCACGTTGCCACCGTCAGAAATGCACGGGGCAGCGCCTATCCTGACCCTGTGCGCGCGGCCAAAGTGGCCGAAGCGGCGGGTGCCGACGGAATTACCGCGCATTTGCGCGAAGACCGCCGGCATATCTCGGACGAGGATATCGAGCGGTTGATGGATCAGCTCGCGCTGCCGTTGAACTTTGAAATGGCTGCAACGGATGAGATGCAGGCGATTGCCTTGCGCCATAAGCCGCATGCGGTTTGCATCGTGCCGGAAAAGCGCGAGGAAAGGACAACCGAAGGTGGGCTTGAGGTCGCCAAGGANGAAAACCGGCTGGCGCACTTTATTGCGCCTCTGCGGGATGCAGGTTGCCGCGTTTCGATTTTCATCGCGGCCGATCAGCGCCAGATCGAAGCGGCGCACCGGATCGGGGCCGAGGTTATTGAGCTTCACACCGGGGCATACTGCGACTTTCACGCCGAAGAACGGTTCGACGCTCGGGATAGCGAGCTTGCCCGGATCGAAGAAATGGCCACGTATGCGGCGTCTCTGGGACTTGAGGTTCACGCGGGTCACGGGCTGACCTATGAGACGGTTTCTCCCATTGCGGCCCTGCCTGAACTGATGGAACTCAACATCGGGCACTTCCTGATTGGCGAGGCCATCTATCGCGGGCTCGATCCAGCCATTCGCGAAATGCGTCGCTTGATGGATGTGGCACGCGGAGAGGTTGCCGCTTGATCATTGGGATCGGAACCGACCTTTGCAATATCGAGCGCATCCAAGGGACGCTTGACCGCTTTGGAGATCGGTTTCGCAACCGCGTTTTCACGGACATCGAGCAGCGGAAGGCCGAGCGCCGCGCAGACACCGCCGGAACCTATGCGAAACGCTGGGCCGCTAAGGAGGCATGCTCCAAGGCGCTGGGCACCGGGCTACGGATGGGGATCGCGTGGAAGGATATGGCCGTCAGCAATCTGCGCACCGGCCAACCCGTGATGCAAGTGACGGGCTGGGCCAAAGAGCGACTGGATGAGCTTACGCCCGAGGGGCATGAGGCGATCATCCACGTGACCCTGACGGATGACCATCCTTGGGCGCAGGCATTCGTGGTGATCGAGGCGCGCCCGGTACCCGCGTCGGGTTGACAGGCCGCGTCGCGCAAACCATGAAGCTCTGACGCAAATAAAGGGGCATCAGAGCACATGGCGGACAAGGCCGAAGAGGGCAATCCGATCGTCGAGACGATCAAGACGGTGGTTTATGCACTGGTGATCGCTGGCGTGTTCCGCACCCTGTTTTTCCAACCCTTCTGGATCCCGTCAGGATCGATGAAGGACACGCTGCTCATTGGCGACTTTCTGTTCGTCAACAAGATGGCCTATGGCTATTCCCAGTATTCCTGTCCGTTTGGTATGTGCCCTATTTCCGGCCGTCTCTTTGGCTCGGAGCCCGAATTGGGTGATGTCGTGGTCTTTCGCCACCCGGTAAACGGTGCAGACTTTATCAAACGCGTAGTTGGTTTGCCCGGAGACCGCGTGCAGATGCAGGGCGGTGTTCTTTACATCAATGATCAGGCGGTGCCGCAGCGCCCTGACGGGCAATTTATCGAGACCTATGAACGCCAGGGCGCGCTGGGCGGTCTGCCTTTGTGTCAGGACCTGGCTGTTGGCCTTGGTGGGGACTGCGTGAAGGACCGCTTTATTGAGACGCTCCCCAACGGGGTTGAGCATTCGGTGCTGGATGCGCGCCCTTCGCCGCTGGACAACACCGGCGTGTTCACCGTGCCCGAAGGACACTTTTTCTTTGTGGGTGACAACCGCGATAACTCCACCGACAGCCGTGTGGCGCAGCCAAATGGTGTTGGTTTTGTGCCTTACGAAAACCTGATCGGCCGGGCGGATCGAATCATGTTCTCGTCAGCGGGCAGGTCGTTGTTCTTTGTCTGGACATGGCGCGGAGACCGGTTCTTTAAGGCCATAAACTGATGGCGCTGTCGGGCGAGCTTAAGGCGTTCAGCGCCCGGCTCGGCCATACCTTTCGCCGTGAAGACCTGCTGCAACGCGCCCTCACGCACCCGTCGATGTCGAGTCCAACGCGCCCAGACAACCAACGACTGGAATTTCTGGGCGACAGGGTGCTGAACCTCATAATCGCAGATCTGCTGCTTAAAGATGATCGTGCAGCGAGCGAAGGTGTGCTTGCGCCACGTTACAATGCGCTTGTTAGGAAAGAGACCTGTGCCGAGATCGCAGAAGAGATTGCGCTTGGCGATGTACTTCGGCTTGGGCGCAGTGAGATGATGACCGGCGGCCGTCGAAAACGAACGACGCTGGGAGACGCGATGGAAGCGGTGATCGGCGCGATCTACCTCGATGCCGGGTTCGACGCCGCGCAGACGGTTGTGACCCGACTTTGGGCAGACCGGGTGGCGCGGGCCGAAACTCTGGCCCATAATCCCAAGTCTGAGCTGCAGGAATGGGCGCAGGCCCGTGGTATGGCGCCGCCGCAATATCTGGACATTGAACAAAGCGGTCCGGCCCATAGTCTGACGTTTCGGGTTGCAGCGCGGCTGGCTGACGGGCGCGAGGCTGAGGCGTCAGCCGGATCGAAGCGGCAGGCGCAACAGGATGCGGCGGATGCCTTGCTAAAGGCCATTGGAGCAAAGCCATGACCGACACTGAGACCAGATGCGGCTTTGTCGCGCTGATTGGTGAACCGAATGCCGGGAAATCGACGCTGCTGAACCGGATGGTCGGCGCGAAGGTGTCCATCGTTACGCACAAGGTGCAGACCACGCGGGCGCGTATCAGGGGCGTTGCGATTGAAGGCGACAGCCAGATCGTCTTCGTCGACACGCCCGGTCTTTTCCGTCCGCGGCGCCGTCTTGACCGCGCCATGGTGGCGGCGGCCTGGACAGGTGCGGCGGACGCGGATGTCGTTGTGCTGATGGTCGAGGCGCATCGCGGTATCACAGAGGGTGTTCAAGAGATCATTGCAGCCCTTCCCGACAAGACAGCGGGGCGCAAGGTCGCCCTTGTCATCAACAAGATCGACCGCGTCGAAGCGCCGGTTTTACTTGGGCTGACCAAGGAACTGAATGACGCCTATGACTTTGCTGAGACGTTTTTGATCTCAGCCGAGAAAGGGCATGGCGTCGATGATCTTAAGGTTTGGTTGGCAGGCGTCGTGCCCGAGGGGCCGTGGCTTTATCCCGAAGATCAGATTGCAGATCTGCCGATGCGGATGATCGCCGCGGAGATGACGCGCGAGAAACTTACCCTCCGTCTCCATCAAGAATTACCTTACCAACTCACTGTTGAGACCGAGAACTGGGAAGAGCGTGACGATGGATCGGCGCGCATTGATCAGGTGATCTATGTGGCGCGCGATGGGCACAAGGGGATCATCCTTGGAAAGCGGGGCGAAACCATCAAAGGCGTCAGTCAGGCAGCGCGGGCTGAACTGGAAGAGTTTTTGGGGCGGCGCATTCACTTGTTTTTACAAGTCAAGGTGCGCCCGGGTTGGTTGGAAGAGGCTCAGCGGTATTCCGAAATGGGTCTTGATTTCTCAGACGGATCGGCTTGACCCGACTGACCACTGATATCTGGGTCTCGGCCTATATCGCCCGGCTTCGGCAAGAGGCGATACCGGTTTTTGTGACCTCAAAGGGCAACGCGTCCGCCGGGGCGGTTTTGGTCAAGATGAACACGCTGGACGGCAATGCAGTGTGTTATCAGCGATCCTTTGACCTTATGACGGGGGCACGAACTTGGGTCGTTCTCGCGGAAGGGGATGAGAGCGCGGTGGACGCCTCAATCGACAAGCAGCGCTCTTTTGATCCCGACCTTTGGGTCATCGAGGTCGAAGACCGCGCCGGGCGCCATTTGCTCGACCAGCCCGGCTTGGCGGAGTAGCCTCGTCACGGGCTAGAACGGAGCGGATCGTGCGGTGGGAAGATCAGGGCGTGTTGCTGTCGGTGCGTCGCCACGGCGAGGGCTCAGCAATCATTGATGTCCTGACGGCTGAGCATGGGCGACATGCCGGTGTTGTCCGAGGCGGGGCCAGTCGCAAGCTTGCACCGATCCTTCAGCCGGGGGCGCAACTTGCCATGTCATGGACTGCGCGCCTTGAAAGCCACATTGGAACCGCCAGTGTCGAGCCGCTCAAAAGCCGGGCTGCCGACCTGATGCAGGATAGGATGACCCTGTCGGCACTGAATTCGGTCTGTGCCCTCTTGGCCTTCGCATTGCCCGAGAGAGAGCCGCAAGAAGAGGTGTATGCGGCCACCATTTCGCTTCTCGATATGATCGGCGCCAACCCGGCTTGGGCTCTGGCGTATCTGAAGTGGGAAGTGCTGCTGTTGGAGGCCACGGGTTTCGGTCTGGACCTGACACGTTGTGCCGTCACGGGCAGCACCGATGACCTGATCTATGTGTCCCCCAAGACGGGCCGCGCTGTTAGCGGTGCTGGGGCAGGCGACTGGGCGGATCGATTACTTCCATTGGGTCCGGCACTCCGAGACGGAAACACCGCAGATCCGGGTGAGATCCTCGCGGGATTGCGGGTCACGGGCCACTTTCTTGAGACGCATTTGGCACCGTCGCTGGGCAATCGCCCGCTGCCAGACGCGCGAATCCGGTTTCTTTCCGCGCTGGAGCGCCGCGTCTAAATTTCAGCGGATTTGTTCTGGGTTCTGGGGTCGTGAAGATTTGGGCAAGTAACGCCTATGGCAAGCTATTGAACCAATTTCTTGATTTGGGCCAATTTGCGCCCGAATCACATGCCAAACAAACCTTTAACGCGGCCCTGTTGGCCGTCTGTACCTAGTTTGAGTGTGAGAAATTTTGCGATGTCTGTGTGTGTTTCGTTCCGGCGGTTGGTCAGAGGAATTGGCCTTACCCCAAAAAATCTCAGAAAATTTTCGAAAAATGACGCTGGCGCCGTCACGACTGATTTCGTCGTGCTGACTGCGGCAATCGTTGGTATGGGCGCGGTGTCGGTCGCAACGATCGGCAATGGCAGCGTGTCGCTGTCGGGTGCTACCTCGGGCGAGATTGCCTCGACCAGCGTTGGTATGGATTACGGCGCTGGCGCGGGTGCTGATGCAGGCGATCAGGGCGCGGGAGGCGGAACGGATACCGGTTCTGGCGATGACGATCAGCCAGAAGACAACCCGTTGCAGGCTGCGGCGGATGCTGCCGCAAAGAAAGCCGCCAATGCGCAAGCCAAGGCCGATGCCGCGGCACAAGCTGCCGCTGACGCGCAGGCCGCCGCCGATGCCGCGACGGGCAAGGCAAAGAAAAAAGCCAACAAGGCGGCCAAGAAGGCTGCGAACAAGGCCAAGAACCTTGCCAAGAAAGCCAACAATCTGGCCAAGAAGGCCGATAAGGCGCAGGCAAAAGCCGACGCGGCTTAACGAAACGGAGGCGCGTCAGCCTAGCAGGCGGCGCGCAATAACCTGTGCTTGGATCTCGGCGGCACCTTCAAAGATGTTGAGGATGCGCGCGTCGCACAGCACACGGCTGATCGCGTATTCCAGTGCGAAACCGTTGCCGCCATGGACCTGAAGCCCGTTATCGGCTGCTGCCCACGCCACACGGGCACCCAGCAATTTGGCCATCCCAGCCTCTAGATCGCAGCGCCGGTCCGCGTCTTTTTCGCGGGCCGAGAAGTAGGTGAGCTGCCGCGCAACCATGATCTCAACTGCCATCATGGCAAGCTTTGAGGCAACACGAGGAAAGGCGATCAGCGGTTTACCGAACTGCTTGCGGTCCTCGGCATACTGCATCGACAGGTCCAGCGCCGACTGCGCCACCCCAATCGCGCGGGCTGCGGTTTGGATCCGGGCGCTTTCAAAGGTCTGCATGAGCTGTTTAAAGCCCTGTCCTTCTTTGCCGCCGAGAAGGTTTTCACCTTTCACCTCGAAGTCGTCAAAGTTGACCGTGTATTCCTTCATTCCGCGATAGCCGAGAACCTCGATCTCACCGCCGGATAGCCCTGCATCCGGAAAGGGTGCTTCATCCGTGCCGGGCGTTTTCTCGGCCAAGAACATGGACAGACCACGATAGTCCGTTGTGTCGGGAACCGTGCGCGCCAGCACGGTCATCACGTGCGTTCGGGCTGCGTGCGTGATCCACGTCTTGTTGCCCTTGATGACCCAATTGTCCCCGTCCTGCACCGCACGTGTTCTAAGCGCGCCAAGGTCTGAGCCTGTATTCGGCTCGGTGAAAACCGCAGTGGGAAGGATCTCGCCAGATGCGAGCCCCGGCAACCATGCTTCTTTCTGCGCATCGGTGCCACCACACAGGATCAATTCGGCCGCAATCTCGGACCGCGTGCCCAGCGATCCGACCCCGATATAGCCGCGCGAGAGCTCTTCCGAGACGACGCACATCGACGCTTTGGACAGGCCAAAGCCTCCAAACTCTTCCGGGATGGTCAGACCGAACACGCCAAGCTCGGCCATCTCATTGATGATCTCCATCGGGATCAATTCATCCTTCAGATGCCATTCGTGGGCATTGGGCTCAACGCGATCGACAGTGAAGCGGCGGAATTGCTCGCGGATCATCTCAAGCTCGTCGTCGAGACCCGTTGCCCCCACGGTGATGTTGGCGCGGGTTTCGCGCATAAGCTCAACAAGGCGCAGTCGTGCGGCCTGCGTATTGCCGTGTTGTGTCAGCGTCATGATCTCTGGCGCCATCATCCCACGCAGATCATCTTGGCCAAGCCCCATGTCCTGAGCGCGAAGGATCTCGCCCTGGCTCATGGGAATGCCACCGTAGATCTGCCAGAGGTATTCCCCGAAGGAGATTTGAAGGATCAATTGCTCGATCTCTCCGAACTTGTCCTCGGCAAGCAATGCTTCTGCCCAACCCTGCATTTGGCGGAGCGACTCAACATACGTTGCAAACCATGCCAGCCCGTGTGCAGCCGTTTGGTTGGCTTCCAAGAGATCTGCCGACACCCGATCGTTTTGCGTCACCGTAGCGCGTACTTTTTCGGTCGCGGTTTCAAGCAACGTTTCGACAGGCGAAAGCGCCGCCTTGGTCAAAGTCAGCAGGTCGTCCAAAACTGGGCTGGTCGACATCATTTGAAAGTCCTGTCCGTCATGCGGCATAGCAGCAACTCCGATTCTGCAGTTGCGAAAGTGATAAGGTCAAGAAATCCGGTGCGCAAGAAAATTACACGAAAAAACCTCAAAATAACAAAAAATGTCGCAGCGGAATTTGGGTGCGCACCTGCGTGCAGCGCGGTAAGGCAGCAGTTATGGAACTCCTGACGACGCATCTTTCGATCTTACTCGTGGTCTATGCAATCGGCGTGACCTTGATCGCTGGGGTCGTGAAAGGCGCCGTAGGGTTTGCCATGCCGCTCATCATGATCTCTGGCATCAGCGTTGTTGCGCCACCTGAGATTGCAGTGGCATCGTTGATCCTGCCGATCGTGATGTCGAATGCCCTGCAGGTGCTAAAGGCCGGGACCGGCAAGGCGTGGGAGGCCGTCAAAGAGTTTCGCATATATATCGGCATTGTCTGCGTGATGATCCTGATCTCGGCTCAGTTTTTGACACTGATCCCAACACAAACGATGTACCTTGTTCTTGGGATACCCGTGGTGACGTTGAGCGCGATCCAGCTTTTCGGGCTACGCTTTGTCATTCCCCCCGAGCGGCGTAACGTGTTTTCGCTCATCGCTGGGATCGTGTCGGGCACGATGGGTGGTATGGCTGGCACCTGGGGGCCTCCGACTGTGCTTTATCTGGTGGCTGTGCAGACGCCGAAAGTGAAACAGATCGCAGCGCAAGGCGTCATTTATGGACTTGGGTCCGTGATGCTGTTGCTGGGGCATCTGCAATCGGGTGTCTTGAATGCCCAAACAGCGCCCTTGTCGGCGTTTCTTATAATTCCGGGTGCGATCGGCATGTGGATCGGCTTTCGCATTCAGGACCGCATCGATCAAAAAACCTTTGTGCGCGTGACACTCTTGGTGCTTCTGATTGCGGGTCTGAACCTGATACGGAAAGGCATCGTGGGATAGGCCGGAGGCCACCAAGGCCACCGGCATACTTAAACGAGCTTAGCCAATCGCTGCCGCACGTACGTCGTCATCAATGTGATCGACATACTGGGCAAAGTTCTCAGCGAACATCGCGACCAGTTTCTCCGCTTGCCGATCATAGGCTGCGGCATCATCCCATGTTCGGCGTGGATCAAGCAGAATGTCCGGCACACCGTCGACTGACGTTGGAACCTCAAACCCGAAATTCGGGTCTTTCCGGTATGGCGCCTTGCTAAGGGACCCGTCGAGCGCCGCCGACAGCAGCGTGCGCGTGGCTTTGATCGGCATCCGGCTTCCCGTGCCGTAGGCACCACCGGTCCAACCGGTGTTCACCAGCCAGCAGGTGGCGCCGTGACGCGAGATCTTCTCACGCAGCAGGTTGCCGTAAACTTCCGGCCTGCGCGGCATGAAGGGGGCGCCAAAACAGGTTGAGAATGTCGGCTGCGGCTCGGTGACGCCGCGCTCAGTGCCTGCGACCTTGGACGTAAAGCCTGACAGGAAGTGATACATCGCCTGCGCCGGGGTTAGTCGCGAGATCGGAGGGAGGACCCCGAACGCGTCACAGGTCAGCATCACGATATTCTTGGGGTGCCCGCCGATCGCATTCTTCGACGCATTGGAAATGTATTCGAGCGGATAAGCACAACGCATGTTCGGGGTTAGGCTGTCATCCTCGAAGTCCAGCTCAAGCGTATCCTCATCATAGACCATGTTCTCGATCACCGTGCCGAACATCTTGGTCGTGGCAAAGATCTCCGGCTCTGCTTCCGCGCTGAGGTTTATGGTCTTGGCGTAACACCCACCTTCAAAGTTGAAGGTACCGCGATCGGACCACCCGTGTTCATCGTCGCCGATCAGCGTGCGCGACGGGTCGGCGGAAAGCGTTGTCTTGCCGGTGCCGGAAAGACCAAAGAATACGGCTGTGTCGATCGGATTTCCTGGAGCGTGGTTAGCCGAGCAATGCATCGGCATGATGCCTTTGCCGGGAAGGATGTAGTTCAGAAGCGTGAAGACTGACTTTTTGTTTTCACCCGCGTACTCAGTGCCACCGATCAGGATCAGCTTTTTGTCGAAGTTGAGCGCGATCACCGTTTCCGAGCGACAGTTATGTTTCTCGGGGTCCGCCTTGAACGTCGGAGAGTTGATGATCGTGAACTCAGGTACGAAAGAGGCAAGCTCGTCTGCCTCAGGACGACGCAGCAAGTGGCGGATGAACAGGTTGTGCCAGGCAAGTTCGGTTACAACACGCACATCCAAGCGGTTGGCGGGGTCCGCTCCTCCAAAGAGATCCTGAACGAAATAGTCGCGCCCCTTCATGTGTTCCAGCATGTCAGCGTGCAGGGCGTCAAACCCCTCAGGAGACATTTCGCGGTTGTTGTCCCACCAGATGGTGCTTTCCACAAACGGCGTTTTGACGACGTGCTTGTCCTGTGGCGAGCGGCCGGTGAATTTACCGGTCTCGACCAAAAGCGTTCCGCCGATCCCTAAGCGGCCTTCTTTGCGCTGAAGGGATTGTTCGATGATCGCCGGCTCTAGGAGGTTATAATAAACCGTGCCCAGTCCAGTGATGCCTTGATCTTCAAGTCGCATGTCTGGGTTGACGCGTCCGGTTTCCATTTTTCTCTCCCGACCCTCTTTGGGGCACTGATTTGAGCAATAAAGTTGCGCCGCCGATTGCGGCTGAAGGCTTATTGGCAGGTCTGAAAGGCGGGCGATAGGGCTGGGTCACGACGTTAGCGCAACCAAATTCAAGTTAGCGCAACCATGGCCGCCGACTGGCGCCGTTCAGGCAACAGTAAGGGATTTCTGACATCAAAAAGCGTGGAAAATGGCCTGAATCGACGATTATTGTTGATTCGGGCAGGTCAACGCACGATTATGCCTCAAAAAAGACGCATCAATTTGTGTCAAACAAGGCAGTGAGAGCAGAATAAGGAATAGACTCATGTCCAGAATCGCTCTGGTCGATGACGACAGGAATATCCTGACGTCGGTTTCCATGACGCTTGAAGCCGAAGGTTTCGAGGTCGAAACTTATAACGACGGTCAAGCCGCGCTTGACGCATTTAACAAGAAACTGCCCGATATGGCAGTGTTTGATATCAAGATGCCCCGCATGGACGGGATGGACCTGCTGCAGCGGGTTCGTCAGAAAACCGCGATGCCGGTCATTTTCCTCACATCCAAGGATGACGAGATCGACGAAGTTCTCGGTCTGCGCATGGGGGCGGACGACTATGTCAAGAAGCCTTTCTCGCAACGGTTGCTTGTCGAACGCATCCGCGCGCTTCTGCGCCGGCAGGAAGTAATCAACGGTGATGCCGCGGGCGAAGCCGAACAAAGCCAGGTCATGGTACGTGGCGAGCTGCGCATGGACCCCTTGCGCCATTCGGTAAGCTGGAAGGGTCTTGACGTGTCCCTGACCGTGACCGAGTTCCTGTTGCTTCAGGCACTGGCGCAGCGTCCCGGTTTTGTCAAAAGCCGTGATCAGCTGATGGATGTGGCTTACGATGACCAAGTTTATGTCGATGATCGAACAATCGACAGCCACATTAAGCGGCTACGCAAGAAGATGCGTATGGTCGACGATGAGTTTTCGGCGATCGAGACGCTTTACGGTATTGGGTATCGCTACAACGAAGAATAAACGCGAATGATGGCATCGGAGATAGACGTGGACGGGGCAAAACCCGCCCGACAGGCCGATGTGGTGCTTGGGGAAGATTGGATCGGCCCGGACGCCACGGTCGAGTCTGAACTTCGGGCCAAACGCGAGCGGCGTGGGTTAATCTCGATTAACCGGTCTCCGCTGGCGCGCAAAATCATTACGTTTAATCTTTTGGCGATACTCGTGCTCGTCGCGGGTGTTCTGTTTCTCAATCCTTTCCGCGACAGCCTTGTCTTTCAGCGTGAGCAGGGGCTTGTCATTGAAGCCCAGCTCATCGCTGAGGTTTTTGAGGCCAAACTTCCCGAAAACGCACCGGTCAATCTGACAGCCGGTGACGGTCTCGACGTTTCAGAGATTCTTGGCGCACTGGCACTACCCTCTGCTGTGGATATCCACGTGTTCGGACCGGGCGATGCGCTCTTGGGCAGTTCGTTGTCTCAGGATCGACCGGTGAACCCGCTTACCTCAAGCTTTGAGCGTGAGGGTCGCAGTACAGTTATCACCGATTTCCTAAACACAGCTTGGGAAGGCTTGAGCCGGGTATTTGCCTCCGGCGGCGATGCCATCGAAGCGGATGTCGTCGCGCAGGCCCAGGCCCTGGCACTGCAGGCCGCTAACGGTCAAACCGCAGTTGATACGGGCACCGATGCGCAAGGAAATACGATCTTTGGCGTCGCAACGCCGATCGTGCAAAACGGCACAACCGTGGGCGTCGTGGTGGCCACCAGCGCCGCGGGTGAAATCGACGAACTTGTGCGCAGTGAGCGCGAACAAGTCCTGCAGATGTTCGTGATCGCCATTCTGGTTTCGATCGGGCTAAGCCTTGTTCTCGCGTCGACCATCGCAAACCCACTGAGCGATCTGGCCGCCGCGGCCGAGATCGGCCGTGAGAAGAACGCCCGCAAGATGAGCCCCGGGCGTGTGCGGATCCCAGACCTCACTGCCCGCCCGGACGAGATTGGCCGTCTTTCCGGTGCGCTGCGTGGCATGGTCGCCGCGCTTTATGATCGGATTGATGCCAACGAACAGTTTGCCGCCGATGTGGCGCATGAGATCAAGAACCCGCTGGCTTCGCTGCGATCCGCCATCGGCTCGCTGCGGTTTGTCAAAAAAGATGAGCAGCGTAACAAACTGCTCGATGTGATTGAACATGACGTGCGCCGCCTTGACCGTTTGGTCAGCGACATTTCGAACGCGTCGCGTCTGGACAGTGAGTTGGTGCGAGAGGACGAACAGCAATTCGACCTTCTGACGATGCTGTCCAATCTCGCCGACCACTTGGGTCAGGAAGCCAAATCGAACGGCATTGAATTCATCACTGACCTGCCCTCCAATCCGATTGAGATCGAGGGGCTGGAAAGCCGCCTGGCGCAGGTCTTTGTCAACCTGATCACCAATGCCATTTCGTTTTGTGAAGCGGGTGACGCAATCCGCGTTTGGGCCCGCAAGCGCGATAATCGTGTGCTCGTCGTGGTCGAGGATACGGGGCCCGGCATTCCTGAGCAGGCGCTGACCAAGATCTTTAACCGTTTCTACAGCGAACGCCCGGTTGGGCAGTTTGGCAATAACTCGGGGCTTGGCCTTGCGATCTCCAAACAGATTGTCGAGGCGCATGGTGGCGTCATCTGGGCCGAGAACATCCGCCCAACTGAAGAAGACGTCACATCAGAACCGCTGGGAGCGCGGTTCGTTGTTGGTCTCCCGGTTTAATCAAACCTTATTGACGGGGCAGATTTAGTGCCCGGCGAAATCTGGCATGCCAGCGCGGTCGAGGTGCGGGGACGTGCGATCGTCGTGACTGGCCGAAGTGGACGCGGCAAATCAACCCTTTGCCTCGCGCTTATGGGCCTTGGCGCCACACTTGTCGGGGATGACCGCGTTCGGCTTCGATCGGTGGCGGGCGTTCTGACAGTCTCTGCGATTGACGACCTGTCCGGCAAGATCGAAGCGCGGGGTCTTGGCATCTTGGCGGTGCCCTTCACCTCTTCGGCAGAGGTTGCATGGGTTCTCGATCTTGATCTTGAGCCTGCGCAACGTCTTCCCGAGGCCGAGTTTCGTGACGTCCTGGGGCAGAACGTCCCCTTGCTTCGTCCGCTGGAACACCCACATGCTGCATCTGCGCTGTATCAGTTGCTGATGTACGAAAGACTTGCCCCATGACCTTGCCGGGTCCTGAAGATACGCCTTCGGTCCACGCACCGCGCCTTGTGCTTGTCACGGGACCGTCCGGTGCTGGGCGTTCGACGGCGATCAAGGTGCTCGAAGACATTGGGTTTGAGGCGATTGATAACCTCCCGCTCTCCCTGCTGCCACGATTGATGGATGGACCACCACTGACGCAGTCGCTGGCGCTAGGCGTTGATGTGCGCAACCGTGATTTTTCGATCGATGGTATCATCGAGATGGCGGAGACACTGGCGCAAAATGCCGAGTTCGACACGGACCTTTTGTACTTGGACGCCCGCGCGGATGTGCTGATACGCAGGTTCTCGGAAACGCGACGTCGACATCCTTTTGCGCCCTCTGAGACACCCACTGTTGGGGTCGAACGCGAGCTTGAGCAACTCGCAGCGATCCGTACACGGGCCACGATCCTCGTAGATACTTCGGACCTCACGGTGCACGATCTGCGCGATGAGATTTTGCGGGTATTTCGCCCGGATGCCGAACAGTCGTTAAGCGTCTCGGTGCAGTCATTCTCTTACAAACGCGGGTTGCCGCGCGGGGTCGATCTGGTTTTTGACGTGCGATTTCTGGCCAATCCGCATTGGCGTCAAGACTTGCGACCTCATGACGGACGGTCGCCGGAAGTCACAGGTTTCGTTGAGAGCGATCCAAAATTCGCAGAGTTCTTTGAAAGGACCTCGGATCTGTTACGCTTTCTGCTGCCCGCCTACCGGGAAGAAGGGAAAACGCATCTTGCCGTCGGCTTTGGCTGTACGGGCGGAAAACACAGATCCGTGGCTTTGGCAGAAAAAACGGCGAAGCTCCTTGCGGAGGAGGGCTGGCAGGTGTCTATACGGCACCGAGAGTTGGAACAGCCGGGTGGTATGCTTACACCTCAGCCAAAAGGTCCGGTCGCGTGATCGGTATTGTGATTGTCGCACATGGTGGATTGGCGCGAGAATACCTTGCGGCCGTCGAACATGTCGTGGGCAAGCAATCCGGGATCAAGGCAATTTCCATTGAGCCGGACCACGATCGCAACCTGAAACAAACCGAGATTTGCGCAGCCGCCGACGAAGTGGACGCAGGCGATGGCGTGGTGGTTGTTACTGACATGTTTGGTGGATCACCCTCAAATCTGTCGCTTCGTGCCTGCAGTCCAGAAAATCGTCAAATTCTGTATGGCGCGAACCTTCCAATGCTGATCAAGCTCGCAAAGTCCCGGCACCGCCCGGTTCCGGAGGCCGTGGATAAGGCTCTGGCCGCTGGCCGGAAGTACATTGACAGTTTTACCGGAACGAGCTGAAGGCGCGACCATGACCGAGGCCACTTGCAAGACACTGCACATCCTGAACGAAAAAGGTCTGCATGCGCGGGCTTCTGCAAAGCTTGTTGAGGTGGTCGAACAGTTTGATGCAGACGCCGAAATCTCACGCGAAGGGATCGAGGCATCAGGCGACAGTATAATGGGGCTGTTGATGCTGGCGGCGGCAAAGGGTACCACCATCCAAATCGAAACGCGTGGACCTCAGGCCGAGGCGCTCGCAACAGCCCTGCAGGAACTGGTAGAGAACCGGTTCGGAGAAGAGACCTAAATGGCCGGAGTACCCCTCGCCAAATTCTCGCCCGAGCCGGAAGAGGCTGCGCCGCCGCCACGACCGGTTGCGCCGCCCGCATTGAACGAAATCCACGGCAATCCGGACTATGTGCCCTATGACAAGCGCAAGCTGTCCTATGCCGCGACTTTCGATAACAAGCTGCAATCAACGATCATCCGCACGATGGAGTGGATGACGGGCAAGATTACGTTCTTGCGCAAGATCCGCGCCTTTGAGCGCGAGGGCGTCACCCCGGGGCAGGGGTTCTGGGCGCCTGCTTTGCGCCATATGGGCGTTGAGATCCACACGCCTCAGAGTGAGCTTGACCGCATCCCCGCGACGGGACCACTTGTCATTGTCGCAAACCATCCCCACGGGCTTGTCGATGGGATGGTTCTGGCCGAGTTGGTCGGTCGGGTGCGGACAGACTATAAAATACTCACACGCAGTCTTCTGACCGGTGTCGCTGAAATTAAGGAATTCATGATCCCCGTGCCATTCCCTCATGAGGAGGGCGCATTGGAAAAGAACCTGGAGACGCGCAAGCAAACAATGGCACATCTCGCCGATGGCGGGTGTGTGGTTCTTTTTCCATCTGGTGTCGTCGCCTCGGCAGACAGTTGGTTTGGCGATGCCGTTGAACGTCAGTGGAATCCCTTTACAGCCAAGATCATCAAGCTTTCCGGGGCGCAGGTCGTGCCGATCTGTTTCTCCGGTCAGAACTCACGCGCCTATCAGATCGCCAAGCAGATCTCGCCCGTGCTGCGTCAGGGATTGTTGCTTCATGAGGTGGTGTATTCCCTGAACAAGCCGCAATCACCGGTGATTGGTAAACCGATTGAGCGCGCTGTTCTGGACGAATGGGCCGACAATCCCCGTGGGTTCATGTCGTGGCTGCGTACGAAAACGCTTGAGCTTCCCAAAACCGAACGCAACTAGCGCGTGGGTACCGGAACCTCGCCGCGATAGTCGTAAAAGCCGCGCTGGGTTTTCCGCCCAAGCCACCCGGCTTCGACGTATTTGGTCAAGAGCGGACAGGGGCGATACTTTGTATCCGCCAGCCCGTCATGCAGAACATTCATGATCGCCAAACAGGTGTCGAGCCCGATAAAATCTGCCAGCTCCAGCGGCCCCATCGGATGGTTGGTGCCGAGTTTCATCGCGGAATCAATTGAGGCCACCGATCCAACACCTTCATAGAGCGTGTAGACCGCTTCGTTGATCATCGGCATCAAGATGCGATTGACGATGAAGGCGGGAAAGTCTTCCGCTGTCGCCGCCGTCTTGCCGAGGCTCTCAACCACCTGTTGAAGCTGAGTGTAGGTTGCCTCATCCGTGGCAATGCCGCGGATCAGCTCGACCAGTTGCATGACCGGTACCGGGTTCATGAAGTGAAACCCCATGAACTTTTCAGGCCTGTCTGTCCGCGAGGCGAGGCGCGTGATCGAGATCGAAGACGTATTTGATGTCAGGATCGTATCGCGCCCAAGATGCGGGACGAGATCCTCAAAGATCGCCGTTTTGACGGCCTCACGCTCGGTCGCAGCTTCAATGACCAGATCGGTTTGACCGAGGTCCGCCAGCTTTGGAGTCGTGGCGATCCGTTTGATCGCCTTGTCCTTGGTCGCGTCTTCGATTTTGCCGCGCGCAACCTGCCGTGTGAGGTTCTTGTCGATCAGTCGCAAAGCGGACGCCAGAGCGTCCTCGCTGATGTCAGTCATCAGGACATCATAGCCGGCGAGCGCAAAGACATGCGCGATGCCATTGCCCATTTGCCCTGCGCCGACAACACCAACGGTCTGGATGCTCATGTCTTTCCTCGTCTCTGCTCAAAGACATTTGGCAGGAAGCTGCGCAGCGCACAAGGTCCGTCGCACCCATCGTTTTGCGGCAAATCCGCAAATTAGCGGTTTGGAAAGACCTTTCTGCGACACCAGACCCGGGTGAATAGAAAATGAGTGGGTGGACATGGCTTTCGAAGACATGGGCGGAGGGGGGCTGAATTATTTCCCCTGCCGTTACGGGCGTTCGCGCCTTTTGTTTCGCGGACCAAAGCGCAAGCTGGTCGGGGATTACATCACGGTTCTGGGCAGCAGCGAAACGTATGGCAAGTTCGTCGAGACACCGTTCACGGATCGGTTGCAAACCGACCTGTCGCTGCCGGTGGTTAATCTGGGCTGCATGTATGCCGGTGTAAGCGTCTTCGTCGACGATGATGCCATTCTGTCGGCGTGTTCAGACGCCAAGCTGACGATCATTCAAGTGATGAGTGCGCAGAACATGTCGAACAGGTTCTATACCGTGCATCCGCGTCGCAATGACCGGTTTCTGAAAGCGTCAGAAACATTGCGCGCGATGTACCCAACAACAGACTTTACGGACTTCAACTTTACGCGCCACTTGTTGACGTCGCTTAAGCGCGAGTCCGAGCAGGGTTTCGCGTTGGTTGAAGAGGAATTGCGCCAGTCATGGCTCGCCCGGATGCGACTTTTGATCAGCAAGATAGATGGCCCGGTTGCCTTGCTGTGGATGTCGGACCGCAAACCCGGAGATCAATTTGACCTTGACCGTTCCGCCGGGCCGCACTTCGTCGACGCTGAGCTCTTGGATCAGTTGGCGCATGATGTCGTGGGCGTGGTCGAAGTTGTGGCGTCTGAGGAGGCGAGTGCCGAAGAGCTAACCGATATGGTCTATGCCCCGATGGAGGCGCCTGCTGCGGCTGAGCTTCCCGGTCCGATCTTCCATGAAGAAACGGCCCGGACACTTGCCCGGGCCGTTCCTGAAATGCTTGCGTCTTCACGCGGTAAACGCAGGGCGGCGGAAGCCGCCCCGATGTTCCGTTCGGAACGCAGTCAGAGTTTTTCGGCCAGTTCGGGCACAGCCGTAAACAGGTCGGCAACCAACCCGTAATCGGCTACCTGAAAGATCGGAGCCTCTTCGTCTTTGTTGATTGCAACGATGACCTTTGAGTCTTTCATGCCTGCAAGGTGCTGGATCGCGCCCGAGATGCCGACGGCAACATAAAGTTCGGGGGCAACCACCTTGCCGGTCTGGCCGACCTGCCAGTCGTTTGGTGCGTAGCCCGAGTCGACAGCGGCGCGAGATGCACCAATGGCACCGCCAAGCTTGTCAGCCAGCGTTTCGATCAGTTTGAAGTCGTCTTCCGACCCGACACCACGTCCGCCCGATACGACGATGCCCGCGCTGGTCAGTTCAGGCCGGTCGCTTGCTGCAACTTGGTCTTCGACCCATTCACTCACGCCGGGATTGTCCGCAGCCGAGATCGTCTCGACGGCCGCAGCGCCACCTTCGCCAGCGGCGTCAAATGCCGCGGTACGAACCGAGATGACCTTTTTCGAGTCAGAGGATTTGACAGTCTGAATGGCGTTGCCCGCATAGATTGGGCGTTCAAACGTGTCCGCATCCACGATGGCCGAGATGTCCGAGATGACCATCACATCCAAAAGCGCAGCGACGCGCGGCAGGATGTTTTTGGCATCGGTCGTGGCGGGTGCGACGATGTGGTCATAGTCGCCAGCCAGCGACACGATCAGCGCTGCTGTCGGCTCTGCAAGGCGGTGACCCAGCGACGGGTCCTCAGCGACAAGCACCTTAGAGACGCCGTCGATTTTGGCAGCGGCTTCACCTGCGGCAGCGGCGTCTGCGCCGGCGCAAAGTACGGTCACGTCGCCCAGTTGCGCGCCAGCGGTCACAGCTTTTGCAGTGGCGTCAAGCGCCAGTTCACCAGCGTTTACTTCGGCAAGAAGAAGTACGGCCATCTTAGATTACTCCCGCTTCGTCTTTGAGTTTCGCGACCAGTTCTTCAACTGACCCAACCATGACGCCCGCTTTGCGCGCTTCTGGCTCGGTGGTTTTGACGATGGACAGGCGCGGCGTGACATCGACGCCGTAATCGGCGGGTGTCTTTTCATCGATCGGCTTGCGCTTGGCCTTCATGATGTTGGGCAGTGACGCATAGCGCGGCTCATTCAGGCGCAGGTCGACTGTGATGATCGCCGGCATCTGCACTTTGACAGTCTGCAACCCGCCATCAACTTCGCGGGTCACGTTGGCATGGTCGCCATTGACTTCAATTTCGGAAGCAAAGGTTGCTTGCGCCCAGCCAGTCAGTGCGGCCAGCATCTGACCCGTGGCATTCATGTCATTGTCGATTGCCTGCTTACCAGCAAGGACAAGGCCCGGGGCCTCTTCGTCGATGACACCCTTCAGAATTTTGGCAACCGCCAGCGGTTCGATGTCGTCATGCACGTCTTCCGACGCGACGACCAGAATTGCACGATCTGCTCCCATCGCCAGCGCGGTGCGCAGCGTTTCTTGGGCCTGCTTAACGCCGATCGACACAGCGACGACTTCTTCGGCGGTTCCAGCTTCTTTCAGACGGATTGCCTCTTCGACAGCAATCTCGTCGAATGGGTTCATGGACATTTTGACGTTGGCGAGATCGACACCCGAACCGTCCGCTTTCACGCGAACCTTCACGTTGTAGTCGATCACGCGCTTGACAGGTACGAGGACCTTCATGCGGCTACTCCATCGCAGTGCGCGCCCCAATTGGCGCATTAATCAGTGGACACCTAACGTGCCGCGTCGCGGCGTGACAGTGCAAAATCGTCACGTCACGGCCATTCGACGCCGCGTTTTTTCTATTTGAACGGATTTTTTTGCATATCTCCCGATTGCAATAGATGGCCGATTGGCGCCTGTGATACTCAGCGGCTCGCGCCAGGCACCCAGAGCACGTCACCCGTCCCGTTATCATTGGCCACCCGTGCCGCAACGAAGAACCAGTCCGAAAGGCGGTTGAGGTATTTCACGGCCTCTGGATTGACCGCCTCCATCGTGGCCAATTCAACGGAAAGGCGCTCGGCCCGCCGGGCCACTGTACGGCACATGTGCAGATGCGCCGAAAGCGCCGTGCCACCGGGCAGGATAAAGGACCGCAACGGCTGAAGGTCCTTGTTCATCTCGTCGATCTCGGCTTCCAGTCTTGCGACCTGATCCGACGTCATCCGCAATGGAGGGTATTCGGCCTCCGCGTCGTTCTGCATGTCGGGTACGCACATATCGGCCCCAAGGTCAAAGAGGTCGTTCTGGATTGTCGCCAAACGCGCATCCATCGTCGCCTCGGCATGCAGCCGCGCCAATCCAACCGTAGCATTCAACTCATCAACGGTTCCATAAGCGGTCACTCGCATGGAATGCTTGGCGACACGCGCGCCATTTCCCAACGCGGTTTCCCCGGCATCCCCGGTTTTGGTGTAGATCTTATTCAGAACGACCATGCTCAGTTGCCTCCGCGCAGAGCGATATATCCAAGTATTAGAAGAACCGCGACGAACTGGGCCGCAATGCGGTAGCGCATCAACCGATTGCTGTGCTTGCGATTGAACTCACCGCCCCGCCCGAACGAGCCGATGCCGACAATCAGAATACCCGCGACCAGAAGCACCGCGACGAGCACCACGTAGAAAAGAGGATCATCAGCCATTTTGTGTCTTTCTTACTGTCGGACGTCACTTAGCGGTCTACGCGGAAAAAGCGACCCTGGAACAGAGTTAGGATTTCAAAATAATCCGGTCGCGCCAGCGGGTCGGCAACAGCCTGCGCAGCGTTTCTGCAAAATAGGTGGGCGTGGTGACAAAGTAGCGCGGTCTTGGCCGTGCGGCTGTGAGCGCGTGAAGCACCTTCTTGGTAACGGCGGACGGCGGAAGTTCGAAATTGTCCTTGCCACCCGTTTTGTATAGCCGCCCCCGAAGGCGAGCATAGTCCGCTTCCCGCGCCGTTCCGTCTGTTTTCACCCAGCGCTCAAAATGTGGGATCGAGTTCTTGCGGATATCGGATGTCACCGGGCCAGGCTCGATCAGGATGATGTGGATGCCGCTTCCCTCCATCTCAAGTCGCAGGGTCTCGGTCAGCCCGGTTAGGGCGAATTTGGTCGCGTTATAGGCCCCGCGCCACGGCAAAGCGACGATCCCAAGCACTGAGGAATTGTTAAGGATGCGTCCATGACCCTGCGCCCGCATCACTCGGATCGCACGGCGTGTGAGTTCATGTTGCCCGAAGACGTTTGTTTCAAAGATTTCCCGCAGCGCTTCGGTTGGCAGATCCTCGACCAGCCCCGGAATTGCAAAGGCCCCATTGTTGAAGAGCGCATCCAGCGTCCCATCGGTTGCCTCAATCACCTCGTTCAGGCCAGCCTCGATGGTTGCCGCGTCTGCATAGTCAATCAGAGGGCTTTCAAACCCTTCGTGCTCCAGACGGGCACAATCCTCGGCCTTGCGGCACGAGGCAAAAACACGCCAGCCTTCAGCGCGCAGGTCATGCGCGACGCCATATCCGATGCCCGAAGAGCACCCGGTGATCAGGATTGATTTCTGTTCGCTCATGGCCACAGCACCTGCCAAGCATAAATTCGCGCGTCAACGCTCATTTGGCGCATTTCGCGATAGCGCCCCCTTCATCTTGTGCGTAAACTGCCCAAAATGAGCGATGATAACGATACAGGCACGCTCCCCGACGAGCCGATGGATTTTTCCGAACCGCTACGCAAGGCGATAGGTGATCGGTATCTAACCTATGCGTTGTCTACGATCATGCACCGCGCGCTGCCCGACGCGCGGGATGGTCTGAAGCCGGTTCACCGCCGTATCCTCTATGCGATGCGTGAACTTCGTCTTGCGTCGAACGGTGGCTTCCGGAAGTCGGCCAAGATCTCGGGCGACGTGATGGGCAACTATCACCCGCATGGGGACGCCGCGATCTATGACGCGATGGCGCGCCTCGCACAAGATTTCAACGTGCGCTACCCGCTTGTAGACGGGCAGGGGAACTTCGGAAATATCGACGGCGATAACCCTGCGGCAAGTCGGTATACCGAAGCCCGCATGACTATCGCGGCTGAGGCGCTGCTGGAGGGGTTAAACGAAGACGCTGTCGATTTCAGAGAGAACTACGATGGCACCCTGACCGAACCGGTCGTCCTTCCTGCGACATTCCCGAATCTGTTGGCCAATGGCGCGGCGGGTATCGCAGTGGGGATGGCCACAAACATACCGCCGCATAACCTTGTGGAACTCTGCGAAGCCTGCATTCATCTGGCGAAATCCAAGAATTCAGAGTTGGTCCGTGATGATACGCTTATCGACATCGTTCAGGGGCCCGACTTTCCCACGGGCGGCGTGATCGTTGAGGCTCGCGAGAACATCTATGAGGCCTACCGTACAGGTCGCGGTGGCTTCCGCCTGCGTGCCCGGTTCGAGACCGAGGAACTTGGTCGTGGTCAATGGCAAATCGTCGTAACCGAGATCCCCTATCAGGTTCAAAAGTCGAAGCTGATCGAGAAGATTGCGGAATTGATCCAGACCCGGAAAGTGCCGGTCTTGGCGGATGTCCGTGACGAAAGCGCTGATGACGTGCGCATCGTGCTGGAACCGCGCTCCAAGAACGTCGACCCCGACGTGCTGATGGGCATGCTCTTTAAGAATTCTGATCTTGAGACGCGGTTCTCGCTCAACATGAACGTGCTGATCGACGGCGTGACCCCTAAGGTGTGCTCGCTCAAAGAAGTGCTTCGCGCGTTCATGGAGCATCGCCAAGAGGTGCTCTTGCGGCGATCCAGGCACCGTTTGGGCAAGATCGACGCGCGCCTCGAAGTGCTCGAAGGCTTTATCATCGCTTTCCTCAATCTGGATCGCGTGATCGATATCATCCGCTACGATGACGACCCCAAAGCGGCAATGATGCGCGAGGACTGGTCGATCAGCCACGCGCGCGCCACGTCGGAAAGCGACTATGTCAGCCCGGAAGAAACGCTTGATGGAGAGGTCACGCTGACCGAACCGCAAGTCGAGGCGATCCTGAACATGCGCCTGCGGTCCTTGCGCCGTTTGGAAGAGATGGAGTTGCGTAAGGAACGCGACGATCTGATGATCGAACGGGCCGAGATCGAGGACCTTCTCGATGACGACGCGCTTCAGTGGAAGCGGATCGAAGAGCAACTTCGCGAGACCAAAAAGCTCTTTGGCAAAGACTATGATCGCGGCGCGCGCTTGACCTTGATCGAAGAAGCCGCCGAGTTCGAGGAAGTGCCGTACGAGGCCATGATCGAACGCGAACCGATCACCGTCGTCTGCTCTGAGATGGGCTGGATTCGCGCTATGAAGGGGCACATCGCGCTGGATCAGGAGCTTAAATTCAAGGACGGCGACAGCGGGCGTTTCATCTTCCAT
>JABSSC010000068.1 GCA_013214635.1 Paracoccaceae bacterium | reverse complement strand
TTCAATTATCCGCGCCATGTCTGCCAGATCACCGGTCGGCGGGTTGCGGTATTCAACTTCAACGCCCATCTGGTCTCCAGCAAGTGCGATACCATTCTTGATGGTGTTCCACCAACTGTCACTGTCGGGTGCATGACTGACCAGCACATAGCTCAAGGACGCGTGGCCATCTGCAACGGCAGCAACCGGAGCGGTCACAGCAGTAGCGGCAATGGCGAAAGATGCGATGATTGACTTCATTTAATCCTCCCAGAAATTTCAAAAGTCACTCAGTGTTGGGGTGGTGTGTCCACCTCTCCGACTCTCAGACTACACAGATCAGATCATTTTGCAACCGGTTGCAATAATGCTTGCAAGAATTTCCATGCTCTTGCTAACCTGACCCCATGTCAGTGACCCTAAAAGATGTGGCTGAACTTGCCGGCGTGTCGCGCTCTGCCGTGTCGCGGACGTTTACCGAAGGTGCGTCTGTGTCGGCCAAAACGCGCAAGAAAGTGGAAAAGGCCGCCGATAGTCTGGGCTATCAACCCAACGCACTCGCCTCCAGCCTGACCACAGGGCGCACCAAGCTGATCGGGTTGGTCGCTAACAACTTCCACAACCCCTTCTTTTTGCAGGTCTTCGATCTCTTTACGCGCGGATTACAGGACCGCGGATTAAGGCCGCTGCTTGTCAATCTGTCGGAAGAAACCGACCCCATGAACTCCGTGCGGCTGCTCCGGCAATATTCGGTCGATGGTGTGATCGTTGCGTCCTCCACCTTGTCCCCGGACTTTGCCCACGCCTTCCGCGATGCGGGCGTTCCCGTGGTCCATTCCTTCGGTCGTTTTGCCGCATCTCCACGTGTGCACATCGTCGGAATCGACAACGCCGAATGTGGACGCATGGCCGCCCGAACACTGATCGACCGTGGGTATGAACGCGTCGCCTTCCTCGGCGGCCCAGAATCGGCAACCTCGACTCAAGACCGGATCGCGGGCTTCCTCGAGGTCCTCGACCGTCACCCCGAAATCGACGTCTCCCACAGCTTTGCCTCGAACTATTCCTTCGATGCGGGCCGGGTAGAGATGACGAAACTTCTGATGACCGACCCTGCCGAAGCATACTTCTGTGGCGACGACGTGATCGCCATTGGTGCGCTCAGCGCCGCGCAATCCGCAGGTCTCCGTGTGCCGCAGGATGTCGGTCTGATCGGTCTGAACGACATGGAAATGACCCGGTGGGAGAACATCAACCTCACCACCATTCACCAGCCGATCCCGCAAATCATCCAAAGCTCAATCGAGCTGGTGATCGCCATGCTGAACGGCGACCACACCACGCCAGAGGCACGGCTCTATCCTTGTGAGATCGTGGAACGCGGGACGTTGCGGGCGCTGGCCTGACCTCAAGCCAACGCCTCAAACTAACTCCGACAAAACTCCGACGTTATGCCGACGTTTCTCCGACGTGCCAGATCACCGGAACATCGGCGGCCGCGCGTCGACCCAGGCACCCTTCGATTTGGCCGAGTCCACGGCCGCATAAACCGCCGCCATCGACCGCACACCATCCGCAGCCAGCGGCAGATTGCCCGCCGAACCACCCCGGATCGCGGCAGCCAGATCGACATAGATATTGGCAACCGCCAGCGGGAAACCTTCAGGGTGCGCGATGGCCACCCGGCTCAGCCGTGCTGCTTCATCCGACAGCCCCGCCTCACCCTTTTCCATAATCTGAGTGCGGCCCCCAACAGGGGTGTAGTAGACTTGGTTTGGCTGCTCTGACGCCCAGCGCATCCCGCCCGTCTCTCCAAAGACCTGAATATCGAACCCGTGCTGACGACCAATCGCAACGGACGACGTCCAAAGACGCCCGACCGTGCCGCCCTCCATCCGGAAGTTGACCATCGCGTCGTCTTCCAGAACCCGGCTTGAAATGGTCGAGGCAAAGTCCGCCGAAAGCTCCCGCACCTCATCTCCGGCAATGAAGCTTGCCATGTGCAGCGCGTGGATGCCGCAATCGGCAAACTGCCCGGAAACCCCAGCCATTTCAGGGTCATAACGCCAGCGCACGCGCGGGTTATCAGCGTCCGTCGCATCCCCATGATGCCCGTGGGAGAAGTTCGCAACGACCAGACGGACCTTTCCCAACTGCCCCGTGGCCACCATGTGCCGCATCTCGCGCACCATCGGATAAGCGCTGTAGCAATAGTTCACCGCGCAGATCTTGCCGCTGGCCTCGGCCACGCGCACGATCTCTTCCCCCTCTTCAACGGTCATCGTCATGGGCTTTTCGCACAGCACGTTGAACCCGGCCTCAAGAAAGGCTTTCGTGATCTCGAAATGCGTGGAGTTGGGCGTCGCCACGGTCACAAGGTCGATCTTGTCCGCGCGGCCTCTCTCCCCCTCCAGCATCTCCTGCCAATTGCCATAGGCGCGGTCTTCTGCAACGCCCAGCGACTGCGCATAGGCCTTGCCCTTGGCCGCATCGACGTCCAACGCCCCGGCAGCCAGTACAAAGTTCCCATCCGCCTGCGCGCCCAACCGGTGCGCCGGTCCGATCTGGCTGCCTTCACCGCCGCCAATCATGCCCCAGTTCAGCTTGGTCATGGGTCGTCTCCTTCAGAACCCGATGGACGCGAGATAGTCGCGGTTGGTCTTGGCATCGCCCAGCGGATCAGTGTCCGGCAAGGTCGGGTCACAGTCCTGCTCGACCGTGCACCAGCCATCAAACCCGTTGTCGATCAGGATCTGCCGAACACGCGGGAAGTCCACGTCGCCATCGCCCAAATTGCAAAAGATCCCCTGCCCACAGGCGGTGTAGAAATCAGTGCCTTTGGCGATGACATCCGCCTTCACCGCAGGGTCGATATCCTTGAAATGCATATAGCTGATCCGGTCGATATGCCGCTCCATGAACGCAACAGGATCGTAACCAGCATAGGAATGGTGGCCCGTGTCGAAGCAAATTTTCAGAATGTTTTCATCGACTTCGTCCAGAAGGCGCTCCAGCTCTGGCTCAAAATCCATAAAGCCTGCCGCGTGGGCATGGATACCCACGGTCAGCCCCGCATCCGTGCCCAGCTTGGCCACATGCGCGATGCGATCGCGATAGGCGACCCACTCATCCTGCTCCATCTTTTCAGCCGCATCCCAACGCCCAGCCGTCGGCGCGCGACGGGGCGAGATGGAGTCAATCAACACAAGATGCTTCGCGCCGTGTGCGTTCAGCGCGTTGATCGTCCGCACCGACCCATCCAGCACATCATCCCATGCAGCAGGATCGTGAAACGGACGAAAGACAACGCCCCCGATCAGTGTCAGACCATTTTCATCCAGCGCCTCTGCGACCTGAGGTGGGTCTTCCGGCATAAAGCCAACCGGCCCCAACTCAATCCCGCGATAGCCTGCTTGCGCGTTCTCACGCAGCACATCGCGCCAATTGGGATTGCGCGGATCATCCGCAAATTCCACGCCCCACGAACAGGGGGCATTCCCGATTGCAATGGTCATGTCTGCTCCTCAAGCTCGGTGCACATCGACCCAGGCGCGGGTCTCGTGCGACAGATGTGCGGCCTCTATGACTTCCGACACGGCCAGTCCATCGGCAAATGTCGGCCAAACGGCCTCACCCGTCTCAATGGCGGTGAGGAAGTCTTTGGCCTCAATAATGATCTGATCCTGATAACCCGTGCCATGCCCCGGCCCCTGACAGAAAGGCAGGTAATCGGGATGCGCGGGTCCGGTCAGGATCTTGGTAAACCCGCGCGTGGCCTCCGGCCCTTCTGCACAGTAAAGCCAGATCGCGTTCTGATCTTCCTGATCAAAGCGGATCGCGCCCTTTGTACCTGTAATTTCATAAGCATAGCCCATTTTTCGCCCATGTGCGACGCGGCTGAAAAACAGATGGCCCGAGGCGCCATTGGCGAACTTGCACATCATCTGCGCCTGATCGTCGTTGGTAACGGGCACGCCGCCCCGGGTCGCATGGACCGTATCAATCTGGGCGTTCACCGTCTCAATCGGTCCTGCCAAGGCGAGGGCCGCATTGATCATATGCGGCGACAGATCGCCCATCGTGCCATTGGCTTTGCCGTCCGTCCGCCAAGACGCAGGCGCTGCCGGATCAGCATAGAAATCTTCGGTATGCTCTCCCCGCACCCAAACCAGATCACCAATCTCGCCCTCAGCGATCAACTGCCGGGCAAATTGCGTGGCGGGCGTTCGTACATAGTTGAAGCCTATCATGTTCGGGCACCCGGACGCCTCAGCCGCCGCCACCATAGCCTTGGCATCGTCAATCGACGCGCCCAGCGGTTTTTCGCAGAAGACGGGCAAGCCACGCGCAAAGGCGGCCTTAGCAATCTCGCGATGGGTTTCCTGCGGCGAGGCGATGACAATCGCCTCGACCTGTGGTGCCGCGACAAGCTCGCGCCAGTCGCCAGTCGAGGCCGCAAATCCAAAGGCTTGCGCGTATCGCGCCGCACTTGCGTCCGAGGACGCGGCGATCATTTCAAGCGACGGGCGCAGCTTGGTTTCAAACACGCCGCTCACTGCAGCCATCGCCACGGAATGCGCCTTGCCCATATAGCCGCCGCCAATGATACCAATTCCGATTTTCGTCATGATGCGACCGCCCCGAAAGTGTTTGCAACCGGTTGCAAAATCCGTATCCTGACTCGGCGCTTGGGGTCAATGACCAAAAAACAGGCGCATCACCGCGACCCCTCAATTCGTCAGGGAGGACCACCATGTCGAAGGACACAATTCGGCTTACAACCGCGCAAGCAATCGTCCGCTTTCTCGCCGCTCAGTTCATTGAGATTGATGGGGAAAAGACGCGAATTTGCGGTGGTGGCTTCGGCATCTTTGGGCATGGTAATGTCACCTGTCTGGGTGAGGCGCTCTATAACTATCAAGACGAGCTGCCGCTCTACCGCGGACAAAACGAACAGAGCATGGGATTCGCCGCCGCGGCCTATGCCAAGTACCATCTGCGCCGCCGGTTCATGTTCTGCACCGCGTCCGCTGGCCCTGGCACAGCCAACCTGCTGACAGCTGCTGCGCTGGCCCATGCCAATCGCCTGCCCATGCTTATGCTTTGCGGTGACGCGTTCCTGACGCGCCTGCCCGACCCGGTGCTTCAGCAACTTGAGCACTTCGGCAACCCGGCACTCGGGCTAAACGATGGGTTCAAGGCGGTCAGCCGCTATTGGGACCGCATCACCCATCCTGCACAGATCATCCAATCCCTTCCTGCCGCTTTGGCGACAATGCTGGATCCAGCCGATTGCGGCCCCGCGTTTATCGCACTGCCGCAGGATGTTCAGGGATGGGCATACGATTACCCGGTGGAACTCTTCGAAGAGAAAACCCACCGCATTCGGCGTCAGATGCCCGACGCGCACGAAATCGCAGATGCGGCCGCCGCCCTTCGCAAAGCGGAACGCCCGATGATCATCGCCGGTGGCGGCGTTCAGTATTCGGGCGCTGTAGCCGAACTGACCGAATTTGCCGAGGCGCACGCGATCCCCGTGGTCGAGACCATCGCGGGCCGCGCCAACTTACTCGATACGCATGACCTCAACACCGGCCCGATCGGTGTGACGGGGTCGGACAGCGCGAATGCGGTGGCCGAAGCTGCCGATGTGATCCTGTCGGTCGGGTGCCGCTTGCAGGATTTCACCACCGGTTCATGGACGGCGTTTGCCAAGGATGCGCAGATCGTTTCTTTGAATGCCGGACGACACGACGCGGGCAAGCATTTGTCTCTTCCCGTCGTAGGCGACGCAAAGCTGGGGCTGGAGGCTCTGGGAACTGCCATGGCGGGCTATAAGGCGCCCGAAGGTTGGACCGGATTTGCGCGGGAAGAACGCGCCAAGTGGAACGCCTATGTTGCCGAAAACGTCCGCCCCGGAAACCGCCCGAACTCCTACGCTCAAGCCATTGGCGTCGTGAACGATCTCTGCGATCCGCGTGACCGCGTCGTCGCCGCCGCCGGGGGCCTCCCGGCCGAGGTCACCGCAAACTGGCGCACGCTTGATATCGGCACTGTCGATGTCGAGTTTGGCTTTTCCTGCATGGGCTATGAGATCGCAGGCGGCTGGGGTGCACGCATCGCACAATCTGAAAAAGAACCAGATCAGGACACCATCGTCTTTGTCGGTGACGGGTCATACCTGCTGATGAACTCGGACATCTATTCGTCGGTCCTGACCGGCAAGAAGCTCATCATCATGATGCTCGACAATGGTGGTTTTGCGGTGATCAACAAACTGCAGAACAACACCGGCAACGAAAGCTTCAACAACCTGATTGAGGACTGCCCGACGGTGCCTGAAGCCTTTGGCGTCGACTTTGCCGCGCATGCCGCATCAATGGGCGCCAACGCGGAAAAGGTCGACAACCCCGCTGAGCTTGCCGAAGCGTTCAAACGCGCCAAAGCCTCGGACAAGACAAGCGTCATCGTGATGAATGTCGACGCCTATGAGGGCTGGACGACCGAAGGCCACACATGGTGGGAGGTCGGCACGCCCGAAGTCTCCGAAAGCGCCCGTGTCCGCGAAGCCCATGCCGAGGTCGAAAGCGCCCGCGCCCGCCAGAGGAAAGGCGTATGAGCACGCTCATTTCAGGCATTCAGGACAACAGTTTTGTCATCTTTGGCCGCGCCGGGATGGACCTGTTTGCTGACCCCATTGGCGTCAAATCCGAACATGCCGAACACTTTCGCTCCGGCCTTGGCGGGTCCTCGGCAAACATCGCCGCCGGGATCAGCAAGTTCGGTGGGCGCACCTCGCTCGTGACCTCGGTCTCGGACGACGCAGTTGGGCGCTTCTGCCTCAACGAATTGCACCGCTACGGCGTCGACACGACCTATGTCCGGTCGGTGGGCGGCGAATACCGCACATCGCTGGCCGTCTATGAAAGCCGGATCGAAAACTTCCAGAACGTCATCTACCGCAATGGTGCGGCGGATTTTCAAGTCTCCGTCGAAGATGTGGAGCGCGTAGATTACGGCAATTTCGGTGCTCTGGTCACAGCCGGCACCGTCTTTGCCGCGGAACCGTCGCGCACATCCACGTTCCGCGCATTTGAACTGGCCAAAGCGGCCGGTCTCCCCATCATCTTCGACATCGACTATCGCCCTTATTCCTGGCCATCGGCCGAGGTGGCGGCGGAAGTTCTGTCACGCGCTGGCGCAATGTGCGATCTGATCGTCGGCAACGACGAAGAGTTCGGCTTCATGGCGGGCGGCATGGACAAAGGCCTCGCCAAAGCGCGCGAGCTTGCTGCAACCACCGCCAGCGTTGTGATCTACAAAATGGGTGAACAGGGCGCGATCACCTTCGCCGATGGCAAGGAAATCAAAACGGGCATTTACCCGGTTACCGCCGTCAAACCTAATGGCGCGGGCGACAGCTTTATGGCCGGGCTTCTTTCAGGCATTTCCGCTGGTATGGACTTGGGCGACGCGGTCTTGCGTGGCTCGGCTTGCGCGGCGATTGTCGTGGCCAGCCCCGGTTGCGCACCCGCCATGCCAGACGACGACCTGCTTGACGCCTTTCTTCTCGACCACCCCGGCCCGACAGCGGCCTGACGCGGAGATATCGGATGCATATTCCCCCCTTCGACAATCAGAACAGCCCGATCGTGGACGCTGGTGATGCAACCGTTCCTCTCAACTATTTCAACATCGTCAAACTAAAAAAGGGCGAAAGCCACACCTATTCAGTGGAGGGTTATGAAACTTGCATCGCCCCCGCGACCGGTCTGATCGACGTCACTGTCGGCGGGTTTGAGGCCAAGGACCTCGGCGGTCGCGGCGTCGACGTCTGGGATGGGGAGCCGGAAGGCGTCTACGTTCCCACCGGTGCCGAGGCGACGATTACCTGTCTGTCCGACACCGCGGAGGTGTTCATCGCGGGCGCGCGCTTTGACGCCGTGCTTGAGCCGTTCGCCGTGCGCGCGGATGAGATCGACCTCGTCCAATACGGCTCGGACGACACCAAGACGCATCGCAAGATCAAGCATATCCTCGGCCAGAAACAGGCGGGCCGCGTCGGGCGTTTGTTGGTTAGTGAGCTTTACACCGTCGGACAAGGTGGCTGGTCGGGCTTCCCCCCGCACAAGCATGACACCGACAATCTGCCCCACGAGACGCGGCATGACGAGACCTACAACTTCCGCTTCCGCCCGAACTATGGCTCCGCTCTGCAACTGTTGCAAAAGGATGAGACCGCACCGGGCGAGGCGTTTCATCTGGTCGACGGCTCTACCTTTTGTATCGACAAAGGCTATCACCCCTGCGTCGTGATGCCGGGATATGAGATGTATTACTTCACCATTCTCGGTGGCCTGTCGCAGCGCCCGCTCGTGCAGAACTTTCAGGCGACGCACGCCGAACAACTGCACACGATCCCCGGCATTCTCGACATGGTGGCCAAGTTCAAATGAGCCGCGCAACATTGGCCGAAGTTCTGGCGATGGCAGAGGCTGGGAATTACGCCATTGCCGGTCTGGTGACGCTGGGTTGGGAGGACATGCGCGCCTATGTCCGCGCAGGTGAGGCCGAAGGGCTGCCCATTATTCTTCAGGCGGGACCGTCCTGCCGCAAACACACGCCGCTTCCGATCCTTGGCAAGATGTTCAACACGCTGGCCGAAGAGGCGAGCGTCCCTGTCGTCGCGCATCTCGACCACGGTTATACCGCCGAGGAGTGTCGCATTGCCGTCGAAAGCGGGTTTTCCTCGGTCATGTTTGACGGCTCGCGCACGCCGCTGAACCAGAACATCGACGACACGGGCCGCATCGCAGAGATGGCCCATGCGGCGGGCGTGTCTTGTGAAGGCGAGATCGGGTTCGTCGGGTATTCCGAAGGCGAAGCGAGCCAAGGCACCGACCCAGAAGAGGCTGCGATTTTTGCCCGCGACAGCGGCGTTGACGCCATGGCGATCTCTGTCGGCAACGTCCACTTGCAGCAAAACCGCGAAGGCGGGCTAGACGAGCCGCGCATTCGCGCAATCGAGGCCGTGACCGATGTGCCGCTTGTCATCCACGGTGGCTCTGGCGTGCCTCTGGCGCAGCGCGGGCACCTCGCCCGCACCAGCAAGATCGGCAAGTTCAATATCGGGACCGAGTTGCGCATGGTCTTTGGCAGCGCGCTTCGCGACGCATTGGACAAGGACACAGACGTCTTTGACCGCGTCGCCATCCTGTCTCACGTCGAGGACCCCATTTATGAGGCGGCCCGCGCCGCCATCCGCGCCATTGGCCCCGCAGAGGAGACCGCATCATGATCCGTTTCGGAGTTCTGGGCAGCGGCCGCATTGGTCAGGTCCACGCAAGAACCCTCGCCCACCTGCCCGGCGCCAAGGTTGCTGCCGTATCGGACGCGTTTGAAAGTGCGGCGCAGTCACTTGCGGGTGAAGTTGGTTCTGACGTGCGCGACACGGACGCTATCGTGGCCTCAGACGATATCGACGCGATTGCGATCTGCACACCCACCGACACGCATGCCGATCTGATCGAAGCCTCCGTTCGCGCAGGCAAACCGGTTTTTTGCGAAAAGCCCATCGACCTTGATACCGACCGCGTTCGGTCGTGCCTCGCCACGGTTGCCGAAAGCGGTGTGCCGTTGATGATCGGCTTCCAACGCCGCTTTGACCCGGACTTCGTTGCATTGAAAGCGGCGCTTCAGGACGGGCGGATCGGCAAAACCGAACAGATCGCGATCACCAGCCGCGACCCCGGCCCGCCGCCGGTTGACTATATCAAACGCTCGGGCGGCATCTTCCGCGATATGATGATCCATGACTTCGATATGGCGCGGTTCCTTTTGGACGCACCCATCCGTCGGCTCATCGCGACTGGCTCGGTCATGGTCTCGGACGAGATCGGCGCGGCGGGCGATGTCGACACAGCAACCGTGCTGATGGAGGCCGAAGGTGGAGCGCAAATAGTGATCTCAATCTCGCGTCGGGCGACCTATGGCTATGATCAGCGGATCGAGGTTCTGGGGTCCGAGGGGATGCTTCAGGCGGGCAACCATACCGAGACCACCGTTTTGCGCGCGGGCGCAGACGGCTTCAGCGGTGCGCCTTTGCAGAACTTCTTCATGGATCGCTACGCCCGCGCCTATGCGGATGAGATGCGCGCGTTCATGGCTTGCGTCGCCGACGGCACACCGCCGCCGGTCACTGGCGCCGACGGGTTGGCCGCGCTGGAGCTCGCCGATGCTGCAGCGCAATCCGCGACATCCGGAGCCTGGGTAACACTCTGACGAAACTCCGACGTTATGCCGACGTGATGCGGCATCTTATGCTGCGGCGCAGAAAATCCTTTGCTGCGCGCGCGGAGAATCTGACGCCATCGTCATGTTGACCGGTAACCGCCGCCCGGGAGACCCCGCCCTCGACTAGGCGCATCGCATGCGACCGGGCACAACACTGACCATCTATATGGGTGTACCTGCTGCGCCTGAGATCGCGGCCTCGCTCATCGGAGCGGGCGCGCGCCCACCTGCTCTGTCGACATCGGCGTTGACGTGTCAAATCTCGGGGAACGCACGCTGTCCACCACGCTTGGCAGCCTTGCAAGCACGCTTGCCAGCGCCGGGGTCACGGGCAGTGCGTTGATCCTTGTCCGTTTCCCGAAAACCCAGACCGAGCCGGTCCAGAACGTCGCTTAAGGCCGTTTCGGCCGTAAATCGCTGAAACCCGGTCTTTTCGGGACAATTTACCACCCTGTAAAACTTGAATTAAACTTGCACGAGCCGCCACTGCACCGCAGTCTGGTGGCGTGTGAGCGAGGGATTAGGTGGTATGGCAGACGGGACAAACCCGAGCGGCGCAAGTAGCGCCCTGACCAAAGTGGAGATCGCGGCCCAGATTGCGGCCGCTCAGGCAGGGGATCCTGTTCCCGGCATATCCGTTTTTGACACCATCGGAGTGGTATCCTTCACTGTCCCAGACGGTGTTGAGATTGGCCTTCCCCTTACACTTGGCGAGGACCTGATTTTCATTCAGTCCGATGGATCGCTTTTCGTGCTCGCCGGAGCATTGGCTGAACCAATGGTCGTGCAGTCTGGTGGCTTTACGATCCCGGCCTCCCGTTTTGCGGATTTGGCGGTGCCGGAGGAGACGTGGGAAACCGCTGGTGACGCGCGGGTCGTGAGCCTTGTCGCGCTTTCAGGCGAAACCGAAGGCATCGAACCCGGTTCGGGTGAGGAACAAATCGTCAGCGTAGGCGATCCATTGTTCGGTCTGGCGATCAACCCGCTGCTGCCGCCGACCGAGTATGTGTTTCCTGAATTCGAACGGCGCGACCCAGGCGACGGCGGGATTGGCGAGCCAAATGTCAGCATCACGCTTGAAGCTGAAGCAATCGTCGCCGAGACGGATGGACCGGTCGACGTTCGTCTGAGCGACTTTGTCAGCATTGTCGCTGAAGGCGCTGACGATGGAGAAGAGATCACCGAGGTGATCGTGACCATCGAGGACCTACCCGCTGGAACGGTCGCGAATTTTGGAAGCTTCACGCCGACCGGCGATGGCGTCGTTTTCAATTTCACGGGCTCATTGGAAGAGTTCGAAGCCCTCATCGTCACGCTGCCCACCGATTTCTCGACCGACAGCCAGACGGACATGAACCCCGACGATGTCGATCCGCCATTGCCGGTCACAATTGCTGCAAATTCAAACTTTGGCGAAGGGACAAGCCTTGAGTTTCCGTTGACCGTTACGGTTGAGGGGGATGTCGGCTTTACCGGTCCGGGTGTGATTACGGGGGTTGAGTCCGATCTGCCCACGGATCTGCCCGCCCCCTTCCGTCCCGCAGACGCGCTGATCCCCGTGCCGACGGATGCGGATGGGTCTGAGGTTGTTCAGACCGTCGCGCTGCGGCTGTTTCCGCTTCCGCCGGGGACCGAGGTTGCGCTCGATGGGGTGAATTTTGCCCCTGTTGGGCAGAACTTTCTCTTTGTCGGCACGCTGGCCGAGTATGAACTTGTCACCGTGCAACTGCCGCCGGATTTCTCAACCGAAAGTCCGCCGACGACACTGACCGGCACCGTGACGGCCACCACCAACGAAAACGGTATCGCGACCGAAAGCTTTACGGTCGAAATCGAGGCCGAACCCGACGTTGTGGTCAACGCGCCGACACTTCCCGATGTGGCCGAGGATTCAGCGGGGGGCGATGGCAGCGGAGTGGTTGTTCCGCTGGGGCTCGATATCTTCACAACGGATATCGACGGATCCGAGGATTCGACCGTCGTCACACTCAACTTCACCGACCTGCCGTCTGGCACCATCTTTTCAACGGGTTTCTTTACTGCAGCAACGGGGACCTGGATTGGGTCCATGGCAGAGGCAAATGCGCTTACCCTGACCTTACCGGGAGACTATTCCGGGACCAGTTCTTGGACGATTGAGGCCCGCAACCTTGAAGGCAGTGCGACCGGTGCGCAGTCGCTGACTGTCACTCCGACCGGTGATGTGGACATCAGCGTCGCACCGTTGATAACGGCCGAGACGGACGACGTCGTGGTGGTGAACCCCTCTTCCGTTTGGACAGTGTCCATCAGTGATTTCGATCCAAATCTACCGCTGGAAGAGCTTGAGACAGTCCGGTTGACGCTGACCGATCTCCCGCCCGGGGTCGTCGTCCAGAACATTGATGCCGCCCTGTTCGGATACAATAACGCGGCGGGTGGGACGTTCACCTTCGAGGGAACTGGCGCCGAATATCTGGCGCTTCGACTTGTTTTCCCGGCAGACTTCTCGACGCAGAGCCCTGAGATTGCGGCGCGCCCGCCCGGCCCGGCGGGTGCCATCGCAGGCGAAATTTCGGCCGAGTCGAACGAAGGCAGCAATGGCCCGGTGCCGGTGTCGCTGACAATCACGCCAGAAGGCGACGCAACGAT
The DNA here is from genome assembly GCA_013214635.1 of Paracoccaceae bacterium. Classification (GTDB taxonomy): domain Bacteria; phylum Pseudomonadota; class Alphaproteobacteria; order Rhodobacterales; family Rhodobacteraceae; genus JABSSC01. The sequence continues at coordinate 7,184 of JABSSC010000068.1, read as the reverse complement.
CGATGTGCCGACCGTTGAAAACCTGCAGGAAACCGACCTGCCCATCAGGTTTACGCTGGGTGAATACCTGGACCCAATGGCCACGGATGCGGATGGGTCCGAGACGATTACCACGCTGGTTTTGACGGTCACGGGCCTTCCCGGCGATCCGCTTTTTGATGAGACCAGCATCTCCGGCTTGCCGGGGCCGCTGGATCTCACGACCGCGGCGGACGGCACGCAGACGCTGCGAGCAACCTTGACCGGCGACACAGCCGTGGACGTGTTCAGCGCCGTCGAGATCACTGTGCCCGGCGATTTCTCAACCGAGAACCGCTCGGACGTTGCTGGTGCGACTTCGTTGCCGATCAACATCGCGATCGACATCCGAACGGATGAAGATCAGGCGCCGGGCGACAATTTGCCCGCGGATGGCGAAGTTTCGGCCAACGCGAATGTCATCATCGATTTCGAGGATGACATCACGCTGATCATGGGCCCCGATGTGACTGAGCCGGAGGATCAGGGCATCCCGAACGTGTCGATCGGCGTAACCGCGATCTTGGGTCTCTCCGTTGGTGTCGATGACCGCGATTTCTCAGAAGACCCGGGCACCAGCGGTGGTGATTTCGGGACCCTTGTCACGGTGAACTTTTCAACACTGCCCAATGGGGCAAAGGTTTTTGCTCTGGGCGATATGCAGACGCTTAGCGCCGAGGGTATTTGGACCGGTACGGTTGACAAGGCCAATGATCTGTCTGTCTTTTTCCCGGGCAATTATGCAGGAACCGTGGAAGCGCTCGTCACAGTCGAAACTCCAGAAGGGTCACGCACCGACAGCAAACTGATCAACATCACCCCAACAAGTGATGTTCTGATCGACGGCGAAGTGATTACCTTTGAGACCGACGATGTTGTGCCTGTTGTCCTGTCCGACACGATCAGCGTCATAATCGACCCATCGAACGAGCGCTTGCTGAGCCTAGAATTCACGTTGCCTGGCTTGCCGCCCGGCACACGCGCGTTTGATACCGCCTCGGGCGACGAACTGACCACCTTTACGCCGGGCCCTGGCGGCACGCAGACGTTCACGTTCAGCTTTCGCGATGCGCTGCCCGCGCCAGACGGTGACGGGGCTGATGATACGACAGGGTACCGGCCCGAAAATGTCCGCATCGATTTCCCTGCGGATTATTCAACGACCAGTCCCGACATCCCTTTGCAAGCCGAGCTGGTCATAGAATCCATTCAAAGCGGCTCCACGATTGAGACGACCTCGACCATCGATATCACGATCATTGAAGAAGGTGATGTTCGGATTGATGTGTTGGACACGGCCGAATTCACCGAAACCGATCCAGGTATCGACAGCCGGATCGAATTCAGACCGGTCGACTACCTGCTGCCTGTTCCCACGGATGCTGACACGTCCGAGATCATCGAAAATGTCTCGCTGATCTTTGCGAGCCTGCCGGATGGCACCGAGATTGCAGAGGACGGCGTCACGTTTGTGCCGGCGACATCCCTGGCGTTTAGCGGTGATCTGGCAACGTATCAGACCCTGACCATTCGCTTGCCTCACGACTTTTCCACCCAAAGCCCTGATTTGGCCCTGTCGGGCACGTTGGCGACCTTTACCAACGAGTTTGGCTTTGCCTCGGCCCCGTTCGACATCACAGTTCTGGCCGAAGGCGACATCGAGGTGACCGGCGACGGGCTTATCGCGCTGACCGAGAATGACGCGCCGGGCAGCATCGACACGGACCCCACGACTGTGGCCTCGTTGGAGTTCCGCGTCGTGGACGCCATCGATGCTGCGGCCAGTGATATCGACGGCTCTGAAACAATCGCCGAGGTCACCGTGTCGATCACGGGCCTGCCTGATGGATCGCAGTTTTCGACCGATGGTGGCACGAATTTTGCGGCCGTTCTGGGGGATACCTTCCCGTTGGGACCAATCACGAAGGCCGAATACGACAACCTTGTCATTCGCTTGCCAGATGACTTCTCGACGACCAGCCCCGTTTCGACCATCGAAGGGGATGTGCTGTTCGTCACAGATGAGGCGATTCTTGCCGGGGAAGTGGAAGGCGACCTCAACAGCGGTATCGCACGCGCCGATTTCTCGGTCACGGTTGAAGCTGAAGGCGATGTCGCGATCACCGGGGCCGATATCACCACGATCGAGGATGGCCCCCGCCCGGTCGCCTTGGGGCTTGATGCGTTTGTGACGGATATCGATCTGTCCGAAAGCATCACTGCAGACGGGCTTTCGATCACCTTCACCGGCCTGCCAAACGGACCAACCGTGTTGAGCGATGGGACCGTTCTGACGCCCACATCCAACATCTGGCGCGGCAGTGAAGATGTGCTTCCGACGTTGGCGGTCGAGAGCTTTCCGACCCATTTCTCGGGCCGGATCACAATGGAAGTGCGCGCCGTCACGAATGAGAACGGGCCAGACGGCGCGGCATCCACGTTCCTCTTGGATGTCACGCCAGTTGCAGAACCCATTATCTCTCTGACCGTTGATACGGATGATACCACGGTCTTTCAGACCGGCCCGGATACGTTTGCGGTCAAAGAGGATCAGGACGCCCCGCTCCGCATCGATGCGTCGACGCCCGATCAGGACGGCTCGGAGGAGTTGACGACAATTGTTGTCACGAACATCCCGACCGGATGGTTGGGAGCCGATGGTGCGGTTGATCCGGCGCGGATTTCCGATGGCGCGGGTGATGTTGCCTCCGCCACAATCGCGGGAAACACGCTGACCATCACGCTCGAGGCGGGTTTGACCAGCTTTAGCGGCGCTTTTCTGCTGCGCCCTGCCCCCAATACGGATCAGGACGTTTCGACCCTGAGCCCGGGCGACATGGTTGCGACGGTGACATCCACCGACCGGGCAGACCCGCTGGCCCCGGATACACAAAGCAGTTCTGATCCTGTTGATCTGAATGTTGACGCAGTCATCGATCCGCTATTCCTGCAATTCCAAAACAGATCTCCCGATGAACAGGTCGACGAGACACGGCGCCTTAACATCGGGATCACTGACGTTTCGCTGACGGATGTCGACGGATCTGAGTTTTTTGAAAGTCTCGACGTTACTTTCACAGTGGCGACAGAAAGCGATGATTTCGATCCCTCTGACACGGCCGATCTGCGGTTGTTTGCGGGCAACGGCACCAGCGGGTTCATCGACATCGTACAGACGGGATCGGACGCTGACAGCGTGTCCTACCAGATCACACCTCGCGATGGTGTGAGTTCCGGGGATTTTGCTCTGGCGCTGGAAAACCTGCGCATCGAGCTTCCACAGCATTTCTCAGGCGTGATCACGAACGATGCCACTTTGGTCTGGAGAGAAACGAACACTGTCATTGATGGGACCGAACCCTATGACGACCCCGCCGACAACCGCGGGGAGGAGACCTTTACCACCGTCCTGACCGTGGACCCGATTGCACAGGCGGTTCTGACCGCAGGCGTCGTCGTGACCGATGCGAATTTCGTCGTCGACGGCAGCACGCAGGACACGCGCACACGGGCCGAAGATGGATCAGCCACCGCTTTGGAGACGTTGACCGCGAAAGAAAGCACGGATGACGGCAGCGGGCCGGGGCAAGTGACACTTTACGCCTCTGTTGATGCGGCGACGCCTGACACCGATGGGTCGGAAAGCCTAACCACCGTCGTTATTGAGAACGTGCCAAGCGCATGGCTCGATCCCTTCCTGAACGGTCAGGACATTGATCCAGCGGCCTTTTTCACTGCAAACGGAACGGCGCCACTTTCGACCTCTGAGCTGGACAAAATCGCTACAGCAACCTTCGCGGGCGGCACGATAACGCTGACGTTTACACCTGATGTCACTTCGTTTGCTGGCTCCATCGCCCTGCAACCCACACTCTACGAAGACTACGACGTTGACCGGATGACCGGCGACCCATTCACCTCGCTTGGGGAGTTCTATGGGGCGGACCTTCGGTTTGAACTGACAACCTCGGACGGCAACACCGCTGAAACAGTTTCGCAGTCTGCTGACGTCACGACGGATGTTGACGTTGATCCAGTTAACAACACCGCGATCCTAACGACGATCCCGATCAACGTCGAAGACGTGGTCGATGCGGCAGGAGGCATCGCGCAGATCCCGCTTGAGCCATTGATCCGCGATATGGACGGATCGGAGACTGTTACAGCAGTCGTTCTGGGGCGCGTCCCCTCCATCGGGTCCATTTACGTTCAGGACCCGGCCGATCCAACCGGGCCCAAGGTTCCAGCGCTGCTTACCGAAACAGACAACCCGCCGGGATTCAACACTTGGAGCCTCGAGAACGATCAGTGGCTAACGGCAGAGGTGCGTGGCGTCTCGCTGCACGCCGCAGGGAATTTCTTAATTGACGTAAGTGTTGTTACAACAGAATTCGACGGTCGCGGCACTGGCACGACCGATCTTCCTGATCAGGTGTTTGTTATCGCGCCTGTTGCCGACGGTGGGGATCCGTCAACGCGGGCGAATGCCGATGAGGATACGCCCACGGCTGTTCCAATTACCGGAAACATTATCGACAACATCAACAACTCTCCGGGATCCCCGGAAGCTTTGTTGAATGAAATCCTGATTAGCAACGTACAGCCGGACAGCTTTGGTCGGTATCCCAGATTCTTCGTCGGCGAACCAACCGGCGATTTGAGCGCCAGCAACCTGCCGAACGAGCTAGCATTGGACATCCCTATACCTGGTGGGCGTGGCGAGCTTCGAATTACTGCAGCAGAGGCTGAAAATCTCTGGGTTCTGCAGGGCAAAGACTCGAACGAGAACATAGTTTTTGACGTGGACGTCTTTTATTATGAGACACTTTTCGATGGCTATCCCGGGTTCCCCGCGCCACCCACGATAACTGAGCTTTTGGCAAACTTTCCACCAGAGACCTACGTCGCGAACAGCGGCACAGTAACCATCGAGGTGGCCGGTGTCGCGGATTCGCCCATTGTCGCGGCACAGAACGAGGCAGGATATTCCGGTCCCATCGATGAGGATTTCTTCCGACCCAACGAGATCGTGGATGGAACACCGAATTCTCAGCGCGTCTACGGCTATGCGGGTTTCGATAACTCGGTCTTCTTGCTCGATAGCCGTGTGACGGATGCTGTGCTTGCAAGCGGGGACATCCCACTGCTCCGACCAAATAACGCACTGACCACAGATGACGTTGTCGGGTTATCGGGTGTGATGACAGAAATTCTGGTTCCAGAAGGTTCGGCAAACCCGACCTTCGACGGGTCCGAGACCATTTATTATGCGATTACGGGGGTTGATCCGGCGACGTCGTTTGCGAATGCGACGCCGCTCGACGATACCGGCGAAAGTTATATCGTTTCTGAATCTCAATTGGGTCGTCTTGAATTTGTTCCGGGCAGCGTCGATGACGTAACCTATTACGACATGAACTTCACGGCGATTGTCGTTGAAGACGACGGGAGCTTGCCGTCTCTCGACGGTTTAACGTTTCAAGAAAAACTTGATGCAATTAATGGGGAGCAAGGAACAGCAGCTGAAAGCATACCTTTCACCGTAGTGGTTCTACCAAGCCCCCGCGGTGGTGGAGATGACTGCGATCCGGAGCAAGACCTCCCGCTGCCTGAGCTAAGCCTTGTCGGCCGCGGCTTTGAGGACGAGGCAATCCCGTTTAAAATCAAGATTGAACCGAATCCGCCGTTCTACGACAGCATCGACGATCTGGTGAACCTGCCCAACGGCGTGGTTGGAAGCTATGGCTTGGGGATTGAGTTACCACCGGGCGCGACGCTGGCCTCTGACCCGGCAGGCGCGGTGTTGTTCGATCCGGTTACAGGATTGTGGGCGGTCGATTTGGAAGTTTTGGGTGTTGATCCTGCCGATCCGACACAAACGGCGGGTTCGATTATTTTGACCCCGCCCCCGCACGAGTCAAGCCCGAACAATCCGTTCAATCCTGACAACACATTTGGTGACGAAGACCCCTACGACAGCCTTCGCATATTGAATTATGAGAGTACTCTCATAAACGTCACGTGTGATACAACGTCATCCTCAATCGGCACATTCATAATAGAAATCCTACCTGTGGTTGATGGACCTGCCATCGTGTTTGGCCCGGGCATTGAGATCGTACCCGAGGATACAAACTACCCGCTTAACGTGACGATCGAAGGTATTGACCCGGGCGAGCAACCGTTCGGCGATATCTTTGTCGACGTTGAAGGGGCCAATGGTGGCCAGCTTTTTGATGCTGATGGCAATCCGTTAACGGGCGTCACGCAGCCAGATGGTTTTATCCGCTATTCTATCGCAGAAGATGATCTTCCGGGGCTCTCTGTGCGCGCTGCCGAACACTATAGCGGCACACTGACCTATCGCGTGACCGCTGCGTCCCAAGATATCGATGGAAGCACTAAAGAGAATACCGCCACCCGCACGATCACGATCGATCCTGTTGCGGACGATCCGTTCTTTGACTTCAAGGTCCCGGGCGACCCACCACTTATCGAAGCGATTGAGGATATTCCGTTCACGCTGAATGATGCACTCATGACCGGGTCTCCGGATCAGGATGGCTCAGAGGTCGTGTCGATGGTGATCTCGGGTGTGCCCGATTACCTCATCATTCAAGGCGGACCGGGGGCACCTTCTGGCGGTATCATCAACAACGGTGACGGAAGTTATACGATTTCGGGAGACGCCTATCCGTTTGCCCAATTGATCCTGCGCGATGCGCATGCGCGAACGCCCGATGCGTTGGACCCAAACCTTCCCGATGAAATCCCGCTGACGATCACCGTGAACACGTTTGAGTTGGACAATGGCTCCAACACCTCTGGGTCCGAAGACTTTGTGTTCAAGATTCTTCCAGACGCGGATGTGCCGACCGTAACCGTCCAGATCACACCAAATGGCGGCGTGGAGGATGATGGCGCCACCTACTCGGTCGACGCCATTGGCGTGACGCCCGATCAGCACGAAGACATGGTGTTCAAGGTGACATTGCCCGACGGCGTGACGGCGATGCTTGGCGGCAACCCGATTGATCCCGAACCGGGCACCAACACTTACATCGTTGACGGCACGCGCGGGTCGCGACCCAACTTTGACCTGAGCCAGCAGTTCTCGCTTATCGGGTTCACTTTTACCTCGCCTGAGAACTTTGCGGGCGACATCG
>JABSSC010000067.1 GCA_013214635.1 Paracoccaceae bacterium | reverse complement strand
CCATTCAATGAGCAAGCGCGTTCCAGGGGGCGTTGGCCATCCGTCGACCGGTTGGGCCTGTTCTTGCGCATCTCGGATGATTTGAGAATCTTGGCAACGGCTATCCTGCCCGGCGCTGTCGATCCTTCAACTCGCAAGACATCTGCTCCGGAAAATAGGAATACTCGGAACTGATCGGCTCGCCTGCGTCCTTCGCTTTCTCGAGCCGGTCAACCAGCGCCTGTAGCGCGCTCCCGATCAAAATGTGGAATTTGCCGGGCTGCAGGTTGGCGCCACTCGGGGCCTGCCGCGCGGCTGTGCAGATGCGCTCAAGCGTGGCGCGCGCGATCCGATCATCGGTATACGCCTGGACCGAACGGCGCTGCGCCAATATTTTCAGAAAATCAGACCGCATCGGCTGGTTCTGAACGCGAAAGGACGCTCGCGGGGCGCGCTTTGGCCAGGGCAGCGGTCAACATACCGGCGATGAACGCCTTGAGCACGTCCCCAGGAATGAACGCCGTCACAAGTCCGGTCGCCTCCAGGAGCGGTTTCTCAAGTGTGATCGACATGCCGATGACCCCGAAAACATACATCACCAGGATGCCCCCGATGATCGATGCGATGCTGCCAACAACGGCCAGAGGCGCACTGCGCCATTTCTCGACAATCAAGCCGGTGACGAATGCAGCGATTGGCCAGCCAACCAGAAAGCCTGCCGTCGGAGAAACAAAGAGGCCAAGCCCACCGCGGCCACCCGAAAGGAGCGGAAGCCCGATCGCCACCAGAAGCAAAAACAAAAGCACGGCAAGCGCGCCGCGCTTGGAACCCAAAATCGTGCCGCAGAGCATCACACCGAGGCTCTGCGCGGTGATTGGGACGCCAAAGGCCAGGGTGATTTTCGGGATGAGGCCCAAGGCTGCGATGAGAGCGGCAAAGAGCGCGATGAGTGCTACGTTTTTTTCCATGTTAGATATCCTCCATGTTGTTGAATCCACCGCGCGCACGAAGGGCCTCAGCGACGCGATCTGCGTCGTCCAAGGCAAGCACGGTGAAAGGTAAAATGATGCGCCAATTGGGGGCGTGCCGTGAGCGGGCTTTCCACGCCTGCGTAAGCTGTCCACCCCGCTCCACAAGTACCGGCGTGAGCCGGATGACGAGAGCGATTGCAAGCTCCAGAACCCGAGAATTCAGCCCAAGCCACCGCAGAGGTTTGGTGATTTTTGCCACGACGTCGACCATGTCGGAAAGCCGCGTGGTCATGGTGACCAGATTTGCAAGACCGACAGCCGAGAGAATTCTCAGAACGATGGACGCCCCGAGCTCATATTCGTTGGTCCAGAGATGCCACAGACCGACAATCAGGACGAAGGGCAATAAGAGCTTCAGTTGTCGCATGCCAGCGACAAGGAACGCCTTGCCTGGCAAGGCATAAAGTAGCGAGACAAAGGTGAAGACGAGGCCCTGGACCAAAAGACTCTCGATCGCAAAGAGCAATGCAGTTGCAACACAAAGGCCCAGAAGTTTGGTGCCGGCGGGCCAGCCGTGCGCAATTGTCCTAACGGGAGAGGTCAGAGATATCATCGAGCCCTCCCAATTCTTCCATTTTCGCGATGTAGGCATTCAGAACGGGCCCTGCCCCGCCCATCGATGCCAGCCGCCCCTCGTCTAGCCAGATGATTTTCTCGTAGTCCAGCAGATCAACCGGATCGTGCGAGATGTGTGCGAGCCCACCATGGTAGCGTGACAGGTACCGTGTCAGCTGCGTTTTCGTCGGGATGTCCAAACCCGTGAAGGGTTCGTCCAAAATGATCAGCCGGGGCTCCATGGCGATGATCGCCATCATGCAAACCAGGTGCTTTTGACCTTGCGACAAGGCACTGATGTTGGCGGATGCCCAGTGCGACTTGCCAAATTCACTGAGAGTCATGGCCGCGCGGTCAGCGGCTTCCTCCCTTGACAGACCTTGCTGCCGCAGTCCGAAGGAGATCTCCTCTTCGACGGTCGGGAAAATGATCTGATGATCCGGATTCTGAAAGAGGATGCCAACATCCGCCAGCGCAGTCTTCCTGTCTTTGGCGAGATTGAGACCGTTGATTTTCAGTTCACCTTTGGTCGGTTCCACGAGACCTGCCAGCAACCGCGCAAGCGTGGACTTTCCCGAGCCGTTGCGTCCGACGATGCCTATCCGAGAGGCTGAAACCTCGAAGGAAACTCCGTCCAAGATGGTTTTGCCCGTCACATCGTAGCCAACGTTTGCCAGGCTGAGAGTGTTCTCAGTCTGGCGTTCTTTTTCGGGAAAGATCTGGATCACGCTCATACTGGCCTCAGTGCAGTTTCAATCGAGGTCGCACACGGCGCATGGCCATCGACAGGAAGGTACGGACCAAGGCCCAGAAATGGCCTTGGACGACCGCTTCATGCTGGTAGTGGAGATACTTGTAGGCCCATCGCGCTAGCCAACCTTTCAGGGTCATTGTTCCGAGCGCGCGCGCCATCAGCGACCCAATGGCAGAGCTGGAACTGAGCGCGACCAAGGACCCGTGGTCGGTGTAACGGAACTCCTTGAGTGCATCGCCCCGGACCCACCGTTTCAATTGATCTTCAAGGAAGGCAGCTTGCTGAGAGGCGACCTGGGCTCTTGGAGGAAGAGGGCTGTTCATCTCTTGCCAAAGACAATCTGCGGCATCACCGATGACGAATATCCGATCCTGGTGCGTCGTTTGCAGCGTAAGCCGGACCCGAAGACGTCCAAGGCTGCCGACTTCGAGATCGACCGCAGAGGCAAGTGCCTTGTTACTTTGAATGCCGGCCGCCCAGACAATGATCTCCGCCTCGAGCGACGATCCATCACCAAACTCAAGCGTCTTTTCTGTAACCCGTGTAACACGCGTTCCGAGAAGCACGTCGACGCTCAACGATCCCAGTTCATTCAAGACCTTCTGAGAGATGTTCTCAGGCAAAGCGCCGACAAGTCGATCAGACCCCTCTACGATCAGCTTCGTGCGAAGGTAAGGTGCGTTGTCTTCTGTGATCACGCCTTCAAGGGCGGCCGGGATCAGGATATCGCATTCATCGGCCAAGGCATCCATCGCATCGAGCGAATGCACGCCACCTTTGAAACCCCGGACGCCCCCGGTCTCATTGATGTGGTGCTTGAGCTTTTCGTTGTTGAGGCCGTCAGGGTTACGGACCACGCCATCGCGCTCGATGACCGATACGATCCGGCATCCGTCCTCCTCAGAGAGGAACTTGGCCGCATGATAGCCCACGTTCCCAAAGCCCTGAACGACAACCGTGGCACCCTCAAGCGTGCTGGGCAGCTTGGTCTTGGCGCGATCAATTTCTGACTCGAAGAACGCTTGAATGGAGTACTGAACTCCCCAGCCCGTAGCCTCGATCCTGCCTTCGATCCCGCCAGCGGCAAGAGGTTTACCCGTGACACAGGCCGATCCGTTGATGTCCGTGGGCCGCAGGCGTCGGTACTCGTCGGCCATCCACATCATGGTGGTTTCATTTGTCCCGACATCGGGTGCCGGCACGTTGAGGCTTGGCGTCAGGAACTCGTGACGCACCAGCTCCAGCGTGAACCGACGCGTGAGGCGCTCAAGCTCATCCTGGGTCCATTCTTTCGGATCAATCTTCAATGCGCCTTTTGAGCCGCCAAACGGAATGTCCATCAAGGCACATTTGTAGGTCATCAAGGCAGCCAGCGCCTCAACCTCATCGAGGTTGGCGTAGGAGGCATATCTGATCCCCCCCTTCGCGGGGCTGGGATGGTTAGAGTGAACCGATCTCCAGCCTTCGAACGTCTGCATTTTCCCACGCAGTCTGACGCCAAACCGCGTGATATATGTTGAATTTGCCACGGAGATTTTCGTAGCCAGGCCTTCTTCCACCGAGATGAGGTCTGCGGCTTCCTGGAACATCGAATTGACGTCCTGGAGAAAGGTTTTACTGCCCGACATGGTCTTGTCCTTGGATTGGTTCAGCGATCTCAGTGGATCTCGCCGAAGCACATGTATTTGAGTTCGAGGTAATCATCGGCTCCATATCTGGAGCCTTCGCGGCCTTGACCCGATTGCTTGACGCCGCCAAAGGGCGCGACTTCCGTCGAAATCAGACCGGTGTTGATGCCAACCATGCCCGTCTCCAGGCGTTCGGCGACGCGCCAGACGCGGGAGATGTCCTTGGCATAAAAGTAACCAGCAAGGCCGAACTCCGTATCGTTCGCCAGTTCGACGGCTTCGTCTTCCGTTTCGAACTCAAAGAGCGGCGCAATCGGTCCGAAGGTCTCCTCGTACTGCACCTGCATGCTGCGGGTCACATCGGTGACGACGGTCGGTTCGAAGAAAGTCCCGCCACGAGAATGCCGGCTGCCGCCTGTTGCAATTCTTGCGCCTTTGGCAATCGCATCCGAAAGGTGTGCTTCGACCTTCGACAGGGCGGCCTCGTTGATCAATGGACCGATCGCCACCCCCTCATCGAAGCCATCCCCGACAGACAGCGCCGACACGCGCTTTGCAAGTTTCTCGGAGAACTCCTTGTAAACCCCCGATTGAACGTAAATCCGGTTGGCGCAGACGCATGTCTGACCGGCGTTCCGGTATTTGGCGATCAGCGCGCCCTCAACAGCGGCATCGACATCGGCGTCGTCGAACACGATGAATGGCGCGTTGCCCCCAAGCTCCATCGAGACTTTCTTGACCGTGGCAGCCCCCTGCTCCATCAGAATTTTCCCGACACGGGTGGAGCCTGTAAAGGTGATCTTGGCAACCTTGGTGTTGGCGCAAAGCTCCTTGCCGACTGCGGATGCGTTGCTGCCCGGGATCACGCTGAACACACCTTTGGGAATACCGGCGCGTTCGCCCAGCACAGCCATGGCCAGGGCAGACAGTGGCGTCAGTTCGGCGGGACGCGCGACAAAGGTGCAGCCAACGGCGAGCGCAGGCGCCACCTTGCGGGCAATCATCGCATTGGGAAAATTCCAGGGCGTGATCGAGCCGACGACACCGACCGGTTGCTTCAGGACCACAATGCGCTTGTCGTGCTGATGCCCAGGGATCACATCGCCGTAGATGCGTTTTGCCTCTTCGGCAAACCACTCGACATAGGACGCGCCATACATGATCTCGCCCTTGGCCTCGGTCAGAGGCTTGCCCATTTCAGCGGTCAGGATCGCGGCCAGATCGTCGATGTTCTCCAACATCAGATCATGCCATTTGCGCAGGATCGCGCCACGCTCCTTGCCTGTCTTGGCCGCCCAGGCTGCCTTGGCATCATAAGCACCGTCGATGGCAAGCGAGACGTCTTCGACGCCAAGGTCGGTCACATCGGCAATCTTCTCCTCGGTCGCAGGATTGAAGACCGAAAAGATGTTGCCGTTCTCGATCCAGTGCCCATTCACATAGGCGCGGGTCTCCAGAAGTGCAGGATTGTCCAGCTTCAGCATGATCAGTTCTCCCGCGCGGCAGCGATAGACGCTTCAAGAATGTCGAGCGCCTCGGCAAAGACCTCATCCTGAATAGTGATCGGGGCGAGGAAGCGAATGACGTTGCCATAGACGCCGCAGGTCAGAAGGATGAGGTTGCGCTTGAGAGCTTCAGTGCGAACCTTCTGCGTGAATTCAGGGCTGGGGGCTGAGCCATCGCTAGAATTGAATTCTGCAGCCACCATGAAGCCGGGGCCGCGAATGTCGACGATTTCCGGAGTTGTGGCACGGATCGATTCAAGTCGCTGGCGCAGTCGCGACCCCAGCTCATTTGCGCGTGCGCAGAGGTCTTCTTCCTCGATGACATCAAGAACGGCATGGGCCGCCGCAATCCCGAGGGGGTTGCCGCCATAGGTTCCGCCAAGACCACCAGGGCCTGCGGCATCCATGATCTCGGCCTTGCCGGTGACGGCCGCGAGCGGCAAGCCACCTGCGAGACCCTTGGCCATCGTGGTCAGATCGGGTGCGACGCCATAGCCATCCACGGCAAAGAGGTTACCCGTGCGCGCAAAGCCGGTCTGGATCTCGTCCGCGACCATCACAATCCCATGCTCATCACAAAGCGCGCGGATCTCACGCACAAGCTCGGCAGGAGCAGGATAGAACCCGCCCTCGCCTTGCACGGGCTCAAAGATGATCGCCGCGACGCGCCCGGGATCGAGGTCCGCTTTGAACAGCTTGTTCAGGGCATTCATCGAGTCTTCCGTGGAAACCCCGTGCACGTCGATCGGGAACGGCACGTGATAGACGTCGGGCATCATCGCCCCGAAGCCTTGCTTGTAAGGCGCGACTTTACCGGTGAGGCTCATGCCCATGAACGTGCGGCCATGAAAGCCGCCCCCGAAGGCGATAACCGCCGGGCGGCCAGTGTACGCGCGCGCGACTTTGATTGCGTTCTCGACAGCTTCGGCCCCGGTCGTCACGAAGATGGTCTTCTTCTCGAAATCGCCGGAAACGCTCGCGTTCAGTCGCTCAGCTAGCCGGACGTAGTTCTCGTAAGGCAACACCTGGTGACAGGTATGGGTGAAAGACCCCATTTGCCGCTCCACTGCCGCCATGACTTTCGGATGGCAGTGGCCGGTGTTCACGACGGCAATGCCTGCGGCAAAATCGATGTAGCGATTTCCCTCCACATCCCAAACTTCCGAGTTCTTTGCCCGGTCGGCGTAGATCTGGGTTTGCATCCCGACGCCGCGAGAGATGGCATTGTCTTTGCGAGTGCTGATTTCTGCGTTCAACATAGTGGTTTTCTTCCTATTCGAAACAGGGTTATGAGGCTTGCCGTGTGGCTTTCGACCATTCGTTAGTTGCCGCTCAGGATCATGCGGTAGCGCATCTGATCGAAGATCACGGCTAGGATCAGCAAAGCGCCGAGAAGCACCATCTGCATGTAAGAGCTGACCTGCGCGAGGTTCATGCCGTTCTGGACAAGCACGATGAAGAAGGCCCCAAGGACAACGTTTTCGACCCGACCGATGCCACCTCTGAGCGACACGCCCGCAATCACGCAAGCTGCGATCGATTCCAGCGCAATCGTGCTGCCGAGGTTAGCTTCGCCCGACTCGACTCGCGCAGTGAGCAGCAAGCCGGTCAATGACGCGATCAAGGCACAAATCACGTAGGCCATCATCAGAGTGCGCTTGGTGTTGATCGCCGAAAGATGGGCCGCCTTGATGTTACCGCCGACGGCGTAGACCTGGGTACCGAGGCGCGTCCGGGACATGAAGAGCCACATGACGATAATGCAAATGGCAGCAATGATCACCGGAACGGGAACGCCAAAGAGCCTTCCAAATCCGAACGTATCACCGAATGCGAAGGGCAGACCCGAAACCGGAACACCGCCGGTCAGAAACAGAGCCAAACCTGCACCAACAGAAGATACGCCCAGTGTCATGATGAACGGAGAAACATCGAAGTAGGCGACGCCGACACCGTTGACCAGACCGACAGAGATCGCGGCAGCAAAGCCCATGAAAGCACCAAGGGCGATTGCGAGCCAGATCGCGTCAGGGAAAATTCCGGCGAGCCAAACCATGCCGAGCGCCGAGACCACCGATGTCAAGGCAATCGACGTGCCGACGGAAAGGTCGAAGCCGCCCGAAATGAGAACCAGCATCTGCCCCATCGAAACCAGCACCAGATAAACCGACTGCCGGGCGACGTTGACGAGGTTTTGCAAGCTGAGGAACTTGTCGGACAGCGCAGTGAAGATAATCAGCGCGCCAACCAGGAAAAATGGCAAGACGCCAACCTTGATGAAGGTTTTGCGGATGGGATCGAAGGCCCCGGTTTTTTTAGCTTCTGTCATCATTGTTTTGCTCCGGTTTCGTCGAAGAAGAATTTGAGAACTTGCTCTTCCGTCATGTTGTCACCGCTCAGCTCTGCCGAGATGTGGCCGTGCGCCAGAACAATCATTCGATGGGAGAGGTTCATGACCTCGGGAAGGTCGGAAGAGATCACGATTACGGCATTGCCGGATTCCGCCAATTCCTTGATCAGAAGGTAGAGTGCAGCGCGGGTACCCATGTCGACACCGACCGTGGGCTCATCGAAGATGATGATGTCGGCGTTCTGGCCAAAGCATTTGCCAAAAAGCACCTTCTGTTGGTTACCGCCAGAGAGCTGGGACACCGGCTTGTTGCGATAGCCCTCGTGCAACTCCACATGGTCCGAGATCGTCTCGACCTCGGAGTTGACTTCGAACCATTTGACCAGTTGGCCGTCACCGCCAACCTTGTCCCCCATGACAAGATTGATCGCGAGATTGTCTTTGGACGTTTTGACAAGGTCGAGCCCTTCCTCTTTTCGGTCCGGTGAGAGGTAGTAGATCCCTTCCTTGATGATGTCGCGCGTTGGCGCATGGCTGATGTCCTTGCCGCGCATTTTCACCGTACCTTGCACGCGTGTGGTCAAGCCCATGACGGTGCGGAAGAGGCGCGATTTTCCGGACCCCACAAGACCCGCAACGCCCAGGACTTCGCCCGCCCGCACCTCAAAGGAGGCATCATAAATGCCGGCTGTTCTGAGGCCCTCAACGGTCAGCAGGACTTCCCCGGACCCCTGTTCGATCTTGGGATAGATCTCGTCGATCGCGCGCCCGGTCATCATTTCGACCAGGGCATCTTCGTCCGTGTCCGCCATATCGACGGTACCGATCTTGCCACCGTCGCGTAGAACCGTGACCCGGTTTGCAATGCGCGAGAATTCCTGGATGCGGTGCGAAATATAGATGATGCCGACGCCCTTCGCTTTGAGCTCGTTTACGAACTCAAAGAGGTGATCGACTTCTTTGTCGGTGAGTGATGCCGTCGGCTCATCCAGAATGAGCACTTTGAGATCGCCGTGAAAGGCCTTGGTGATCTCGACCATCTGCTGCTGCGCCCGCGACAGGTGCGAGGTGGTCTCATTCGGATCGATATCGAACCCGAGCTCGAGGAGCATTTCATGGGCGCGTTTGCGCATGGTGCGATGGTCAATGAAAGGGCCCTTCATGGGCTCCCAGCCCAGGAAGATGTTCTGTGCCACCGTCAGGGTCGGGATCAGCGAGAATTCCTGAAAAACAGTGTAAATGCCCTTGTCTTGGGCATCGGCAACGCTGTCGAATTTCATTTCCTGACCATCAAGGACAACGCTGCCTTGTGACGGAGTATTTGCGCCCGCGAGCATTGAAATCAGCGTCGATTTCCCTGCACCGTTCTCACCGAAGAGAACGTGTACTTCGCCCAAATGAAGGTCGAAATCGACGGCATTGAGGGCAAGCACGCCTGGGTATTGTTTTGTGATCGCTCTGGTTTCGATGAGTGGTTGTGTTGACATGTCAGTCTCCAAAAAAAATGCGGGCCGGTGGGACAGGCCCAGACCGGCCCGCAGTCCAATAGGGAGGAGGTTAGTTGGACACAGAGAACACAGGCGAGAACCCTTCCAGTGGAAGGATATTGGTGCGCTCGACGTCTCCAATGTTTTCAGGATCAACCACGAAGATCTTCGGACCCACGTGTTTGATGTAGTCTTTGCCTTCGAGGATGCGGACCGCCTGATCGACTGCGATCCGGCCCTGAACCACCATGCTGTCAGCAGGCGCCGCGAGGATGAAACCGCGCTCGATGCCCGTGTAGACGCCCGGGGTCATGTAGAAGGCGAGCAGATCGACCTTGCCCTGCAGACCGCGCTCACGGATGAGACCTTGAGCCGCTTCGGCGGTCACGGCTGTGCCGGCGAGGTAGCGAACATTCGGGTTGGCTTGCAGAACATCTTCGACAAGCTTGAGTTGGGTTTCTTTGCCGGTGTCACCGTAGCGAGGCTCCAAAACCGTGACGGCGGAACCTTCTACAGCAGCAAGAAATCCGGAATTGGCAGCTTCTACCCAACCTGCACCTGCGGGTCCAGGGAACCATCCAACTTTCACAGGTTCCGACCCAGCCGGGTGTTTTTCGGCCAAATAGCGCCCGGTTTCGTATCCCATCGTATAGAAAGACACCAACGACTTCGCGGCAATGTCCGGCGATGAAACACCGTTGATCGTATCAACCACAGGGATTCCTTCGGATTTGAGCTCTGAAATGAGGTTGTTGAGACCCTCATAGGAAATTGCGCCTAACACGACGGCCTGCGCACCAGCTGCGACACAGTCTTCGATTTGGCTGATTTGACGATTGAGTTCGGTATAGCCGCCGGCCTCGACAATGTTCAGGTTGACGCCTAGGCGCTTGGCCTCCTGGACCACCCCGTAGTCAACTCCAAGCCAATAGGCATCCTTCATGTGCGGGAAAGACACGCAGATGTTCCAAGCTTTCTCGGCAGAGGAGAGCGCTTCATAAGTGACGGCCTTCACTTCGCCATCTGCGGAAAAGGCCGGGGTGACCTCTTCGGCTGCGTAGGGGAACCATGCTTCTTCGGCGAAAGCCCCCGCTGGAATTGCGGCACTCAAAGCCAGTGCCGTGGCCGTTTTCAGGACGAGTTTCATTGTTCTGATCTCCTTGTCAGTTACAGGTATCTGAAGCGATTTCTCGCATTTTCGGGTTGGGTTTCTGGCTCTTAGCCGAGCTCTTCTCTTATTCTTGCAAGCATTCCTTTGCGTTCCTTGCGGGCCTCAAGCGCCTGGGCCATGTCGACTTTCTCGAACTTGACCGAGGTGTGAGGTTGAAGCTGGCCGATGAGGTCCATGTCAGCCGAGATGACCGCACCGAGTGTGAAGTATCCACCGCCCGACACCGCATCGCGGTGCAGAACGATTGGTTCGGTTCCGCCCGGCACCTGGATTGAGCCATAGGAATAGCAGCCATCCACGATGTTCGAAGGATCAGCGCCCGCGCCAAACGGTTGTTCGCGATCCACAAACTCGAGCGGACGCCCGCCTTTGAAGCGATAGCCCATACGGTCTGCTTCAGGCGCCACTTTCCACTCATCTTCGAAGAACCCGGCACCGGCTTCATCCGTCAGGCGATGCCAGTACAGCCCGGGGAGTACGCGCAGACTGGCAGGTGTTCCTGGTTTACGGCGAAGAGGTTCCGACACGGTGCGGCCGGCGCCGAGCCCTTGCGAACCGCCAGTTGGTAGTTCATCCCCAGCTTGAATTGCGCGCCCTTCCACACCACCGAGAGCTCCGATGGGATATGTGGACCGGCTGCCCAGAGCCTCGGGCGTTGTGATTCCACCGCTAACGGCGATGTAGATGCGTGCACCGGACTGCAGGAAATCAAAACTGAGGGTCTGACCAGCTTTGACGACAAAGGAGGTCCACGCCTCTTGGTATTCCCCATCTACCTTGATCGGGAGCAGTGCGCCGGTCACCGCGACAGTAGCGGTTTGCGTGAACTCGATCTCCGGTCCCATGAAGACCGCTTCGAGACAGGCTGCACCTTCATCATTGCCGACGAGCATGTTTGCAGCGCGCAGCGCATAGCGGTCCATGGCACCGCCGAGCGGGATGCCGAGATGGAAAAAGCCGATGCGGCCAAGATCCTGAATGGAGGTCGCAAGGCCTGGGTTTTTGATCTTAAGCGTCATTGAGGGCCTCCAACATCTTTGCATTGGTGCCGCGCATGTCGGCGTTGAATTCATCGAGATCGAACTCGACCTTGGCGATCCGCGGCACGTAGGTGCCGTCTTCGACCGCCGCGACGATGGCGTCATATTCGGCGCGGTCGATCGGCTTCCACTTCACGATGTCGCCGGGTTTGAAGAACACCATGAAGTCCTTCAAATGCGCGACTTTCTGTTCTGGATCGTAGATGGGCATCGGGGTGACACCGAACATCTGATAGCCGCCGGCACCGCGCACGGAATAGATGCAAGAAAAGCAGCCACCATAGCCGACAGTCAGTTTCGGTGTGTCCGTCCGGGGGCTCAGATATTTTGGAACCTGAAGCTGCTTGTCGCGTTCGACCAGCTGATAAAGGAACGGCAAGCCAGCAACAAAGCCCACCATCGACACGAACCAGGGTTGCGAGTGATGCGCTTCGATGAAGTCGTCTACCGAGGCATACCCGTTGATTTTCGCGGCATAGTCGAGATCGGTGCCGTTCGGGTCCTGATGGCGCTCGCGGAACCGCATCAGCGTCTCGTGCGTCCAGGGGTCCTTGTAGAAAACGGGGATCTCGATAATCCGTGTGGTCAGGCGCTTTTCTGCAGATTCCGCCTTATGCTCGAGCTCCTTGACCTTCGCCATGATGTCATCGGGAGCGATGACATCCGGATCGAAGCGAACCTGGAACGAGGCATTCGCAGGGCAAATCTCGGTGACGCCCTCAATCTTGGCGTCGCGCACCGCATTGCTCATGGAAAGAGACTTGAAGAACGCGTCGAGGGACATTTCGTCATCCATCTCGACATAGACGTGCTCGTCGCCTCCAAATGTGTATCTGGTTTTCATTCTGGCTTCCTCACGTGTTCTCGGGTTTCAGGTTCCCGGCTTCCAGCCACGGCTCAAGCCACTGGGTGTGGAAATCGCCGGAGGCGACACCAGCGTCGTTTGCCAAAGCCTTATGGAGCGGAACGGTAGTTTTCAGGCCATTGATCTCGAGCCCTTCCAGCGCAGTTGCCACCTTGGAAATGGCATCGGCGCGGTCCTTACCGTGAACGATCAACTTCCCGATCAGCGAGTCGTAGAACGGCGGGATCTGGTAGCCTTCATACATGAAGTGGTCGAAGCGAATGCCTTCCCCCTCCGGGATTTTCAGGCTCTCGACCTTTCCCGGCCATGGCAGGAATTGCATGAAGGGGTCTTCGGCATTGAGGCGAACCTCGATCGCATGCCCTGATTTCTTGACCTGATCCTGGCTGACGCTCAGAGGTTCACCGCCACAAACGCGGATCATTTCCTGAACAAGATCAATTCCGGTAATCATCTCGGTCACGGGATGTTCAACCTGGATGCGGGTGTTCATCTCAATGAAGAAGAACTCGTTGGTGTTCTCTTCGTAGAGGTATTCAAGCGTGCCAGCACCGCGATAGTTCACCGACTCCGCGAGTGCGACGGCGGCCATACAGAGATTTTCGCGCGTCTCGTCATCAAGGCAATCCGCGCCCGCCTCTTCCCAAACTTTCTGGCGGCGGCGCTGGAGAGAGCACTCGCGTTCATAGAAATGTACGGCCTTCCTACCATCGCCAACGATCTGAACCTCAATGTGGCGGGGAGATTTCACCGAGCGCTCGACATAGAGCCCACCATCACCAAATGCCGCGGCCGCCTCTTGTTGCGCTTGTGGTGCGAGCGTCCGCAGCTCGTCTTCGGTGTCTGCAATCCGGATGCCCTTGCCACCACCACCTGCGGCGGCCTTGACCATCACGGGATAGCCCACTTTCGCGGCGACCTCGACGGCCTCATCGACGGAGTCGATCCGCCCCTTGGAGCCGGGCACGACCGGAACGCCGGCGGCTTCGGCAGCCTGACGTGCAGCCACTTTGTCGCCCATGCGTTCGATCGTGTCTGCGGATGGCCCAACAAACTTGATACCGGCTTTTTCGATGGCGCGCGCAAACTCGGGGCTTTCAGAAAGGAAGCCGTAGCCGGGATGAACCGCGTCGACCGACTTCTCAATGGCTGCTGCCACCACACCTGTGATGTTGAGATAGGATTCTGTCGCCTTTGCAGGTCCGATACAGACGGACTCATCGGCTAGCTTGACGGCGAGCATATCCGCGTCGCCTTCCGAATAGGCCTGGATCGTCGTGATTCCAAGCTCTTTGGCGGCGCGAATGATGCGAACAGCGATCTCGCCGCGGTTTGCGATAAAAAGGCGCTCGATGCTCATCTCAGACCACCACTTCGGCAAGCGCCTGTCCTGCCGTCACCGGTAGACCGTCTTCGGCCCTATATGCGGAGAAGGTGCCAGCAAACTCGGCTTTGACCTCGATGAAGGTCTTCATGACCTCGATGAGGCCGATCGTGTCGCCGATGGCGACCGGGTCGCCAGGGTTCTTGTAGAGTGCCGCTTCCGGCGACGGCTTCATGTAGAATGTGCCCGGCAGCGGCGAAAGTACTTGTGCCATATTGTCTATCCTCTCTCGGTGTCTCTCAGAGTCCCAGCACGGTTGCGGCTGGTGCGATTGTGATCCCGGCATCCGTCAGGCCCGCGCGAATGGCTTTGCCCATGTCCAGCGCGCCCGGTGTGTCGGAGTGAAAACAGATGGACTCGAACTCGATGGGAATGTCTTCGCCATCCACGGTTCTCACGACGCCTTCTTTGCAGGCCAGGACACATTTCTCGGCGACCTCTTCCGGTTTGGGGCGCGCCACATGGCGCGCAAAAACGATCGAGCCGGATTTGTCGTAGTCGCGATCGGCGTAGAATTCTCGAACAACCGGATGCCCGACCCGTTTTGCCACTTCGTAGGTTTTAGAGACGCCCATGCAGAAGATGATTGCCGTACCGCAGGTCTTTCCGAGCGTGTCGACAATCATCTCGGAAAGTTCTTCATTCACTGCGGCCTCCATATAGAGTGCACCATGTGGCTTCACGTGCTGAAGGCTGATCCCATGGCGGCGACCAAACTCGCGGATCGCGCCGACCTGATAGACGATATCATTGATTAGCTCTTCCGAACTCGTCTTGATGTAGCGGCGACCAAACCCCTGAAGGTCATTGTAGCCAGGATGTGCGCCAAGGCCTACGCCGTAAGTCTGAGCGAGTTTGACCACGCGGTCCATGGAATTGGGGTCGCCTGCGTGAAACCCGGCCGCGAGATTTGCCGAGCTGATGAGCGCCATGATCTCTTCGTCAGGAGCTTCGCCCAATTTCCATTGACCAAACCCCTCGCCCATATCGCAGTTGAGGTCGACAATCTCTTTCATGCTTAGCGTCCCTGTCTAAAGTTTCGAATACGTTCGCAAACACGTTCGCAAAAATCGTTAAGGATTAGAATTTCATTGTTCTGAATTATCAGTATCGGTTTTTTAGATACTATGTCTGCGAAGAGATTTGTTCAGCGATTTGTTTTTTATAACAAAAAAATTTCTTCAGTCGCACAGCTAGTGAATGACATCAAATTTTCCGAGAGATTGGCCTGAAATATTGTGCTATCCAAATAATATGAACCTGCGTCATCTAAAATATTTCGTCGCTACAGCAGAATCGGGCCAAGTGAGTCGGGCCGCGAACGCTCTTTCGATCTCACAGTCCTCCGTTACGGGTGCGATCAAGGAGCTTGAGGCCATTTTGGATGCGGAACTTTTCATTCGATCATCACAAGGCATGGAGTTGACAGATGCAGGGCGGGAGTTTCTCGCCGCCTCACGCGAAATTCTGGACAAGGTAGACGATGCCAAGAGGCTGACAAAGCGCCGCTCTCAAGTGAGCGGTACGATCACCTTGGCCGCGACATATACGGTGCTGGGCTACTTTCTGCCCTTCCATATCGATCGACTTGCGCGCCTTCATCCCAACCTGGACATCAAAATCAGCGAACTGAACCGGGAGAGCATTGAGGACGGGCTTCTGGCCAATCGTTTTGATCTCGCCGTGCTGCTCACATCGAACCTCAGCAACCCTGACCTTGAATCGGAGACACTTTTTAAGTCCTCCCGGAGGCTTTGGGTTCCGGCAGGACACCGCTTTCTGGAGCGCGGCAAAGCCAGCTTCAAAGATATTGCAGACGAAGACTACATCATGCTGACCGTCGACGAAGCAGCGCATACAGCTATGAAATATTGGAGCAAAACCAACTATCGGCCCAATACGAAGCTCAGAACATCATCTGTTGAGGCGTGCCGGTCGATGGTCGCGAATGGGCAAGGCGTGGCCATCTTGTCCGACATGGTCTATCGCCCGTGGTCTTTGGAAGGCAAACGCCTGGAGACCGTGTCCACCGATATCGAAATCCCAACGATGGACGTCGGGATCGCATGGCGAAGCGGCGTGGAGTTTTCGCCGACAATGAACCTCCTGGTGGACTACTTCAAGGCAAGTTTTGTCTCACCGCAGATGGCGCAGTTCAGCGGACGAAAGTGATCCGGCCTTGTCAGACAAGCTTGACATCGGTTCTTCCGATGAGGCTCTATCACGAAATTGAACTATATTTTGGGTTCTCCACACCCCTAATAAACTAGGAACGGCAAGGCGCTGAACGGCCTGGCTTCTAGTCTCAAGGGTGTGGTGAATGACTCATTTCTCAGTGGCCGGTGTGCAGATGCCCGTTTCCGTGGCGGGGAACAATATCCCGGCAATGCTGCAGCGAGCGCACAAGATCGTTCACGTCCATCCCTGGACCGACATGATCCTCTTCAGCGAGCTTGCGCCGCATGGTCCGGCCATCGGTTTTGCCACCGATGATGCAGAAAGCATCGAGGCACCCTTTCGTGAATTTGCAGCCAAGCACCGGGTCTGGGTCTGCCCGGGGTCATATTTTCTGAAACGCAGAGAGGACATCTTCAACCATACAGTGGTGATCAACCCCGAAGGCGAGGTCGTTGGAGAATATGACAAGATGTTTCCCTTCCGCCCCTATGAGCACAGGGTCAAGGCAGGCGAGAACTTCCTCATTTTCGACGTGCCCAACGTCGGGCGCTTTGGTCTGAGCATTTGCTATGACATCTGGTTTCCGGAAACGACCCGAACGCTCGTGTCTCAAGGGGTCGAAGTGCTGTTGCATCCGGTCCTGACGGGCACGACCGACCGCGATGCAGAATTGGCCATCGCCCGCGCCACGGCCGTCATGTTTCAATGCTACGTAGTCGACGTAAACGGCCTTGATGCTGGGGGGATCGGGCACTCAGTTGTCGCGGACCCCACCGGCCGCATCCTGCACGATGCAGGACATGCAGATTCCGTCTTCCCGCTCGAACTTGATCTCGACCTTGTTAAGCGTTGCCGCAAACGCGGGGCCAATGGATTGGGCCAGACCCTCAAGTCCTATCGCGACAAGTCGGTCGACTTCAACATTTACAGACCGGGTCCCACCACAACCTATCTTCGGGGGCTTGGCCCGCTGCAGATGCCTCTACGGGACCTTTATCCACGCTGAACCGTGGGTCCAATGCTCCAGAAAGGAACTCGTCATGTTGACTTCGGTTGCAGATGCAAGATTGTTTTTTCACCGGAACGAACAACCGATCTATTTCATCGGGGCCAGCCCGTTCAATCTCCTCGGAATCGATACTTGGGTCAGCAACTTCAAGTTCATCAACCTGATCGACTGTTTTGACGGGCGCCATCCCAATGTTTTCGTGCCCCCGCGTGATGCCGCGTTGGAATTCGAAAGCATGGAAGAGATCAACAACCATCTTCTCGCGAACAAGGACGTCCTCGACTTCGTTCGCTCGAAGAAGTGCGGCCATGGCGTTTTTCTTATGTTCGATGAGGAGACAGAACAGCTCGCCAGGGCAGCGAAGCTCAAGATCCCTTTCCCCAAAGCGCGCCTGCGTAACAAGCTCGATGACAAGATCGAGACCGTGAAGATCGGAGAGCGTGCGGGTGTGCCCAGCGTTCCAAATATCCTGGCACGCGTTTCCTCCTATGAGGATCTTTGCAAGAAGGCCCAGCACCTTGGAACCGACCTCGTCATCCAGACCGCTTTCGGGGACTCTGGTCACACCACCTTTTTCGTCTCCAGCAAAAGCACCTGGGACAAACACGCCGGCGAAATCGTCTCAGGCGGCACTGTCAAGATCATGAAGCGGATCAAATGCCGTCAGGCCGCGATTGAGGCCTGCACCACGCGTTGCGGTACCGTGGTTGGCCCGCTCATGACCGAGATCGTCGGTTTCAAGGAACTGACGCCCTACCGGGGGGGCTGGGCAGGCAATGAAATCTCGCCAGATGCCTTCCCGCTCGAGATCTCCGAGCAGGCCCGAGACCTCACTTTCAAGTTCGGCGAGGAGCTGCACAAAACCGGCTATCGTGGATATTTCGAACTGGATTTCCTAATCGACGAGGACACCGGTGAAGTTTGGCTCGGTGAGCTCAATCCCCGTGTGACCGGCGCGTCGGCCATGACAAACATCGCCTCTTTTGCCTTCGCTGACATGCCGCTGTTCCTCTTCCATCTCCTAGAATTCAGTGGCCAGGAGTTTGACATCGATATCGCAGAGGTGAACCAGCGTTGGAGCAACCCCGAGAACATCGACACCTGGTCGCAATTGGTCATCAAATACACCAAGGACGATGTTGGCGTGATCGAAGACGCCCCGGAGAGTGGCATCTACCGCGTTGATGCCAAAGGCCAATTACAGCTTGACCGCTTCGATCTGCGTCGTTCGAACGTGGATAATGCGACCGAAGGCTTCTTCCTGCGCATCGCGGGCAAGGGAAACTATTGTTATGAGGGTGCGGATCTCGGCATCCTGATCACCAAGGGTCGGTTGATGTCGAAGAACCACAAGCTCACGAAGCGGGCAAAGGACTGGGTCAAGGCCATTCGGTCCGGTTATAGCGCGCGTCCTTTGGCACCCTTCGAAGACACCTCTGCGCAGATTCAGGAACCGGGTGCGTTCAAGTTCATCTGATGTCCCGCAACCTGAGCTTCAATTTCGTCAAGTACGACAGGGCGGATACGCGTTGGAAAGCAACGTTCGACAAGTTCTGGCCCGCGTACAGGCGTTGGTTTCTCTCTGAAGGGATCGCTCACCGGCCAACTTTCGCGGCCTGTGAGAAGTCCGTCCGCACACATATGCCGGAACTCTTTGCGATCTATCAGGACCTGATCTCCGTCCGAGGCCTGGACGATACCGCAGCTAGGTTTCTGTCGTTGTATTGTCCACCGGCCTATGTGACCGGCTGCAGTCAGATCGGACTTTGGTCGAGCGGACAGCCCGTGCTTTTTCGCAGCTATGACTACAGTCCGCGGCTTTTTGAGGGGACCGTCGCCCTGACAAACTGGGGCAATACGCGGGTTATCTCAACGATTGACAGCATTTGGGGGTGTCTTGATGGCATCAACGAATTCGGACTGGCCGTCAGCCTCGCGTTTGGAGGCAGCCGGGCTACTGGCATCGGCTTCGGGGTGCCGATCATCCTGCGGTATGTCCTTCAGACCTGCGACACCACCCAGCAGGCTGTCGAAGCCTTGAACCATGTACCCTGCCATATGGCCTACAACATCACCCTCAACGATTGCTCAGGTGATGCAAGGACCGTCGAGATTGCGCCCGACGCGCGCGCGAAGGTGTTGGAGCGTCCCTATGCCACCAATCACCAGTCCGGAAAACGGTGGGAGGCCTATGTGGCGCTGGCGCGCTCAGAAGAGCGTGCGTCGGTTCTCGAAGATATGTCCAAGGCAGCGCATCCGCCGACAACGCATGACCTCTTCGCGAGCTTCCAGAAGCCTCCCTTGCGGTCTTATGCCTACGACCGAGGCTTCGGCACCCTTTATAGCTGCCTGATGTCACCGCGCGCAGGAGACGTCGATTACGTCTGGGACGGCCAACTGATCAGCCAGTCCTTCGATGACTTCCGGGAAACGAGTGTAATCGTTAAGCTCTCCGATGCATCGCGGGCTTCGAACTTTATTTTGCATAGATTTTCAAGCGTGAAATGACTGGGCCAGAGAGGGGTTCTGTCGGTTGTCATAGCTTTATGGAGAGCATGGAGTATTTCGCAACGGACGCACTGGCTCAGTTTCTGTTCGAGTTGCGACGGTGCGCCGGATGCTCTCAGGCGATATGACTCTTTGGTTACTCACCCCCCTGCGCCTGACCTCGCATTACGGCATAGTCGCTCAGCATCTCCACAACCGCCGATCCATCCGGCAGTGTCGCCAACTCCTCAGCCGCCCGTGCCTGAAACTCCGTGCTGTATTCCACGACCGGCGGACACGTTGCCACGCCGCCAGCATCAAAACCCGCCGTCGCGCAGCCGGTCAACCAGCTCGTTGCGATTACGAGGACGGCGAGCCGCAGCCTCCAGCATCCTTCGCTGAACTTCATTGGCTTTCTCCCTAGTGTCTAGGCGTTCCGCCAGGCGACCGGCGCGCTCGCCCGAACGGCGCAGGGCCAGCAGGAACAGAAGGATCGCGAAGACTGTGACGCCGTAGCGGAGCGCTGTGCTAGCCCATGCCGATCCGACGAGCGTGGCGACTATCCCACCGATCACCGCCGCCCCCGCTTCCAGTCGTCCAACCGCGCGTAGATTGTGACCGCGATGCCGCCGAGTGCGACGGCGATGAACACCCAGCGCAGGGTGTCGAGATACGGAACCAGCGGCAGGATCGCGGTCTGCGTCTCAGCAAGCACCTGCTGAGCCACCTCCACGCCGGCTGCGCCCAGCGTTGCCACGCCCGCAGCCCCACCGCCTTTCATAGTACGGCTTTGCGCCAGAACCTCGCGCGCCGGCGGGGATTCGGCTGCAAATGCCGTCGCCCGGACCGGGAACCGCTCGCCCCACTGGCGCGCCGGGCCCAGGTCGATGTGCATAAACCCCGAGCGCGGGTAGAAACCGAACCCAAGGAACCCG
>JABSSC010000066.1 GCA_013214635.1 Paracoccaceae bacterium | reverse complement strand
CAAATCTTGATGTTAAGAAATTTCGCGTTCCGAGACATTCGTTTTCATCAAAATTCGCTTTCCAACTTTGTCAACTTGATTTGATATTTGCTTTTCGTCAAATTCCATAACGCCCGTTAACTCGTCCCCCCGCCGGTCAAACCGGATGCCAAGGAATTGGGCATAAGGCACTTGGGCAACGAGAGCGGCCAGCGCCTCGTCCCGGCGTTGCTTGACGATTTGAACGGGTTCGGGGGCGCTGCGTTTCATGTCAGGCCCTGCACGGTAAACGCGCCATGCGCCTGTGCAACGGGGCGGTCGGCATCGCCGTCATGGGCCACCGCACGCACGAAGGCGACCGAACGGGTGATGTGATAACATTCGGCGCGCGCAAAGATGTCCGCCCCCGGCGTCGCGGCGCGCATGTAGTCGATACGCAAATCGATGGTCGCGGTGCCGGCGGGGGATTGCGGATGGCTCATTACCGCCGCTCCACCGCAGGTATCCATGAGAGCCGAGACAGCCCCACCGTGGATCACGCCAGACTTGGGATCACCGATCAGCTTGGCGTCATAAGGCATCTCGATCTCAGCCACGCCGGACCCGATGTCCGTCAGCCGCATCTGAAGCGCCTGCGACAAAGGAATGGATTCGATAAATTGGCGGGCAATCTGCGCCCTGCGGTCGTCCGCATCGCTCATGAGGGGCCTCCTGCCCGTCCTTATTCCGAACGTCACGCGCCTTAGGCAAGTGCAAAGTTTGATCGCAATTGTTGATGCCTGAAAAATGCCGCGCTAGGCTGACCGAAGGGAGGACGGCAACGGTGTCAGACGACAGGCTCACATTCAAAGAAATGTGCGAACGGTTCGACGTGACCCCGCGCACGTTGCGATACTATGAGTATATCGAGCTTCTGGAGCCAGATCGCGAGGGCCGATCCCGGTTCTATAGACCGCGCGAACTGGCGCGGATGACGTTGATCCTGCGCGGACGGCGCTGGGGGTTTTCGTTGGAGGAAATTCGACAGTGGCTTTTGATCTATGAATCAGAAGGCACGCGCGCGCAGATGGAAGCGTGGGTCGAGCTTGCCGATCGGCAGTTGGGTGTGCTGGCCGAAGAGAAAGCGCGGTTGGAAACGTCGATTCAGGAACTTCAGGACACACGCGATCAGGTGGCCAAAGGTCTCTGATCTCGGCCAAATTTGAAATGACGTAGCGTTTTCTTTACGTGCACGTCAACTTGTATTGAAATCGTCACCTCAAGGCCGGACATTGTGTCGGTAAACGCCCGGAGGAATTATGACTGACGAGCTTATCGGTATCCGCGAAATGTGTGACGCGTTTGATGTAACGCCGCGTACGCTTCGTTTTTATGAGACTAAAGAACTGTTGTCGCCTGTCCGTATCGGACAAAAACGCCTGTTCACACGTCGTGACCGCGCCCGGTTAAAGCTGATCCTGCGCGGGAAGCGATTTGGGTTCTCGCTGGAGGAAATCCGCCAGCTTTTGGACCTCTATGACCCACGCGATCAGCAACTGACACAGCTGAAGAAAACATACGAGATCGCCAAAGCCCGCTTGGCCGACATGGTCGCGCGCCGCGAAGCCTTGGATGAGGCCATCGAAGATCTCGAAGATCAACTCAAATGGGGAGAAGAGACCATCAACTCCCTGACCCAAAAACAGAAATCTGCCTAAGACCGCTAGGGAGCCACACGCTATGCCGACCTACACCCCCCCGATCAAAGACATTCAATTCGTTCTGCATGATGTGCTGGGCATCTCGGACAGAGATATCCCGGGCTATGACGAATTGGATCGTGAATTCACACAGGCCATTCTGGACGAAGCGGGCAAAGTCGCGAGCGAGATCCTTGCACCGCTGAACGCGGTAGGCGACCACGAGGGGTGTACGCTTGAAAATGGCGTTGTCCGCACACCGAAGGGCTTCAAAGAAGCCTATGACCAGATGCGCGAAGGCGGCTGGACAGGTGTGGATGCCGACCCAGAATACGGTGGTCAGGGCATGCCGAACATCGTGCTGACCGCCACGGGCGAGATGTTCTCGTCCGCCAACATGGCGTTTCAGATGTATAACGGCCTGACCCATGGTGCGATGTCGGCAATTCACGCACACGGCTCAGAAGAACAGAAGCAAACCTACCTGACAAAGATGATTTCGGGCGACTGGGGCGGCACAATGAACCTGACCGAGCCGCAGTGCGGCACCGATCTGGGTCTGATCCGAACCAAAGCCGAACCGCAGGACGATGGCAGCTACAAGATCACGGGTCAGAAGATCTGGATTTCGTCGGGTGAGCACGACCTGACCGACAACATCATTCACCTCGTCCTCGCCAAGATCCCCGGCGGACCGGACGGTGTGAAGGGTATCTCTCTCTTCATCGTGCCGAAGTTCATGGTGAACGACGACGGCAGCCTCGGTGAGCGCAACAGCCTGTCCTGTGGCGGTCTGGAAGAAAAGATGGGCATCCACGGCAACGCGACCTGTGTGATGAACTATGACGGCGCGACCGGTTTCCTGATCGGTGAGGTCAACAAAGGCATGCGTGCGATGTTCACCATGATGAACGAAGCCCGCCTGTCGGTTGGTCTGCAAGGCTATGCCCAAGGCGAAGTTGCCTACCAGAACGCACTCGGGTTTGCCCGTGACCGTCTGCAGGGCCGCGACGTGACCGGCACAAAGAACCCTGATGGGCCTGCCGATCCGATCATCGTGCACCCTGACGTGCGTCGGAATCTGATGGATCAAAAGAGCTTTGTTGAAGGCGCGCGCGCGTTCGTCTATTGGGGCGCGACCCTGATCGATGAAGGCCACCGCAAGCAAGACGCAGATGCTGAAGCGATGATTTCGCTTCTAATCCCGGTGATCAAAGGCTTCCTGACCGATAAGGGTTTTGAAACAACCGTTCTGGCACAGCAAACGCTGGGCGGATCGGGCTTTACCCGCGAATGGGGTCTTGAGCAGTACGTGCGCGATGCGCGGATTGCGATGATCTATGAGGGCACCAATGGTGTTCAATCGCTTGACCTGGTGGGCCGCAAGCTGGGCTCAAATGGTGGTAAGACCATCATGGCGTTCTTTGATCTGGTGAAGGCTTTCATCAAGGAAAACGAAAGCAATGAGGCCATCAAAGCCGAATTCCTTGACCCGCTAAAAGCAGCGTCGAAGGATCTTCAGGCCGCTGGCATGTACTTTATGTCCGAAGGCATGAAGAACCCGATGAACGCGCTGTCGGGCAGCTATGACTTTATGCTGATGTTTGGACATGTCTGCATGGGCCTTGGCTGGGCCAAATCGGCCATAGCGGCACAGTCGGCTCTGGACAATGGCGCCTCGGACAAGGACTTCTACGAGTCCAAACTTGTCACTGGCCGCTATTACATGCAGCGCCACTTGCCCATGACCGCCACCCATCTTGCCCGCATCACGTCGGGTGGTGAGACGGTCATGGCTCTGGACGCGGCCAACTTTTAAAGGACCGTTCCAATGCCAAAGCGCCTTCGTCTGACCCGCCGTTTTCCCGTCGCAATGACCGAGGATGGCTATCGTCGCCTTCGCCGTTTCGCGGCCGAGGCGGGGTTGGACGAGGGCGAGGCGTTGTCGTTCCTCTTCGAGAATTTCGACAGCGTGATGGACGAGGACAACCTCACCCACCGCCTGCGCCTGTTCAACGCCGAGCTTGAGGCCCGCAAGAAATGACGATCCAACTCTATTGCTTCGGAGAAAGCGGCCATAGCTACAAGGTCGCGCTTGGCATGGAGCTTGCCGGTGTGGCGTGGGAGCCGGTTTTCGTCGACTTCTTCTCTGGCGCACATCGCCGCGAGGATTTTCGCGCCGAGGTGAACGAGATGGGCGAGTGCCCGGTTCTTGTTGACGGCGAGCTCAAGCTGACCCAGTCCGGTGTCATCCTCGACTATCTTGCCCCCCAAACCGGATTTGGTGGCAAAACCGAGGAAGAAAGACGCGACATTCTGCGTTGGATTCTGTGGGACAACCACAAACTCTCCGGCCCTATTGGTCCGGCGCGTTTCATGCAAAACTTCCTTCCTGTCGACAAACACCCCGACGAGGTCATCCGCTGGCATCAAGGGCGCCTTCGGGTCTCGTACAAGATCCTCGATGCGCATCTGGCGGATCGCGACTGGATCACCGGCGACAGCCTGACGAATGCCGATTTGTCGTGCTGCGCATATCTCTATTATCCCGAACCCTTTGGGTTCAACCGGGCCGACTGGCCGAATATCGACGCCTGGCTGAACCGCATTGCGGATCTTCCCGGCTGGAAACACCCCTATGACCTGATGCCCGGTCGGCCTTCCGACCGTGGACTTTGACGAAAGGACCCAACCATGGGCGAAGCCTATATCTATGACGCAGTCCGCACACCGCGCGGCAAGGGCCGCAAGGACGGATCGCTTCACGAAGTGACCTCTGCGCGGTTGAGCGCGGGCGTCCTAAACGCGATCAAGGAACGCAACAACCTCGACACGACTGCCGTTGAGGACGTCATCTGGGGCAATGCCACACAAGTCGCGGAACAAGGTGGCTGTCTTGCCCGTACCGCCGTGCTTGCCTCCGACTTTGACGAGCGCGTTCCGGGTCTGTCGATCAACCGTTTTTGCGCCTCGGGACTTGAAGCGGTCAATCTGGCGGCAAACCAGGTTAAGGGCGGCGCCGGTGATGCCTATGTCGCGGGCGGCGTCGAGATGATGGGCCGGGTGGCTATGGGCTCGGACGGGGCGGCGATTGCCGTTGATCCGTCAATCGCTATGGGCACCTATTTCGTGCCGCAAGGCATTTCGGCAGATATCATCGCGACCGAGTATGGCTTCAGCCGCGACGACGCTGATGCGCTGGCCGTTGAAAGCCAGAAGCGCGCGAAAGAAGCTTGGGACGATCGCCGATTCGACAACTCGATCGTACCAGTTAAGGACCGCAATGGCCTGACGATCCTCGACAATGACGAATACATGCGCCCCGGCACCGACATGCAGTCTCTGGGCGGGTTGAAGGCGTCGTTCAAGGATATGGGCGAGACGATGCCGGGCTTCGACAAGGTCGCGCTGATGAAATACCCGCACCTTGAGCGCATCAACCACATCCACCACGCCGGCAACTCGTCCGGCATCGTTGACGGCTCCGCCGGCGTATTGATCGGCTCGAAAGAGTTCGGGAAGAAGCACGGGCTTAAGGCCCGCGCGCGGATCAAAGCCACGGCCAAGATCGGCACCGATCCCACGATCATGCTAACCGGTCCGGTGCCGGTGACCGAAAAGATCCTGGCCGATACCGGCATGGCGATCTCGGATATCGAACTGTTCGAAGTCAACGAAGCGTTCTCGTCCGTCGTCCTGCGCTTTATGCAGGCGTTCGACGTCGACCACGGGCGTGTGAATGTGAACGGCGGATCGATCGCGATGGGCCACCCTCTGGGCGCAACCGGTGCCATCATCCTTGGGACGCTTTTGGACGAAATGGAACGCTCGGACCGGGCCACTGGCCTTGCCACTTTGTGCGTTGCATCGGGCATGGGTGCCGCAACGATCATCGAACGGGTCTGATCGCCGTGTGTGACCTAACGTCACTTTTAGATGAATTTCCTCTGGTCAGAGGAAACGTTTCATCGCAGGCTTGGTTATTGGCGGCGTTAGCTGCTCCACATGAGGACCTTGGGAATGCCTCTGGCGCTCTTGCCGATGTTCGAAGATCAGGCGCTTGCCTATGGCGAGGGTCGGACGGAGGATATTGTCGCGTGGTACGATGTGCCGCTGGCGGTGTATCACGGGCCCGACATTCTGATCTACGACACGCTGGACGACGTGCAGACGTTGATCGATCAGATGATGCACGTCGCGTCGCGTCACGGGACCGAGTGGATCCGGCCGGAAATCCTCGGGACCGGAAAGAAAGAAAGCGGGCGACTGCCGATCAGAGTGCAGTGGCACTATTTCGACGCGGCCGACGCCAAGATCACGATCAGCGAGGCGGTCTATTTCTGCCGGATGCGGGCACATGCACGCCTTTTGATCGAGATGGTCGAATTCGTAAAACCGGCCTTTCCGGACAGCATGCAAGATGCGCCGGAAAGCCTTTGGACGCTCTGACCAGCGCCCGCACACCAACACTTCAAAATCGAGAGGCCCGAAATGGCTGACTTTACCTATTCGGTTGACGCCGATGGCGTCGCAACAATTGTCTGGGACGTGCCCGGCAAGTCCATGAACGTTCTGACACGCGAGGCGTTTTCGCTGGTCGAAAGCATGATCGATGACGCGCTTGCCGATGAGGCCGTCAAAGGTGTGATCCTGACATCAGGCAAAAAGGACTTTGCCGGTGGTATGGACCTCAACACGCTCGCCGTTGTCGCTGAGGAAGCGGGCGATAACCCCGCCCCCGCCCTCTTTGACTTTACGATGAACGGGCACCGGATCCTGCGCAAAGTCGAACGCGCCGGAATGGACCCCAAAACGAACAAGGGCGGTAAGCCGATCGCCTGCGCCATCCCCGGTCTTTGCGCGGGCATCGGGACCGAGATCGCCTTGGCCTGTCACCGCCGGTTCATGTCAGACAACCCCAAAGGACGCATTGGCCTGCCTGAAATCAAGGTTGGCCTGTTCCCAGGCGGCGGCGGCACCACGCGGTATTCGCGGATGGTCGGCGCGATGGCGGCCTCACCTGTTTTGCTGGAAGGCAAGATGCTGGACCCAAAGAAAGCCAAAGGTGCGAGCCTTGTAGACGAGGTCGTTCCTGCAGATGAGCTTTTGGCGCGTGCCAAGGAATGGGTGCTGTCGGCAACGGATGCAGACATCGTCAAACCCTGGGACCAGAAAGGGTACAAGATGCCCGGTGGCGCGCCTTACCATCCGGCTGGCTTTATGACCTTTGTCGGCGCTTCGGCGATGGTGCACGGGCAGACGCAGGGCGTCTATCCAGCGGCTCAGGCGCTTCTGTCGTCGGTTTATGAAGGTGCTTTGGTTCCATTCGACACCGCGCTGAAAATCGAAGCCCGCTGGTTCACATCGGTGCTGATGGACCCGTCATCTTCGGCAATGATCCGGTCGCTCTTCATCAACAAGCAAGCGCTGGAAAAAGGCGCGAGCCGCCCCAACGTCGAAGACCAGACCGTCAAAAAAGTTGGCGTACTTGGCGCGGGCATGATGGGGGCCGGTATTGCCTATGTCGCCGCAAATGCCGGGATCGAGGTTGTACTGATCGACCAGAAACAAGAAGCCGCAGACAAGGGCAAAGCCTATTCCGAGGGTATCCTTGATAAGGGTATGCAGCGCAAACGCGTGAGCGAAGAGAAAAAGGCCGAGGTCCTTGGGCGCATCACCGCCACCACGGACTATGCCGCATTGGCGGGTGCCGACCTGATTGTGGAGGCTGTGTTCGAGGATCCGGGCATCAAAGCCGTGGTCACCGAGCAGGCCGAAGCGGCAGCCGGGCCAGATGCAATCTTTGCAACAAACACATCGACGCTTCCGATCTCGGAATTGGCAAAAGCCAGCGCGCGTCCCGAGCAGTTCATCGGCATTCACTTCTTCTCGCCCGTGGACAAGATGCTGCTGGTTGAGATCATCAAAGGTGCCGAGACCGGCGACCGCGCGGTGGCAAAGGCGCTCGACTTTGTTCGCCAAATCAAGAAGACGCCGATCGTCGTCAATGACGACCGCTTCTTCTATGCCAACCGGTGCATCATTCCATACCTCAACGAAGGTATCCGGATGGTGGGTGAAGGCGTCGAACCGGCACTTGTGGACAACGCCGCACGGCTTTTGGGCTTCCCCGTGGGACCACTTCAGCTGGTCGATGAAACCTCGATCGATCTTGGCGTGAAAATCGCAAAAGCCACCCGCGCTGCGATGGGCGACGCCTATCCTGACGGTGCCGTGGATGACGTGCTGTTCTGGATGGCTGATCAGGGCCGGATGGGCCGCAAGGCAAACGCCGGCTTCTATGACTATGACGACCGTGGAAAGCGTCAGCTGTTCTGGCCGGGTCTGGAAGATCAGTACGCACCGTTGGAACAGCAGCCCGATCTGGGCGACGTCAAGGATCGTCTGATCTTTGTGCAGGCGCTGGAAGCCGTCCGGGCGCTTGAGACAAATGTGCTGATGGATATCCGCGAAGGTGACGTGGGCGCAATTCTGGGCTGGGGCTTTGCGCCGTGGTCCGGTGGACCGTTCTCATGGCTCGACATGATCGGGGCGGCTTATGCGGTGGACCGCTGTGATGCGCTGGAAGCGGCTTATGGCCCTCGGTTCAAGGCGCCGCAGCTTTTGCGTGATATGGCGGCGAACGGTGAAACGTTCTATGGCCGGTTCGGGGCTGACGCCCAAGCGGCCTAAGGTCAAAATGACAGGGGATGGTTTCGGCCATCCCCTTTTACTTACTAAACATTCGTCTTCACTTTCTCAGGTTGCGCACGGCATCTCCGCATCGCTCCAGGGCGCGTCCATCGCCATCAGTTCAAGAAGTGCACGGGCCTGATCTTCGGTCAGGGCAGCAAAGTCGGACCGTTCCGCATCGCCAGCGACCTTCGGGCAATGGATCAATGCGCCTGTGTTGGCGAACACCACCTCCTCTTCATCAAAGAGGAGCGTGATGATCTCAATCTGATCGACCGGCATAACGCGCTGAATGCCGCGAAACCCTTCAAGTGCCGCTGCTGGAACCAGATGCGCAGGGGCGCCAAGAACATCAGCCGCAATATCGCTTTCGATCATGACATGCTGTTCGGGCAGCAGATAGAAGGCATTGCAGTTGTCCAGCGCGCCACCTGGTACAAGCAAGAGCCCATCGGGATAAACTGTGCCGAGTTCTGCGCCCAACGTCTGACGTTCGATAGCAACAACCGGCTTTTTGCCGCCGTCATACGTGTAGACAGACATCCCCATCTGAACCCGCTCGACCGGCAACCAGCCTTGGGACGTTTCCACCATGGTTCCGGCAATCATGCCGCGCGTTGTGCGCAGACCTTTTTCGGCAAATACAGCACCCAGAACGATTTTTTCCGCATCGGTGAAGGCCGAGGATTTTTCGATAAACATTCGCGTTGTCTCCTGTCTGTGTTTGGCTTGGCGGCGATTGTGGCCGCGGTGTGACAAAGATCAGAAAGCCGGTCGATTTGGGCCGGTTTTGGCCTGATAAAAGGCAAGTTTGCGGCATCATTCGCACCTAGGATGGAGTGACGCAAAAGTCTGGCAACTAGCTGTTTTTCATCACTAAAGTTCATACTTCGTTTGCCACGTTCGGAAAGCTGCTGTGTTTCTTGGGGTTTTGGGCGGTGACGCGCGAATCGCAATAGCTCGGACACGCCGTCGCTCCCTGCCCCGGGCGAGAAAAGCGGTTGCAATAAGGCGAGACCGCCCAAGTTCGCCTGCAATCTGCGACATGCAAATGTGACTGGATTGCCCAGATTGAGCCGTTGCCGCAGTTCGGCTATGGTTGGGGTCACAACGATCACAAGATCGGGCAGATACAGGCGGTCATGACAGCATTGAAAGACTTCGTGCGGCTCGAAGCGCCCGCGCTTTGGCAGCCTCAGCCAGATGAGCAGAGGCGCGACGTTGTCGTGTCGTTCGGAGACGCCACACTGATCATCATCGACCGCAACGAGGTTGCGCTGGCGCACTGGTCGCTGCCCGCCATTGAACGGCTTAATCCCGGTGAACTGCCCGCGGTTTACGCGCCAGGTCTCGATGCGCCTGAACGGTTGGAAGTGTCGGACGCGGACATGATCGAAGCGATTGAAAAGATCCGCGCCGCCGTGACCAGCGCGCAACCGCATCCCGGCAGGCTGCGCAGGACCCTTGTGATAGGCGTCTGCGTGGCGTTTTTGGCGGGAGCGATCTTTTGGCTGCCTTCCGCGTTGGCGTCT
Source organism: Paracoccaceae bacterium (assembly GCA_013214635.1). GTDB lineage: Bacteria > Pseudomonadota > Alphaproteobacteria > Rhodobacterales > Rhodobacteraceae > JABSSC01. The sequence goes on along the minus strand of JABSSC010000066.1, from coordinate 10,490 downwards.
TATGCCGCGCGCATCGTCCCGGATGCGACGCGCGAAGCGATCGGGCGCGATATTGCGCGTGAAATGACGCGGCTTGCCGGGCAACCCTGCCAATCCCCCGCCGGAACTCGCGCGTTACGCATTCTTGCCGGGCGTCTGTTTCCCGGTGAGCCGGTGACACTAGCCGTCTATCGTGCGGGCGTATCCACGGCGATCCCACTGCCTGGCGGATTGATCCTGTTCGGGCGCGATTTGGTGGAGGACTATGAAACACCCGAAGTGATTGCCGGCTATGCCATGGCCGCCGAACAGGCTTTGACACAGAGCGATCCGGTTTTTGATCTTCTTTCGTTTTCCGGCCCGCTGGCGACGGCGCGGCTCATGACCACGGGTGAAGTCGGGCCGGATGCCGTTGGCCGTTTTGCCGAACACCTTTTGAAAACGCAGGCGCCCCCTTTAACGGATGACCGCGCCCTTGCCGAAGCGCTTCAGGACAGCGGCATTGCCATCGCCCCGTATGCCGAAGCACGCGAGATCACGGGAGCGACCACGGTCACCTTAACCGCGTCCGGGGAAACGCCCGAAGACGCGCGACGTCCAATCCTGAGCGATACAAATTGGGTGGCCCTGTCGCAGATCTGCGGCGCGTGACGGTTAGTAAATGCGCGCTGCCGAGTATCCCAGCGACTGCGCGGCCTGCAGACCGGGCGTTGCCGCATCACGACTGCCATAGGGGCCAAGCAGGACCGCTGGCGTTTCGCTCGCGCCGCGCTGGATCACGCCGCGCCGCGCCGGAAGACCTTGGCGACGCAGATCACTGACAACAGCATCGCGTTGCGCCTTTGACGAAAACGTCGCGACCTCGACATACGTATTTGAGGACGTTGAAACAGGTGCCGTGATCAACTTGCGCGGCACATCGTTGGTCCAGATACGCTGCATCGCCGCTTCACCTGCTGCGGTGCCTTGTGCACGTCGCGGGTTCAGCCTGTCATCCTCCCAAACACGGGAAAAACCCGGTGGCACAGTGATCGTCGTTGTTTTGGCCATCGACGCCGCAGCGCTTGGCACTGCTGTAAGCGGCTCAGACGCGGCCTGAGCTGCCACGACCGACGTCGTGGCAACGGCGACCGGCGCAACCGCAGGCGCGGCAGAAGCGGCACTGACCACACTCGGCTCAAGCCCGCAAAGTGGCTTGCGATCACGGGTCACGCGCGGCAACCAGTTCACCGCCCCATCGACGCCTGCGCGCACATACGCACAGCCGCGACTGTCCACATACTGTCGCCCCGCATAATCATCAGGCGGAAATTCTGCCGGGACGGAAAAATCGGTCTGCGCACCCGCCATCGAGCCGCAAAGGACAAATAACATCGCAAGTCTTCGCATAAGGCAGCCTTCCGCGATCAAAACCTATTGTGTGCCGAACATTCGATCTCCGGCATCCCCAAGCCCCGGCACTATATACCCGTTTTCGTTTAACCGTTCATCAAGTGCCGCAGTCACAATGGGCACATCTGGGTGCGCCTCTTGCATGCGCGCCACACCTTCGGGCGCGGCCAACAAGCAAAGAAACCGGATGTTGCGGGCTCCTGCCCCCTTCAAAAGGTCAATCGCTGCGACCGAGGAGTTTCCCGTGGCCAGCATCGGGTCGACGGCAATCGTCAACCGATCCCCCAACTCGCCCGGGACCTTGAAATAGTACTGCACCGGCTGAAGCGTCTCTTCATCCCTGTAAAGCCCGACGAACCCGACACGGGCAGACGGGATCAGCTCAAGCATCCCGTCGAGCAGGCCGTTGCCTGCCCGGAGAATTGAAACGAGGGCAAGCTTTCGCCCCTCGATCACGGGCGCATCCATGGGGCCCATGGGCGTCTCGATAGACTTTGTGGTCATCGCCAGGCCACGCGTCACCTCATAGGCCAGCAGCTGACTAATCTCACGCAGAAGCTGTCGGAACTTGGCTGTCGAAGTCTCTTTCTCGCGCATGATGGTCAACTTGTGCTGCACCAGCGGATGCGTGACGACGGTGAGATGGTCGTTCATGATGTCTCCAATCGTTTGGCAACGCGGGCCTTGGTGTCGGCGTCACAGAAGGCTGCGTCAAGACTTGCGCGGGCCAGGGCGCGAAATGCATCGTCGTCCCAGCCAAAGGTTTCGGCCAGATCGTTATACTCGCGCGTCATGGTGGTGTGAAAAAATGGCGGATCATCTGTTGAGACGGTCACAATCACCCCTGCTTCGCGCAGGCGCTCGATCGGGTGCGCGGCCAGCGAGGGGTAAACACCAAGAAACACGTTGGAACCCGGACAAACCTCAAGCACGACTTTCTCTTCAGCCAAACGATCGACAAGCGCGGGATCTTCGATGGAACGCACCCCATGGCCGATCCGCGAGACGCGCAGATCATTGAGCGCGTTCGTGATGCTTTCGGGACCGCGCCATTCGCCTGCATGGGCGGTCAGGTCCAGACCGGCCTCGCGCGCCATGTCAAAGGCATAGGCGAAATCTCCGGGCTCGCCCGCTTTCTCGTCCCCTGCGATCCCGAAGCCGACGACCCAGTCACCCGCCGTCTCAGCCGCGCAAAGCGCCGTTTCCTTCGCCTTCTCGGGACCGAAATGCCGGATTGGCGTTACAATTCCGCGCAGCGTGATCCCGTTCTGCGCCTCCGCCTTATCAGCAGCCTCTTTGATCGCCGCCAGATACTCTCGCCACGCGCCAACATCACGCCCGCCGCAAAAGTCAGGACTTAAGAAGGTTTCACAGTACACCACACCATGTGCTGCGCTTTTTTCCAGAACCGCTGTTGTCAGGCGTGCGAAATCTTCCGGCGACGTAAGGACCGAGGTCGCAGCTTCGTAAACTTCAAGGAAGTGCCAGAAATCGCGATAAGCATAGCTGCCGTCCTCGTTGAAAATGCCAGAGATATCGATGGACTTTTCCTTGGCCATTCCGCGCACGAATGCGGGCGGCGCGCCGCCTTCGAGGTGAAGGTGCAATTCGACCTTTGGCATCGCGCTAAAACTCACAGAAAGCTCCTTCCCGGCCCTTGTGCCGGCACATTCAAGTGTTTCGCGATCGAGGCCGCGACATCTGAGAACCCGACGATCCCTGCGTTATGCCTGCCCGCGCCGACACCGACAACCGGAACACGCTCGCGGGTGTGATCCGTCCCGGTCCATGTTGGATCGTTGCCATGATCGGCAGTAAAGATTGCCAGATCACCCGGTCCAAGCGTGTTCAGGAAACGCGGCAGTTGGGCATCGAACCATTCCAGCGCCCGCGCATAGCCTGAGACGTCGCGGCGATGTCCGTAAAGGCTGTCGAATTCAACGAAGTTCGCGAATGTCAGACTTCCGGGCTCGGCGGACACACCAAGCGAAATCAGATGCTCCATCAATTCAGCATCCGGACCTTTGACCACATCCGTGATGCCCTGCATTGAGAAGATATCGCCAATCTTACCCACGCCGTGAACGGTGTGACCTGCCCCTTGCACCCAGTCACACAACGTCGGTGCGGGTGGCGATATGGCGAAATCCCGGCGGTTGGGCGTGCGTTCAAATGCGCCCGGCGCTCCGACAAACGGGCGCGCAATGACACGGCCGACCCGCATTTCGTGGAGTACCGGCGCGATATCCCGGCACAACTCTAACAAACGTTCCAGGCCAAAGCTTTGTTCGTGCGCGGCGATCTGAAAGACGCTGTCGGCTGAGGTATAGCAGATCGGCCAGCCCGTCTCGATATGCCGCGCGCCCTCTTCCTTAAGGATCTCGGTGCCTGAGGCGTGGCGGTTTCCCAAAATGCCATCGGTCCCAGCCAACCGGCACACCTTTTCGGTCAAGTCTGCGGGGAACGCGGGCATCTGATCCGGGAAATAATGCCAATCCCACGGCACCGGGACCCCGGCCAACTCCCAATGTCCTGATGGTGTGTCCTTGCCGGGCGAAACCTCTGTCGCCGCGGCCCACAGCCCCTCCGGTGCTGCGGTCAGCCCGTCGGGCCGTTGATCCGTGGCAAGTGCCGCAGCGGCGCCCAGACCCAGACGATCAAGATGGGGTAGGTGCAGCGGTCCTGTTCGACCGACGTCGGCCCGTCCCGCTGCACAGGCGGCCGCGATATGGCCGAGCGTGTTCGCGCCAGTATCCGGAACCCCGTCATTAAAGAATTGGTTCGCATCCGGAGCGCCGCCACATCCGAGGGAATCCAGGACAACGAGAAAGGCGCGTGCCATTACGTGCGGTCCATATGGCCCGCATCGAACGCACCGGGCAGCAATTCGGCGACGGTGGTTTTGAATTCCAGACCATCCGTCGTTGCAAGTGTGACGACAACGTCGCCATCTGCGAACTCTGCCAGTTTCTGACGACAGCCACCGCAGGGGGGAACGGGCGACGGGCTATCCGCCACGACATAGGCTTCGGCAATGCGTGTCTCACCGCTGGCGACCATCGCTGCAATTGCTCCGGCTTCCGCGCAAGTGCCTTCGGGATAAGCGACGTTTTCCACGTTGCAGCCGATATGGACATTGCCGTCCGTCGTCCGAATGGCCGCCCCGACTTTGAAGTTCGAATACGGAACATGCGCATTTTCGCGAACGGCGAGTGCTGGGGGGCGCAACGGGTTGGTCATGGTATCGGTCCAAAATACTTGCGAGCGGCGGGGCTAGACCACACAGTGCGACCGAGTGCGCGCATTGGCAAGGGGTTGCACTTGACCCGCGCGCGCCATTACGGCAATTGAAAATGTAGTTTAACGTTAAACTATATTTGGAGGCAGACTTATGAGCGACCCCCAGAATGACAGCCTCCGCCAGGCAGCACTCTACTATCACAAGCATCCGCGCCCCGGTAAGCTTGAAGTTCGGGCGACCAAACCTCTGGCGACAGGTCGAGATCTTGCCCGCGCCTACTCTCCTGGCGTTGCGGAAGCGTGCCTTGAAATTAAATCCGACCCCAGCACGGCCGCCGACTATACCGCGCGCGGCAACCTTGTTGCAGTGGTGTCGAATGGGACTGCGGTTCTGGGGCTTGGGAATATCGGCGGGCTCGCGTCAAAGCCCGTGATGGAAGGCAAAGCGGTTCTGTTCAAGAAGTTTGCCAATATCGATTGCTTTGACATTGAGGTGAATGAAACCGATCCTGAGAAGCTTGCCGATATCGTTTGCGCACTAGAGCCGACGTTCGGCGCAATTAACCTTGAAGACATCAAAGCCCCCGACTGCTTTATCGTCGAAAAAATCTGCCGCGAGCGGATGAACATCCCCGTATTTCATGACGACCAACACGGCACGGCGATTGTCGTGGGTGCGGCAGCCACCAACGCGATCCGTGTCGCTGGCAAGTCTTTTGCGGACCTCAAGGTCGTCTCAACCGGTGGCGGGGCCGCCGGAATCGCATGTCTGAACATGCTGCTCAAACTTGGTGTAAAGCGTGAAAACGTGTGGCTTGTCGATCTGCACGGCTTGGTTCACGAGGGCCGGGCCGAAGATATGACACCGCAAAAGGCCGACTATGCCCAGCCCGGTGGGCCGCGGTCGCTCGACGACGTCATCGAAGGCGCAGATCTGTTCTTGGGTCTTTCGGGGCCTGGCGTGCTTAGCCCCGAGATGGTCAACCGCATGGCGCCGACCCCGATCATCTTTGCGCTCGCAAACCCGACACCAGAAATCATGCCCGAAGACGCCCGCGCAGCCGCGCCTGATGCGATTATCGCGACCGGGCGGAGCGATTTTCCCAATCAGGTCAACAACGTCCTGTGCTTCCCCTTCATCTTTCGAGGGGCGCTGGACGTCGGCGCAACCGAAATCAACGATCAAATGAAACTCGCCTGTATCGCCGGGATTGCCGAGCTTGCCCGCGCCACGACAAGCGCGGAGGCTGCCGCGGCCTATAAGGGCGAGCAGCTTACATTTGGAGCGGACTACCTGATCCCCAAACCCTTCGATCCACGACTGATGGGGGTCGTAGCCTCCGCCGTTGCGGAAGCGGCCATTGCATCAGGTGTCGCCACGCGACCGATCGACGACTTGCAAGCCTACCGTGAAAAACTGGATGGATCGGTCTATCGCTCGGCCATCATCATGCGGCCAGTGTTCGAAGCGGCCCAGACTGCACGCCGTCATATTGTCTTTGCCGAAGGCGAAGACGAACGCGTTCTGCGGGCAGCCAATGCCTTGATCGAAGAAAGCCGTGACGCCCCAATCCTGATTGGCCGCCCGGAGGTTATCGAGGCACGCGCCGAACGCATCGGTCTGCCCATTCGGCCCGGGACGGACTTTGAGATCGTGAACCCCGAAAACGACCCAAGGTATTACGATTACTGGACAACCTATCACGGGCTGATGGAGCGCCGTGGCGTCACACCTGATCTGGCCAAAGCGATCCTTCGCACGAACACAACCGCCATCGGGGCCGTCATGGTGCATCGTGGAGAGGCTGACAGCCTGATCTGCGGCACGTTTGGCCAATACCTCTGGCATCTGAACTACGTGGAACAGGTTCTGGGCTCACCGGCGCATCACCCGCAAGGTGCGCTATCGCTAATGATACTCGAAGACGGACCACTTTTCGTCGCCGATACACAGGTCAATCCGGACCCGACGCCCGAGCAGATGGCCGAGACCGTTTGCGCCGCGGCCCGGCACGTGCGCCGGTTCGGCGTGACGCCCAAAATCGCGCTGTGTTCGCACAGTCAGTTCGGAAGCTCCGGCAGCAACAGCGGCAAAAAGGCCCGCGCCTGTATCGAGATCCTCGACTCTGAACCACGCGATTTTGACTATGAGGGCGAGATGCACACGGATGCCGCGCTGGATATCGAGTTGCGTGCCCGTATCTTCCCCAACTCCCGCTTTCCCGAACCTGCCAATGTTCTGATTTTCGCGAACTCTGACGCGGCCTCGGCCGTGCGCAACATTCTGAAAGTCAAAGCGCAAGGATTGGAAGTTGGACCAATCCTGATGGGGATGGGCAACCGCGCGCATATCGTGACACCGGCGATCACCGCACGGGGGCTTTTGAACATGTCAGCTTTGGCTGGCACTCCAGTGACACAGTATGCCTGACATTTAGCGCCAACAGTGACGGATTGGCGCAAGTCCCCATCTTGCCGGTTTGAAGCAGCGCGGCTAACACTTCGCCAAGACGAGGAGGAGTGTCAGTCATGAGCTATGCCGAAATGTATGCCCGCGCCCGGGACGACGCAGAGGGTTTCTGGATGGATGCGGCAGAAGCCATCGACTGGGTCGAAAAGCCATCGAAGGCACTTTTTGACGACAATGCACCGCTCTATGAATGGTTCCGTGACGGGACGTTGAACACCTGCTGGAATGCAGTGGACCGCCACGTAGAGGCGGGTCATGGTGACCGCGTGGCCATCATTTATGACAGTCCGGTCACCGACACGAAATCCAAAATCACCTATGCTGAGCTTCAGTCACGTGTTGCCGCGCTTGCGGGCGGGTTGAAGGCCAAGGGTGTCGGTAAAGGCGATCGCGTCATCATTTATATGCCCATGGTGCCGCAAGCGGTCGAAGCGATGCTGGCCTGCGCGCGGCTTGGTGCCATCCATTCGGTTGTGTTCGGTGGTTTTGCTGCGAATGAGTTGGCCGTGCGCATCGATGACGCCCAGCCCAAAGCGATCATCGCCGGGTCCTGCGGGATCGAGCCCGGCCGCATCGTCAAATACAAACCACTCCTCGACGGCGCGATCGAATTGGCATCTCACAAGCCTGAGTTCTGCGTGATCCTCCAGCGCGATCAGGAACGGGCGGAGATGATCGAGGGTCGCGATTTCGATTGGTATGGCTTTCAGGAGGGGACAGACCCCGCTGATTGCGTGCCTGTCGAAGGGACACACCCGGTCTACATCCTTTATACATCCGGCACGACCGGCGCGCCGAAAGGTGTGGTGCGTGCGACCGCAGGGCATCTCGTGGCGCTCTACTGGACGATGGAAAAGATCTATGACTGCAAGCCGGGCGACGTGTTCTGGGCAGCCTCCGATGTGGGCTGGGTCGTAGGGCATTCCTATATCTGCTATGCGCCTCTGTTCCACGGCAACACGACGCTGGTGTTCGAAGGCAAACCCGTGGGCACGCCTGATGCCGGGACCTTCTGGCGCGTGATGTCGGAATATAACGTGCGCGCCTTCTTCACCGCGCCGACGGCAATCCGCGCGGTCAAGCGTGAGGACCCCAAAGGCGAATTGATCAAAAACTATGATCTGTCAGGCTTGCGGGCCGTGTTCCTTGCTGGGGAGCGCGCCGACCCTGACACCATTCATTGGGCGCATGACCACCTTGGCGTACCTGTGATTGACCATTGGTGGCAGACCGAAACAGGCTTTGCCATTGCCGCCAACCCGCTGGGGGTTGAAGAGATCCCGGTCAAGATCGGGTCGCCGTCCGTGCCGATGCCCGGGTATGACGTGCAGATTCTGTCGGATGAAGGACATCCCGTGCCCACAGGCGAACTCGGCGCCATCGCGATCAAACTGCCCTTACCACCGGGAACCCTTCCGACCCTCTGGAATGCAGAAGAGCGGTTCCGCAAAAGCTATCTCAATACCTTCCCCGGCTACTATGAGACCGGGGATGCCGGCATGATCGATGAGGATGGCTACCTCTATATCATGGCGCGCACTGATGACGTAATAAACGTCGCGGGCCACCGCCTTTCGACCGGTGCGATGGAAGAGGTTCTGGCCGCCCATCCGGACGTGGCCGAATGCGCAGTCATCGGGGCCACGGATGATCTCAAGGGACAGATGCCCGTTGGGTTCTTGTGCCTAAACGCTGGCACGTCGCGCGACGAGGGCGAATTGGTCGGCGAAGTCGTTAAGCTCGTCCGCGAAAAGATCGGCCCGGTTGCGGCGTTCAGAACGGCGGTCATCGTTGACCGGCTTCCCAAAACACGATCAGGCAAGATCCTTCGTGGAACCATGGTGAAAATCGCAGATGGCGAGGACTACAAGATGCCTGCCACGATCGATGACCCGGCCATTCTTGATGAGATTGGGGTCGCGCTCAAGCGGATCGGATACGCGGGCGGCTAGCGCCGCGACGGGTTTAGTGCCTTCGGCGAAGGTATTCTGGGACCAATGATGTCAGACGAACTGCTCTTGTAGAAGGCGTTCCTCCAACCCGTGGCCGGGGTCGAAAAGGATACGGTGCGTGATCTCGGGCGCGCTGGCAATTTCGACCCAATGGACATTCCGCACCGAGCGGCTGTCGGCATCGGCCATAACGGGGCGCTTGGCCGGGTTGAGGACATCGAACCGCACCCGCGCCGCGCGCGGCAAAAGCGCCCCACGCCAGCGACGCGGCCGGAACGGGGCGATTGCGGTCAAGGCAAGCACATCTGATCCGATGGGAAGGATCGGGCCAAAAGCCGAATAGTTATAGGCGGTCGACCCGGCCGGGGTGGCCACAAGAGCCCCGTCGCAGACGAGTTCTTCCATACGGGTTTTGCCGTCGACGGACACCCGCAAACGCGCCGCTTGGGGACCTTCCCGCAGAAGCGAGACTTCGTTGATCGCAAGTTCTTCGAATGTTTCACCGGCACCATTGGCTGCCGTCATCCTGAGCGGATTGATCTCGGCCTCTTCCGCGTCCGTCAATCGGTCGGTGAGGCCCTTGGGCTTGTATTCGTTCATCAGAAACCCGACGGTGCCACGGTTCATCCCGTAGACCGGAGTTCCCAAATCGCGGGTTTCCGCGAGGGTCTGAAGCATGAAGCCATCGCCCCCCAAAGCGATGATAACATCCGCCTCGGTCAATGGCACGGAACCGTACCGCTCCTCCAAAGCCACACGTGCCGCTTGGGCCGGTTCGGCGTCGCTTGCGCGGATGGCGAGTTTCGAAGCCCTGCGCATGTGATCTCACTTCTTTGTTTCCCAAGCAGTCTTTCCCGTACCAAATGGGAAACACAAGCACTCAGATCGTAGGGCATGTTGCGCGAAAGCAAGAGATTTGGTCGGTTTGGGGTCTTTCTGCGCAGTGGAAACTTGGGTAAAAAGCGCCAAATTCACCCGTACCCAACGGAGACGAGCACATGAACGCCCCACACCGCGACGATGGTTTTTTCACTGACAGCCTTGCTGAACGCGACCCCGCAATTGCTGAGGCGATGGGCTTGGAGCTTGGTCGACAGCGCGATGAGATCGAGTTGATCGCATCTGAAAACATCGTGTCGGCGGCTGTGATGGCGGCACAAGGCTCGGTCATGACCAACAAGTACGCCGAGGGATATCCGGGGCGTCGCTACTATGGCGGGTGCCAATACGTCGATATGGCAGAGACCCTTGCGATTGAGCGGGCGTGTCAGCTTTTTGGCTGCGGGTATGCCAATGTACAGCCGAACTCGGGCAGTCAGGCGAACCAAGGTGTCTTTACCGCGCTCCTTCAACCCGGCGACACGATTTTGGGTATGAGCCTTGATGCCGGTGGTCACCTGACCCACGGCGCGCGTCCGAACCAGTCGGGTAAGTGGTTCAGCGCGGTTCAGTATGGA